>JBBRPS010000094.1:0-18120 GCA_038227745.1 Gemmatales bacterium | reverse complement strand
GAATGCGGTGGGCAGTGCCCACCCTGCAAGCCCGCGAGCGGCCGGGTCAATGTTACCGGATGCGGTTGCCGCAGTAGATGCAGAAACGACTGCCCATGCGGTTTTCCTTGCCGCAGCTGTTGCACAGCAGCACCACGTCCGTCAGCGGCGCCGCGCACTTGACGCAGTACGGCTGGCGCACCTTGTTGCTCGCCTGACACTTCGGGCAGGGCTGCTCCTTCGACACCCGCCCCCGCCCCAGATCGTCTTTGATCTCCTTGGCGGAAAAGTAGCGGTCGTTGACGTCCTCCCCCATGTTGATCTTGATGATCTCGAAGAACCAGCGGTACTGCGCCGGCAGCGTCGAGGCGGGGTTGGCCAGCTCCTCGGTCAGCGTCTGGTCGGGGTGCATGCCCAGATCCTCGGGGGGCTTCCCCGTCGCGAGGTGGTACAGCGTGGCGGCCAGGGCGTACAGGTCGCTGCGCGGCTCGGGCTTGCCGATGATCTGCTCCGGCGGCGCGTAGCCGGCCGTGTAGACGCGCGTCTTGCCGGCGGCGCGCTCCTTGGCGGTCTTGCCCAGGTCGCGGGCCGTGCCGAAGTCGATCATCTTGATCGAGCGCTGGTCCTCCAGGAGCATGATGTTATCGGGCTTGAGGTCGCGGTGGATCAGGGGCGGCGACTGGCGGTGCATGTGCTCGAGCACCTCGCAGATGGCCTTGCCCCACTCGATCACCTGCGGGATGGAGAACGGCTTGTTGCCGTTGGCCTCCATCAGGTCGAGGAGGTCCTTGCCGCGGATGAACTCCATCACCAGGTGGGCCGTCTGGCCCTCCTGAATGAAGTCCACGAAGCGCGGCACAATGGGGATCTTGTCGAGCAGTTTCAGCGTCTCCGCCTCGCGCCGGAAGAAGTTGAGGCGGATGGGGAACTCCTGCGGGTCGATGTTGATCATGTCCTTGATCGCGACCTCGCGGTTGCCGTTCTTGGTGTCCGTGGCGCGGTAGACCGAGCCGAAGCCGGCGCTCTTGATGAGCTTCTCCAGGCGATAGCGGTTGTGCAGCAGGGTGCCGCCGGCCATCGGCAGGGGAGTGCTGCAGCGCTGGCAGGCACGGTCGCCGGGGGGGTTGGCCACGCCGCAGGCGGGGTTGGGGCAGAGGTTCGGCGGCCCTTCTTGCTCGGGGGCCGCGCCGTCGCCCTGGAGCAGGAAGCCGCAGTCCATGCAGGCGATGGCCCCGGGCAGCAGGGCCGAGCTGCACTGGGGGCAGACCGTGCTCGAGGGGGCGGGGGCGGCCGCGGACGGCGAGCCGAGGTTGATCGACGGCTTTGACGGGGCGGCCGCGGCGGCGGCGGCGCGGGGGGCGGCGGCGCCGGCTCCGACCAGTTCAGGCGGGGGGACCGTGAACGGCTTGTTACAGCCGGGGCAGCGCACGTTCTTGCCGGCCGCGTTGTCGGGGACGCCCATCTGTTTCTGACAGTGCGGACAGCGGATGACTTGCGGCATGGTTCCTTCTCGTGGTTGCAGTTGCGCAGTGAGCGTCAGCGCCCCGAGTCTTCCAGGAGCGCGGTCCTTCTATCGTAGCAGTCACGCCCGGAAGACTCAGGGCGTTTCTTTCGGGTTCCGCGAACTTTCCGGCCGCCCCCGCCGGAGTTTCCGGCTGGTGAAGGGAGAGGGGACAGGCCCGCCCGTCAGTGCTTCTGCCGCTCGCGGAAGCACAGCACGTTGACGCCGACGCGGATCATGTCCCCCGACTGCAGCGGCACCCGGCCCACAACCCGCTGCTCGTTGACGAACGTCCCGCCGGGCGTCGCGGCGTCCTCGAGGTAGTAGCGGTTGCCCGCCATGACGATCGCCGCGTGCAGTTTCTCGATCTGGTTGTCGCCGAACAGGCCGAGGTCGCACGACTCCGCCCGGCCGATCGTCGTCTTCTCCTTCGACAGGATCATCTCGCGACCGGCACGGCGGCCCTTCTCGACCTTGATCCAGGCCTCCTTGAGGATGACCTGCGCCAGGCCGATCAGCAGGCCGATGCACATGCCCAGCGCCACGAAGCCCCAGGCCGTCGGGCTCCAGAACTCGTCGGGTTGGTCGGTCTTGAAGACGCCCATCCAGGTCGAGCGGAACAGCCAGGCGAGGACGCCGCCGAGGGCGCCCCCCGCGGCCCCGCCGATCAGGCCCTTCATCAGCTTCTTCTTGGCGCCCTGGATGTCCTGCTGGCGGATGACTCCGGAGAGAATCTCGAAGACGCCGATCGACGTGCCGACGAGCAGGCCGGTCATGGTCCAGCCGAGGACGAAGCCGATCACGCCGGTCAGGCTGAAGAGCGCCTGTCCCACGATGCCGCCGAGCAGGCCGCCGACGACGCCGACCAGGACCGCGACGCCGACGCGCTGGAAGACCAACCCGATTTGCTTGAGCGACAGGCTCCACACCGCGTCCACGAGGCTCAGGCCCAGGGCGATGAGCATACCGAGCCACATGCCTTTGATGCCGGCGTTGCCGTACGGGTTGTGCGGGGCGATCATGCGGCCCAGCGCCCAGCCGAGAAACGCGGCCCAGCCGCCGCACAGGGCACAGTAATAAATGAACAACCGAAAGGACATGACCCGTCCCTCATTCTCTCCGCGCGCCGGCGGGTTCGGAACGCCACCTCGGGAACGTACCCCTATTAAAGGGCGGGGGAGCACACCCTGTCCAGTAAAATCCGTCGAGAACCGATCAGCGCGGGTGGATACATCAAGCCCACGGGTTGCCACCCGTGGGCTTTGGAGTTCCTCACCTCCCGAACAACTCGCCCTGCGGGTTCTGCACCTCGGTGATCGTGATCGTTTTCGTGCGGGCCACACCGGTGCTGGACTCGACGCGCACCGGCAGTCGGCCGCGCTCCAGCACGCGCACCGTCCACTGCACCTCGCTCGTCCCCCGCGGCACCGCTTGGGTTTGCGCGCCCTCGACCAGCAGCAGCGCCCGCGGCAGTGTCAGCGTCAGCTTCTGGCCGGATACCGGGTTCGTCACCTTGCCGGTCACCACGAACTCCTTGCCCGGCGCAATCGCACCCGACAGCTCCAGGGTGAAGCGGCCGTCGTTCGTGTCCGCCTGCTCGATCGTGATCGTTTTCTTCTGCACGACGCCGGTACTCGACTCGACACGCAGCGGGAACTTACCGGGCTGTGGCACTTTCACCTTCCACGTCACGCTCGCGATGCCACCCTTCTCCGGCGCGGGCGGCACCAGCTGCGTCTCGGCGCCGTCGGCCAGCTGCAGCCGCGCGGGCAGCCGCAGCGTCAACTTCTGGCCCGCGACCGGCTCGGTGACCACCGCGGTCACGCTAAAGATCTTGCCCGGAGCGAAGTCGCCACCAAGCGTCAGCGCGAAGCGGCCGCCGTTCTCCCCCGGGCGGAGGATCGTCAGCGTCTTCGTCCGCGCCACGCCCGTGCTGGAGATCAGCCGCACCGGGAACTTGCCCGGCTCCAGCACGCGCACCTTCCATCTCAGGGTGCTCGTACCATCCTTGTTGCCGTCGGGAGGCGGCGGCACCGGGGCGGTCTCCGGCCCCTCGACGCGCTCCAGCCCCTTCGGCAGGTTCAGCGTCAGCGTCTGGTTCGGCACCGGCGCGGTGACGCTGCCGACGACCGTGAAGGTCTGCCCCGGCTCGAACGACGCCGCCAGCAGTTCCATCGCCAGCTTGCCGCCGGTCGGGCCTTCCGGCCGGGCGATCGTGATGGTCTTGGACTGCGACACGCCGGTGCTGGAGCGGACCTTGATGCGGAACTCTCCCGTCTGCAGAACCTTCGTGTTCCAGGTGACCACGCTGGTCGGCGGGGCCCCCTGCGCCGGCGGGACCACGACCGTGGCCGGATTCTGGATCTGCAGTCCCTGCGGCACGTCCAGGGTCAGAGTCTGATTGGGCACCGGGTTGTTGACGTAGGCGGTCACGGTGAAGACCTGGCCCGGCTCGAACGAGCCGCCCAGGGTGATGCCCAGCCGGCCGCCGCCCTCGCCCGCGTCCACGCGGCCCAGGCCGTAGGCGTAGCCGAACTGCCGCTTCTGGCCGGGCTGCAGCACTTTCTCGGGCCAGTAGATGACGACCGCGGAGTCGCCGCCCATGTGTTGGACGGACACCTCCCACGGGGCGCCGCCGCCGGCCCAGTGGGTCAGGCTCACGCGGGCGGGCGGCTCGAGGCCCCCGCCCGGCTTGAGGGTCATGTTCGCCACCGTGCCGGGGTTCTGCAGGTTGGGCACCTCCAGGGCCTGGATGAACTCCGGGACCTGCTTCGAGGTGCGGAAATCGGCCATCGTGTTGACCAGCCCCGCGTAGCCGGGGACGGTGAAGGGCACGCCGTCGTTGTTGCCGATCAGCGTGTCCACCTGGACGCGCAGCCCGATGGTGTGGGTCCGCTTTTCCAGATTTTCGATCTGGTAACGGCACAGCACAGTGTCGAGCAACCGCCGCTGTGTCCCCGGGGCCACGGTGACGGGCTGTTTGCTGGGGACGATCTCGACGATCTGGGAGATCCGCACCTTGCCCAGGGCGAGGACCGAGAGGGTGCCGTTGCGGCTCTGCCGGACCGGATCGTTGGGGACCGGCTGGGCGCGCACCAGCCAGCGGCCGGACGGCTCGCCGTACTCGCCGTCCTGGCCGTTGACCTTGATGCGGGTGTTGCTGGTCGCACCGTCGCCCGAGAAGGTGATCCGCTTGTTCAGAGGCCGGCCGAAGGTGTCCTTCAGGGCCAGGATTCCGAAGCGCATGTTCGGTCCGTAGCGGTAGGTGACGCGCGGCTCGGGGTCCACCGGGCCGCTGCCGCCCTTGCCCATCCGCGCCCCCGGCTCGACCTCTTCGGCCTCGTCCTTGATCTCGACCTTGACGGGCTGCGGCGGCGCCTCCTTGAGGCGCTCCTCCGGCTCGTCCTGGACATGGTGCTTGAACGGCAGCGGCGCCGCCTTCGTCGCCTCCTCCGGCTCGTCCTGGATATCGACCTTCACCACCGGGACGACCGCCAGCCCGTTGCCCTTCGGCCCCTTCTTCTCCTCGGGCGGCTCGTCGTCAACCGCGACCTGGACCGTTCCGCCCGAACCCGACATCAGCAGGATGGCGACGACGCCCCCGGCGAGGAGCAGCAGGAGCAGCAGACCGCCGACCACCAGCAGGGCACGCCGGGACGCATCGCCGTCCGGCGGTTCGTCGGGGGTGGCACGCTTGCGCTTCAGGGCGCGCGGCGGCACGGGGGCGTGCGGCTTCGCCTTGCGCAGCGGTTCGGCCGCGATGGCGGTGTCGATGACGGCGATGGTCGGGATGGCCGCCGCGGCGGCGCGGATGGCCGTCCCCGCGCCGACGGTCAGTGACACGGGGACGACGAAGTGCTGGCCGCCGTTGGCGGTGACGGACAGGCGCGCCTGCAGGACCTTGCCCGCCTGGTTCGGCACCGGGTCGATCTGCAGCGGGATGGTCGCGACGCTGCCGATGGCGTGGACCGGCCCGACGACGAGCCAGGGCTGGTCGCTCGCCGCGGTGGCGAAGACGGGCCGCTTCTCCAGGGCGCGCACCTGCAGCGTCGGCCGCAAGGCCTCGCCGGGCTTGCCGCGCAGGCTCAGGGCCTGCTCGCTCAATTCGACGCGCGGCGGCTTCGCCAGGCCGAGGGCCTCGAAGAACTGCTGCACGGCCCCGAGGCCGGCCGCGTTCGGCCCCTGGATGGGGTAGGCCCAGCCGTTGGCCTCGTACCACTTGCGGATGGCCCCGCTCTCGAAGAAGGGAGCGGCCTCCTTGGGCGCCGCGCGGGCCTTCTCGGCGAGTTGCCGCGGCGTCAGGGCGCCGGCGAGGCTGCCCTGGGTGAACGGGACGGACGGGACGATGACGCGGATGGTGACGGTGACGTTGCCGCCGTTCGACTCGAGGACGAGTCGGCCCTTCAGGCCCTTGTTGCCCGCGCGGAGGTAACGGCTGCGGACCGTGACGGGGAGGACGAGGTCGTCGCTGGTCTGGAACAGCTTCTGCGCAACGCCGCGATCCTCGCCGAGGGCCAGCCACTTGCAGTCGGAGACGACCGAGCCGTACAGCAGGCGCATGCCCTTGTTGCGCACGCGGATCTCGAAACGGTGGTCGGCGTCGGCGCGGAGGGTGCCGAGGTCGATGTCGGTGCTGCCGACGACCTCGAGCCTGGGGGGTGCGAGGGCCTGGGTGGGCAGGCGGGCGAGGAACTGGTCGAGGCCGCGGTCGGCGTCGGGGAACTCGGCGGCGGACCGGGCGGCCATGACGAGGTCGATGCGGCCGATGGTGCCGAGGAAGCGCTCGAAGTGGCCGGCGCTGAGGAGCGCGACGGCGGCGGCCCAGTCGTTCTGGCAGGCGAGGGCGAGCTGATCGAAGGTGCGGCAGGTGCGGCCGGAGGGGAAGACGAACGCGGCGGGGAACTCCTGGGCACCGATGTTCCGCGGGCCGCCGCCGCTGCGCAGGGCGCTGCCGTCGTGGTAGCAGTAGGCGGCCTCAGCCGGGTTGACGCGCGAGCAGTGAGCGCAGGTGATGGCCATGGTGAGTTCCTTAACATCAGGGCAGACGGACGTGGTCACTCCATCGCGTCCCGCCGGGGGCGATTACCTTCCGGCGCGGCCTCGGGCGCGCCAGGGATCCTATTAAACGGGAAGGCAGTGCGCTTTGTCCAGTAAAAACCCCTCGGGAAGGGAATCCGCCCGGGCGCCGCCTGCGGCTTCGGGCCGCGCTGCGGATTGTGCGGGGCTTGCGGCGGCGTCCGCACAGGAGATACGCCGGTCCCTAACAGATGTTACAAAGAGAGGGGCGGTACAGGCCCTCACCAGGGCGTCATGCCGCCGTTGACGCACAGGGTCTGCCCGGTGACGAACGATGCCTCCTCGCTGGCGAAGTAGAGCACGGCGTCGCCGACGTCCTTCGGCACGCCCCAGCGGCCCATCGGGATCAGCGCGAAGTAGGCGTCCTTCTCCGCCTGCGGGTCCTTTTCGTGCCGCTCGACGGGGATCCAGCCGGGGGCAACCGTGTTGACCGTGACGCCGAAGGGGGCCAGCTCCGTCGCCATGCTCCGCGACCAGCCGACCTGGCCGCCCTTGGCCGCCACGTAGGCGCTGAAGTTGCCCACGCTGCGCTGGAACACCTCGCTGGTGATGTTGACGATGCGCCCCCAGCGCTTCTCCTTCATGGAGGGCAGGGCGCGGCGCGTCAGCAGGAAGGGGCTCTTGACGAAGAAGTCGAGCATGGACTGGTAGAAGTCCCAGTCGTAGTCCTCGATGCGCTTGTGCGGCTGGTCGCAGGTGGCGTTGGCGACGACGACGTCCGGCCGGCCGAGCTTTTTCTCGGCCTCGCGGAACAGCAGATCGACGCCCTCCTCCGTGGTGACGTCGGAGCGGACGACGATGGCCTCGACGCCGGCGGCGCGCAGCTCGCCGAGCGCCTGCTCGGCGCGGGCGTGGTTGTTGAAGTAGTTGACGGCGATTTTGGCCCCCGCCTGGCCGAGGGAGAGGGCGATGGCCTTGCCCAGGCCGGTGCTGCTGCCGGTGACCACCGCGACGTGTCCTGCGAGGGAGAACGCCATGCTCCGCGACTCCTGAAAGGGTGAGGGACTCAAGGGTGCAAACCAATTATCGGCGGGAGCGCGTGCGGCGGCAACGGGGTCGCTCGGGACTCACTGCGGCGGGGTTTTCTCGGCGTCGGCAGGCTGCCGCTCCTCGTGGGATGCCGTTGGGATCGTGAGGGGCAGTGTCAGTGTGTCACCGACGGCGGACAGGGGGAGGTCGATGGCCGTGACCGGGACGGTGACCGCGACCGCCAGCGCCACCAGGCCGGCGCGCTCGGCGAACGACCCTGGCCCGCCTGCGGCGTTGCCGACCGTGGCGCCCGCGGATTCGAGGTCGCCGCGGACGCCGCCGAAGACGCGGTGGCTGCCGGGCCGCTCGCCGCTACAGCAGCTGCCGAAGTCGAGGTTGCGCAGCGTGCCGCAGCCGGCCAGCAACAGCGCACAGAACGCGGCAACGCTTCCGGGTCGCACCGGCACCTCCGCGGACGGGATCGATAGTGCTCGACGAATGACCGCGCTATACCGGAAGTGCCCGGCGGGTGTCAACGCGGAAGGTCGGGCGGCGCCGCCGGCGGAGCCCCTCCGCGTTTCCCGTTTTACCCGTACCACCGGCGCCCCGCTATTGTTCACCGCGCCCGCCGCCCGGTCGGCGCTGCCCTCGCGGCCGCCTCCGGTCGCGTACAATAACAGAGGGCGAGGATTGCGGGGGCGACGTCCCGCCCGTCCACCACATCCATCACCTCAGGGAGGATCGCATGAGCCCATCCACCGGCACCGACCGCGAACAGCAGAGTTTCGCCGAACAGGCCCTGCGCCTCGGCGGCAAGAGCGACGAAGAGGCCCGCCGCACGGGCGCCGTGGACAAGGCCGACGAACAGGTCGAGGCCCTGTTCGCGCCGCAGTACCAGACCGTCCACAGTCCCGTCCACCGGGCCGTCTGGGAGGGCCGCGTTCCGCTCGACCTTTTCAACCCGCCGCCGCAGCCCGGGTCAGCTCCCTGCGACGCCGCCATGCAGCGCTCGCTGGAGATCGTCCGCCGCCGCCGTCAGGAGGGTACCCTCTACAACGAGCGCGGCAAGCTGTCCGCCGAGACGATGCAGGAGCTGGCCGGCGCGGGCTACTGGGGCATGTTGATCGACCCGCGGTACGGGGGCCAGGGGGCGCCGTTCGCGCGCTTCGCGCCGTTCCTCACGCGCGTGGCGGTGTTCGATGCCATGACGGCCGGCCTGGCGTCGGTCCACGGCTGCATCGGCGCCGTCGATCCGGTGCGCAGCTTCGGCAGCGCGGAGCAGAAGGCGCGCTTCCTGCCCCGCCTCGCGAGCGGTGAGGCGTTGTCCGGCTTCGCCCTGACCGAGCCGGCGGCCGGCTCCGACCTGACGGCCCTGCGCACCACCGCGGTGCCGGTCGGCGATCACTTCGAGGTCACCGGCGAGAAGCTGTTCATCACGAACGCCATCCCCGGCCGGACGGTCGGCCTCGTCGTGATGCTGGAGGGCAAGCCCGCGGTCCTCATCGCCGAGCTGCCGCCGGAGGAGAACGAGCACTTCCGCGCGGTGCCGTACGGACTCTATGCGCTGCGGCACGCCTACAACAACGGCCTGCGCTTCGACCGCTTCCGCGTGCCGCGCGCCAACCTGCTGACGCCCCGGGTCGGCGACGGCCTGACGATCGCCTACCACGGCCTGAACCTGGGCCGGATCGCGCTGTGCGCCACCGCGGCGGGCAGCATGCGGATCCTGCTGGCGAACATGCTCCCTTGGGCCGAGTTCCGCCGCACGTATGGCCAGCCGATCGCGACGCGCGAGCTGGTGAAGCGGCGCATCGCGCGCCTCGCCGGCCTGATCGCGGGCGCCGACGCGCTGGTACACTGGACCTCGTCGCTGATCGACCAGGGTTACCGCGGTGAACTGGAATGCGTGGTCGCGAAGATCTTCGGCAGCGAGGCGCTGAAGGAGGCGGCGGTCGAGCTGTTCATGAAGACACACGGCGGGCGGTCGTTCCTGCGCGGCCACCTGTTCGGCGAGGAGGTCTACGACTACCTGGCCCCGTGCATTTACGAGGGCGAGGGCGAGATGCTCGGCCTGGCGTTCTTCAAGTCGCTGGTGAAGGAGCACGGCCGGCAGTTCTTCGAGCCGATCGGCAAGGCGCTGCAGAAGGCCGGCATCCGCACCTTCAGTCCGGCGAACCCGCTGCACCTGTGGAAGCTGCGGCGCGAGCTGTCGGCGTACACGCAGTGGCAGGTGGGGCAGCGGCTGGTGCGGCACGACCGGCAGACGGTGAGCGGCCTGAAGCCGCGGCTGGCGGAGCACGTGGCGTTCGCGCTGGACCTGTTCCAGCGGCACCCGCGCGAGCTGAGCGGGGCGATGCGCAAGCACCAGTTGAAGCTGGCGGACCGGCAGTGCCGGATGGCGGAGCTGTCGCAGCGCGTGCAGGACACGGTGGTGCTGCTGGTGACGGCGCTGTGGGGCGGCCGCCAGAAGAACGAGGCGGCGGTGGCCGCGGCGGATTTGCTGTGCCAGGACCTGCGCCGCAAGCTGACGGGGCAGCGGCCGACGGATCGCTACTTCCGCGACGCCTCGAAACTGGCGGACGTGATCCTCGGCGGCGGCTTCGAGGCGCTGGCGGGCGTGCCGCAGGAGGAGATCCTGATGAAGTACGAGAACCGCTGACCGCCCGCGCTCCGAAGTTTAGCCGCGAGCCTCGGGCGAGCGCGCGCCCCGCGCAGCGGATCTGGCTCACGCGCTCGCCCGAGTCTCGCGGCTAAACAGTTGATTGCGTCGTGCCCTCGGCGGGCGCGAAGAACACCAGCGCCGCGAGATCCTCGGTGATGTCGAGAAAGCGGTGCTCCTCGCCGGCCTTGACGAAGATCACCGAGCCGGGGCCGACTGACCGCTCCTGGCCGCCGCCCTTGAAGGAGGCGCGGCCGCGCACGATGTAATAAACCTCGTCCTCGGCGTGCGGCCGCTGCGCGTCTTCCGCGCCCGCGGCCAGCTCGTACAGGCCGGCGCTCAGTGCGGGGCAGCGCAGGAATTCGAGGTACAGCCGGCCCGCCCCTGAGCGCTCTGCTTCTAGTTCACCCATCTCGAAGAGCTTGACCGCTTCCATCTCAATCGTTCCTGGACGGCGGCGCTTGAGAATTCGAGCGACTTTCCCATACCCCGCAGCGCCACCGGGGCTGGCCTCCAGGTTGGCGAGCGTCTTGTGCTCGATGTCCTCCCAATTGCCGAGTTTACTGCTCCAGGCCCCGGAGCTGGTCTGCTTGGCGGCGTGCGAAGGGGTTCCATCGGCATTCACGTACAGAGCGATTTTCTCGCACCCTGGTTCAACGTCCGCGCTGTCACAGGGGACGTAGCCCTGGGTGCCGTAGGCCAAGACGAAGGCGTCCAGGGTTTCCTCCCTGGGGACTCCTGCGGGCCAGAAACCCCCGTCCGTACCTTCCTCGACTGGCCACCACGGGACGTCGCTCCTGTCGGCGGCGTGGGCGATGCAGTTGTACTTCCTGTCCTCCTCACTCGTGACGCGGTAGTCTTCCTTCCGCAGGTCGGGGAACACCGCTTCTCGGGCAGCCGGCAAATGGGTCGGGTGCATTTAGTCGATCAGCCCCCTGTCTTTGCCCCATCGCAGCCACGCGGCCTTCGTCTTTTCAAAATTGGTACGATCCCCCTCGGGGACAGGGCTTTCTTTGGCGATCGCACGGAGCGCGCTGAACCAGTGGGCGGGCCGCTCCCGCAGCTCCCGGAGGATCAGCGGGAGCGCCTTCTCCCCCATGTCGATGATCTGGCGATATGCCGGGTGCTGCACCTGCTTGGAGATTGAAGAGTGCATTCCCGTTTCCGTCCGCCACAGCTCAGCGAGCTGGTGGAACTCCTGCTCGATCTGCGACGGGGGTAGCTCGGTGCCGGGGAGCAGCGATTTCATGGGAACTCCTTGGTGTGGCTGGCGCACTGGGGAGGTTTCGTGCATGAGGGCCTGATACCTCGAATGAGAAGGAGTTGGAGAGACGGCGACTCACCACCCGAGCCTGGACCGGAGGCGCTATGTCCTCCGAGTAGGGCCTGCTTCATTCCTCCCGCCTCCAGTCTACCCTCTGTTCGGCAGCAGGACAGGTGAACTCGTCCCTGCGCAAGAAAAAGGGGCGAACCACTGAGGTTCGCCCCTCGTGTTGCTCTCGGACGGCGAGGGCAAGCCCCGCCGCGCGCCCGCCGTTAGTCGTGGCCCGCCTTGATGGCGCCGGCCAACTCGGGCGTGCCGGCCCCCACGCTGGTGTCGATGGCCAGCTTCTTCTCGCCGTCCACCTCGGCGACGCGCACCGTGATCGTGTCCTTGCCCTGGAAGTCGCCGCGCAGCAGCTGCTCGGCCAGTGGATCCTCCAGCAGATGCTCGATCGCCCGGCGCAACGGCCGCGCCCCAAACTCCTTGTTCGTGCCCTTCTCCCGGATCAGGTCCTTCGCCTCTTCGGTCACCACCAGCTTGAGTTTCTTGTCCTTCAGCCGCTTCGAGACCTTGTCCAACTCGATGCTGATGATGCCGCGCAGGTCACCGTCCGTCAGGCTGCGGAAGACGATGATGTCGTCCACGCGGTTCAGGAACTCCGGCCGGAAGCTCCGCTCCATCTCCAGCTTCAGCGTGTTCTTCATCGCCTCGTACGTCGAGGCCTCGTCCTTCTTGCCGAAGCCGAACCGCTCCTTGCCCACGATCTGCTCGGCGCCGATGTTCGTGGTCATGATCAGGATGCTGTTCTTGAAATCGACCGTCCGGCCCACGTTGTCCGTCAGCCGGCCCTCCTCCATGATCTGCAGCAGCATGTTCCACACGTCCGGGTGCGCCTTCTCGATCTCGTCCAGCAGCACCACGCTGTACGGCCGACGGCGGATCTTCTCCGTCAACTGGCCGCCCTCTTCGTAGCCGATGTAGCCCGGCGGCGCACCGACCAGGCGGCTGACGTTGTGCTTCTCCATGTACTCCGACATGTCGAGCTGCACCAGCGCGTTCTCGTCGCCGAACATGAACTTGGCGAGCGTCTTGGCCAGCAGCGTCTTGCCGACGCCCGTCGGGCCGGCGAAGATGAACGAGCCGATCGGCCGCTTGGGGTCCTTCAGGCCGGCGCGGCTCTTGCGCACCGCCTTGGCGATGGCGCAGATGGCCTCGTGCTGGCTGACGACCATCCGGTGCAGCTCATCCTCCATCGTCATCAGCCGCGCCGTCTCGTCCTTGTTGATCTTCGTCAGCGGCACGCCGGTCATCTTGCCGACCACCTCGCGGATCACTTCCTCATCCACGACACCGTCGATCTCCTTCGCCTTCTCGCGCCACTCGCGGGTGATGTTCTCCTTCTTCTTCTTGAGCTTGTCGGCCTGGTCGCGCAGGTGGGCAGCCTTCTCGAAGTCCTGCTCGGCGACGGCGGCCTCCTTCTCCTGGTTGAGCTGCTCGATCTGCGCGTCCAGCTCCTTGAGGTCCGGCGGCCGCGTCATGGCCTTGAGCCGGATGCGCGCCCCCGCCTCGTCGATGACGTCGATGGCCTTGTCCGGCAGGCAGCGGCCGCTGATGTAGCGGTCGGACAGCTCGACGGCCGATTCCAGCGCCTCGTCCTTGATCTGCACGCGGTGGTGCGCCTCGTAGCGATCGCGCAGGCCGCGCAGGATCTCGATCGTCTCGTCCTTCGACGGCGGGTTGACGATGATCTGCTGGAAGCGGCGTTCGAGGGCGCCGTCCTTCTCGATGTACTTGCGGTACTCGTCGAGGGTGGTGGCGCCGATGCACTGGATCTCGCCGCGGGCCAGGGCCGGCTTGAGGACGTTCGAGGCGTCGATGGCCCCTTCGGCGCCGCCGGCGCCGACGAGGGTGTGCAGCTCGTCGATGAACAGGATGGTGTTCTTGGCGCGGCGCACCTCGTTCATGACGGCCTTGATGCGCTCCTCGAACTGGCCGCGGTACTTGGTGCCCGCGACCATCATGGCGAGGTCGAGCACGACGATACGGCGGTCGCGCAGCAGCTCGGGGACGTTGCTATCCACGACGAGCTGGGCCAGGCCCTCGACGATGGCGGTCTTGCCGACGCCGGCCTCGCCGAGCAGCACCGGGTTGTTCTTGGTGCGGCGCGACAGGACCTGGATGACGCGCTCGATCTCGTTCTGCCGGCCGATCACCGGGTCGAGTTTGCCTTGCCGGGCCAGCTCGGTCAGGTCGCGGCCGAAGCTGTCGAGGGCCGGTGTCTTGGATTTCCCCTTGTTGGCAGTCCGTTCCCCGCCGCCGCCACCGCCGCCGCCGCCGGTTTCGCCTGAGTCCATGTTATGCCCCAGCAAGTTAAGTACCTCCTCACGCACGTCTTCCAGCTTGAGCCCGAGGTTCATGAGGACCTGGGCCGCCACGCCCTCCTGTTCGCGCAGGAGGCCCAGCAGCAGGTGTTCCGTGCCCACGTAGTTATGGTTGAGGTTGCGCGCCTCTTCGATCGAATACTCGATGACCTTCTTGGCCCGGGGAGTCTGGGGCAGCTTGCCCATCGTGACCATGTCCGGCCCCGCCTGCACGATCTTCTCGACCTCCAGCCGGATCTTCCGCAGGTCGATGTCCAGGTTTTTCAAGACGTTGGCGGCGACCCCGGAGCCCTCCTTGACCAGGCCGAGGAGGATGTGCTCGGTGCCGATGTACTCGTGGTTGAAGCGCTGCGCCTCCTGGTTGGCGAGCTGCATCACCTTGCGCGCCCGGTCGGTAAAACGTTCATACATTTCCAGCCGTCTCCGCCAGCCCGCGGCCCCCGTCGCCCGCGAACGGGCGTGGCAGGTCGTGGGTGAGTCCAAGGTTCTAGTGTCAGGGTTCCGTCGCGTTGCCTTCTGCCGGCCGCTCCAGAGGTTGGATGGATCGCCTCGAGATTACGGTGGCCCACCGACCGGACCGTCCGCAGCGCCGCTGCGTGGAGAGAAGGGCGCTTCTCGCTTGCCGGGCGGTCCGGTCGCTCGAACCTGCGGCCGTCGCATCTGCTTGACTTCCCCCCTCGCCCTTCGGGGGCGAGGGGGAGGTGTATGAGAGTAACCGGACCCGCCCCACCGCGACCAGGCCGCAACCGTTGTGAAGATGCAATGTAGCTTTGTCTTTGAGCATTGTAGTGCGGTTCGGAAGACAAATCAAGGCAGGCGGACCCCGCCCCCGGCCGGGGCGGCCCGGGCCGCCCCGGCACGGCACCCGCCGCGGCGGAGCTGTCGCAAGTTCTTCACGATCTTTCGCTTGCGGCGCGATGGTTTTTCGTCCCCGCTTTTCTAGGATACCTTGGTTCGCCGTGACGACCTCGAGGCACGAGAGCGCCGACCATGCTGGAAGGACCGACGCTTCTTCCCGTCGGGGGCAAAGGCCCCGAGCCCCGCAAGATTCGCAAACTGCTGGTCGCCAACCGGAGCGAGATCGCCATCCGCGTTTTCCGCTCCGCGCACGAGCTGGGCATCCGCACGGTCGCCATCTACGCGCACGAGGATCGGTTCGCTCTGCACCGCTTCAAGGCCGACGAGGCTTACCGCGTCGGCAAGCCCGGCGAGCCGCTGCGCGCCTACCTCGACATCCCCGGCCTCATCGCCCTGGCGCGCGAGCGCGAGGTGGAGGGCGTCCACCCCGGCTACGGCTTCCTCTCCGAGAACCCCGCCTTCGCACGCGCTTGCTGGGAAGCCGGCCTCGTCTTCGTCGGGCCGCGCGTCGAGGTGCTGGAGCAGCTCGGCGACAAGCTGGCGGCGCGGAAGCTCGCCCAGGAGGCGGGCGTCCCCGTGCTGTCCGGCGGCGACACGCCGCTGCGCAGCGGCGCCGACGCCAAGGTGCTGGCGCGCAAGCTCGGCTACCCCGTGATCGTCAAGGCGTCGATGGGCGGTGGCGGCCGCGGCATGCGCGTGGCCCTGAGCGCCGACAAGATCGAAGAGGCCGTCGAGCAGGCCCAGCGAGAGGCGGGCTCGGCGTTCGGCATCCCCGACGTCTTCCTGGAGAAGTTCGTCCAGCGGGCGCGGCACATCGAGGTGCAGTTGCTGGGCGACCGCCACGGCAACCTCGTCCACCTGTTCGAGCGCGACTGCTCGCTGCAGCGGCGCCACCAGAAGGTGGTCGAGATCGCCCCGGCGCTGAACCTCGACGCCGCGACGCGGCAGCGGATCCTCGACGCTGCCCTGAAGATCGGCCGGGCGGCGCGGCTGGACAACGCCGGCACGGTCGAGTTCCTCCTGGACGTGGACAGTGGCGATTTCTACTTCATCGAGGTCAATCCGCGCATTCAGGTCGAGCACACCGTCACCGAGGCGGTCACCGGCTACGACCTCGTCAAGAGCCAGATCCTGATCGCGCAGGGCGTGCCGCTGTCGGACCCGGAGGTCGGCCTGGGCGACCAGGCGGCCGTCACGACGCACGGCCACGCCATCCAGTGCCGGGTGACGACGGAGGACCCGGCGAACAAGTTCATTCCCGACTACGGCCGGCTGACGCACTACCGCTCGGCGAGCGGCCTGGGCATCCGCCTGGACGCCGGCACCGCGTTCACCGGGGCCGTCATCACGCCGTTCTACGACTCGCTGTTGGTCAAGGTGACGGCCCACGGCCTGCGTTTCGTGGACGCAGCGCGGCGGATGGAGCGCTGCCTGCAGGAGTTCCGCGTCCGCGGCGTCAAGACGAACCTGCCGTTCCTGATGAACCTGGTGACGAACCCGGCGGTCCTGGAGGGCCGCGCCACCACGCGCTTCATCGACGAGACGCCCGAGTTGTTCCACCTGCCGCCGCGCCAGGACCGCGCCACGAAACTGCTGACGTACATCGGCGAGGTGATCGTCAACGGCCACCCGGAGGTCAAGGGGCGCACGCCAGGGACCAGGAGTCAGACCGGGGAAGCCCACGGGTTGCAACCCGTGGGCGTGGGGCGTCCCCCGCCCGGCACGCGCGACAAGTTCATGGAGCTGGGGCCGGAGCGCTTCGCGCAGTGGGTGCGCGCGCAGGAGCGGCTGTTCGTCACCGACACGTCCTTCCGCGACGCCCACCAGTCGCTGCTCGCCACGCGCATGCGCACCCACGACATGCTGCGCATCGCACCGGCCTACGCCGCCCGGCACTACGCCCTGTTCTCGCTGGAGATGTGGGGCGGCGCGACGTTCGACACGTCCCTGCGCTTCCTGAAAGAGGATCCGTGGAACCGGCTGCTGGAGCTGCGCGAGCGGGTGCCGAACATCCTCTTTCAGATGCTGCTGCGGGCGAACAACGCGGTCGGCTACGCGAACTACCCCGACAACGTCGTCAAGGCGTTCGTCAAGGAGGCGGCCCAGGCGGGCATCGACCTGTTCCGCATCTTCGACGCGCTCAACTGGGTGCCGAACCTCAAGTTGGCCATCGAGACGGTCCGCAACTGCGGCATGCTGTGTGAGCCGGCCATCTGCTACACGGGCGATATTCTAGATCCTAATAGGACTAAATACACCCTGGCGTACTACGTCGATCTGGCGAAGCAGCTGGAGAAGATGGGGGCGAACCTCCTGGGCATCAAGGACATGGCCGGGGTGTGCAAGCCGTTCGCGGCGCGGGAGCTGGTCCGCGCCCTGCGGCAGGAGGTCGGCATCCCGATCCACTTCCACACGCACGATTCGGCCGGCGGGCAGATGGCGGCGCTGCTCATGGCCGCGGAGGAGGGCGTGGACATCGTGGACGCCGCGATGGGGCCGCTGTCCGGCATGACCAGCCAGCCCAACCTGAACACGCTCGTCGAGTGCCTGCGCTTCCACCCGCGCGCCACAGGCATGGACTTCGAGCCGCTGGAGGACACGGCGGAGTACTGGGAGCGCGTGCGTCGCTATTACGCCCCGTTCGAGTCGGGCCAGCTCGCGCCCAGTGCCGAGGCGTACCACCACGAGATGCCGGGCGGCCAGTCCACGAACCTCTACCAGCAGGCGCAGGCGCTGGGCCTGGGCGACCGCTGGCACGACATCTGCAAAGCCTACGCCGAGGTGAATCGCCTGTTCGGCGACATCGTCAAGGTGACGCCGACGTCGAAGGTCGTCGGCGACATGGCGCTGTTCATGGTCGGCAACAACCTGACGCCGCGGGAGGTGCTCGAGGGCGAGCGCGAGCTGGCGTTCCCCGAGTCGGTCGTGGAGTTCTTCGAGGGAAAAATGGGCCAGCCGGTCGGCGGCTTCCCGAAGGCGCTGCAGAAGCGCGTGCTGCGCGGCCGCAAGCCGTTGCGCGGGCGGCCGGGGGCGAGCCTGCCGCCGGCCGACATGGCGGCGACGCGCAAGGCGCTGGAGGGGAAGCTGCACCGCCAGCCGACCGACCGCGAGGTGGTGACGCAGCTGCTCTACCCGCGCGTCTTCCCAGAGTTCGCCGCGCACCAGCAGAGGTATTCCGACACGAGCGTGCTGCCGACGCCGGTGTTCTTCTACGGCATGGAGAAGGGCGAGGAGATCAGCGTCGATATCGAGGCGGGCAAGACGCTGATCGTCAAGTTCCTGGCGGTGGGCGACCCGCAGATCGACGGGCGGCGGATGGTGTTCTTTGAACTGAACGGCCAGCCGCGCGAGGTGCTGGTGGAGGACCGGGCGCTGGCCGCGGGGGTGCGCGGCCGCCCGAAGGCGGCGGCGGGCGACAAGAAGCAGGTCGGCG
>JBBRPS010000093.1:0-18177 GCA_038227745.1 Gemmatales bacterium | reverse complement strand
CGCGACGCGAGCGCCGCCGACGAGTCCTACTGGGCGGGGGCGCTCGCGGCGGGCACGCTGAACAGAACGCAGGTCGCCACGGGCATTTTCCGCAGTGACGCGGCCCACGCCCAGGACATCGCCAAGGACTACCGCACCTTCCTGGGCCGGGACGTCGATTCCGCAGGGCTGAACTTCTGGACGAAGGAGCTGAACCAGGGCGCCACGCTGGAAAAGGTCGTGGCCGGCATCGCTGGCTCGAACGAGTTCTTCGCCCGTGTCGGTGGCACGACCGACGACTTCCTCGAGATCCTTTACCGGGAGGAACTGCACCGAGATCTGGACGCGGCCGGCAAGGCGTACTTCGGGGGGGAACTGAACGGGGGCGTCGGCCGCACGACCGTGGCCGGGCAGATCGTCGGCAGCGAGGAAGCCGAGCGGGTGCGCATCGGCGCGGACTACGCGGAAGAGCTGGGCCGTCCCGCGGACCGCGCGGGCCTGGATTACTGGGCCGCACAGGCCATGAAATTCGGGCGCCGCGACGAGGAGATCGCGGGCGCGATCGCGGGCGCGGACGAGTACAGCACGGCCATCACCGCCGGCCTCGCAGCGCTCGACACCGACGACCCGAACCTCGCGGCGACCGCGCTCGACCGGAGGGCGGGCCGCTTCACCGCCGAGGAGGGGCCGGACGGCGCGACGCCGGGCCAGGCGGCCACCCAGCTCGCCCCGTACTCGGGGGGGCTGCAGTTGAACGCCACCACGAGCAACACGAACCCGAGCGGCCTGCTGACCGTCACCAACGTCGGCCCGGTGGGCACGCTGCTGCACTACCAGGCGTCGGGCCTGCTCGACGGCCCCAACGGCGTCCTCCCGCTGACCCTCGACCAACCGCAGGGGACGCTCGGGTCGGAGCTGTCCGCGCTGGTCCACGTCAGCGCGAACGCCGCCGGCCTGCCGGCCGGCACGTACAACGGGTCCGTCACGGTCACGGACACGACCGGCGCGGCCGCGGCGCAGACGGTGCCGGTGACGCTCACGGTCGGCAGCGACAGCAGCGCGGGCACCGGCGGCAACAACCAGGCCGCCGCCAACGCCTTCCTGGGCACCTACACCGGCATCTACCAGGGGGCCGCGTTCGATCCGAACGCCCACACCGTGGCGGTCAGCGGCAACCTCACCCTGATCATCACGGGGGTCAGCGCCGTGGCGGGCACGTCTACCTTCGCGGTCACGGGGACCATCCAGGCGACGAATTTCTTCGGCCAGACCGTCACGTCCTCGTTCGCGTCGGGGCAGCAGCGCAGCGGCGGGGCCTTCGAGCCGCGGAACAGCCGCGCCATCATCAGCGGCGACAGGACCACCCGCCCGCTGATCCAGCTCGTCGGCATCCCAAGCGACGGCGGCTTCGCGACGCTCTCGGGCGGCCCGGGGCATTACAAGCTGACGGGCGCCATCAACATCACGGACGCGCACGGTGATGTGCTCGGGTTGCCGTTGTCGTCGTTCACCCTCACGCAAAACGGCTGACGGCGAAGGACCCACGAAATCAGCGGCCCTCCCACGTGTACGGCGCCTTGTCGTCCTGGGACGCCGTCCCGTTCTCCCGGCGCAACGTCTCGCTGTCCACACTTCCTCCAGGCGGCCCTACACCTTGCCCTCCTTCGCGTCCCCTCGCAAGAGGTGAAGGCGGAGGCGCGGGCAAGGTGCCGTGCATCTCGCCGAGAGCCCCCAAAATTCCCAGGAGGGCAGTCAAGGTGAGGAGACTCTTCTACCGACATAGTATGTGTCGGCCATCGGTGGCTGGGAAAGACGGGCAAACCGCAGCGGCTGCTGCGTTCGCCCTGCCTCCCCGAGGTCGCCATTGGACTATTACCCACGACAAGATCGGCAACGTGAGCACTCCCGGCAGGGGACGCACGTTGGCCATTCGACGAGGAGCGCACGACGATGAACTGTGCCAACAAGGCGGGGTTGGTTCTGCTGGTGGTGGTCACGCTGGGGGTGTGGGGTTGCGCGCAGGGGACCGGCCCCGGACCCGGCTCGGCGCGCATGCGCGACCTGGAGTCGCGGCACACCAAGCTCGAAGAGGACTATCGCGCCACCGTGACCGCACGCGACCTGGCCCATAAGCGGGTGGCTGCTCTGGAACAGGAAAAGGGAAAACTCCAGCAGCACCTGGCGCAGTTGACGCGCGAGCGCGACGAACTCCGCCAGCAGGCCGCCGCCCGCGCCGCCGAGCGCGACGCTGTCCAGAACCAGCTCGCCCAGTTCGGCAAGGACCTGCACAGCCTCGTCGGCCGCATCGACGCCGCCGTCGGCCTCCAACAGACCACGCCGGTGAGCACGACCGGCCCCACGCTGGCGACGGAGAAATCGTGAAACCGATAAGCCCACGGGCCGCGCCCCGTGAGGGTGAACTTTCACCCCCACGGGAAGCGGCCCGTGGGCTCAGGCCCAGCCTACTGTCCGGGCCGCTTGCCCTTCTCAATGACGACGATGGCCCGTTCCTTCAACTCCTTCACGATCCGCTTGTATTCGCGGTCGGCGATCTGGCCCTTGAGCGTGTTGCCGACCCGCGTCTGCACCGCGTCGTCGAACGGCATCTGGCCGGCGTAGTCGCGCTTCAGCAGGCGGAAGATGTGGACCCCCGTGCTCAGCTCGACGACCGGCCCGACCTGGCCGTCCTTCATCTGGAACAGGTGCGGCTCCAACTCGACCGGCTTGATCTCGCCGCGGCGCTGCCCGTTGCCTTCGCCCTTGCGGTAGCTCCAGCTATCCCCCTCGTCCTGGCGCAGGAAGTTGTCGAAGGATTCGCCTTTCTGAACGCGGGCGAGAATGCCCTCGGCGAAGCGGCGGGCGTCAGCCGACGTCGGGTGGCTCGGGCCGACCGCGACGAAGACGTCCTGCCACTTCACCTTGTCGATGGTGCGGAACTCGCTGCGGTGCTGGTCGTAGTAGTCGCGGATCATCTCGTGGTTCACGCGCTGCATCAGCGGGTAGATGCGGCTGCGGACGTACTCCGAGGCGATGAAGTTGCGCTCCTCCTGCCGCCGCATGGTCTCGACCAGCTCGCGGCCCATGATGAACTTGACCTGCTCGATGCTCGTTGCCCCTTCCTTCTCCTTGCCGAGGCGCCGGGCCATCAGTTTCAGCTTCTTCTCGAAGTCCTTCGCCGCCGCCTGCTTCAGCTTGTCGAGGTACTTCGCGTTCTTCTCCAGTTTGCGGAAGGCGTCCTGCAGGACCAGCTCGCGCTCGATGATCTGGTTCAGCTCCTCGTTGAAGAGCCGGGTGAGGAGCGCCGGGTGCTCGGCCGGCGAGGTACTCTGGAACTGGTCGGCGTGGCGGCCGATGGCGGCCATCACCTCGTCGTCGAAGATCGGCTTGCCGTTCACCCAGGCACGCACCGTCAGCTTGCGGCCCTCCGGCGGCCCGGTCATGGACGGGTTCGGCAAGGCCGTGCCCGAACCCGGAATGCCGGGGGGAGTCGGCAGGTCGGCGTCGGGCCGCTGCGAGCGCGCCACGCGCGTCTGCTCGGCGTCACCGCCCACCTGCGCCGGGTCGAGGAGCGGGTCCGCCTGCGTCACCTGCACGCCGGGCGCCAGCGCCTGGCGCGGCAGGATGGCGCTGCCCGAGGCGCCGCACCCGCCGGCGGCAGCCATTGCTCCGGCGAGTAAGATCGTCACATACAAGCCCGACGCGCCAGCGAGGGACCCCTCGCTGGCGCGTCGGGCTTGTGTGGTTCTTTCGCGCCGGACTAACATCTGCACTCCTGCCCAGAAGGATCCAATCAGACAGCGCGAGGCCATGGCGCGTCCCCCCGTGACGGACGGTTTTCGACGAGGTCTGCAAGAGAAGCGGGGCGGACTATACCGACGCATCGGGCAAACGCAAGAGCTGTTTGAGCAAGGGGTACAGCGCCTCCGGCTCCGTCTCGGCGGCGGCCAACCGGAAGTACGCACTGGCGCCATCGACGATGCGCAGCCGGCCGCCGCTGCGTTCCGCCAGGCGCTTGACGCGCCGCGGGTTGCGGTAGCCGAGCACCACGTCCACCGGGCCGAGCGACGGGTCGATGGCGCCCTCCTTGATGCCTTTCCCTTCGAGGTGGACCGTCGCCACCTGCCAGCGCGCCGCCAGCAGGCGCAGCTCCGCCAGGCGCAGCAGCCACTCGACCGGCACGGGGAACGGTCCGAAGCGATCGCGCAGCTCGCCGCGGAAATCCTCCAGCCGCTCCAGCCGCCGCACCCGCCCCAGCCGACGGTACACCTCGATGCGCAGCCGCTGGCCGGGCACGTAGTCGCGCGGCAGGAACGCCTTCCACGGCATATCGACCGTGACCTCCAGGACGGTGCGCGGCGCCTGGTTCTTCAGCCGGCGCACGGCGTTCTCCAGGAGCTGGCAGTACAGCTCGTAGCCGACCGCGGCGATGTGGCCGCTCTGCTGAGTGCCGAGGATGTTGCCGGCCCCGCGGATCTCCAGGTCGCGCATGGCGATCTTGAAGCCGGCCCCCAGTTCGGTGAATTCCTCGATCGCCTTGAGCCGCCGCGCCGCCGTCGGTGTCACCGCCTTGTCGCTGTCGAGCAGGAGGTAGGCGTAGGCGCGGTGTTTGTAGCGGCCGACGCGGCCGCGCAGCTGGTGCAGGTCGGCCAGGCCGTAGTTGTCCGCCTGGTTGATGAAGATGGTGTTCGCGTTGGGGATGTCCAGGCCGCTCTCGATGATCGTCGTCGCCACCAGCACGTCGGCGTCGCGGTGGACGAAGCGCACCATCGCCTGCTCCAGCTCGTGCTCGTGCATCTGGCCGTGGCCGATCACGATGCGCGCCTCCGGCACGATCTGCTGAATGCGATCCGCGATCTCGTGGATGTTCTGCACGCGGTTGTGGACGAAGTAGATCTGGCCCTCGCGGTTCAGCTCGCGCAGCATGGCGTGGCGGACAAGCTGTCGGTCGAAGCGGGCGATGCGCGTCTCGATGGCCAGGCGGTCGCGCGGCGGCGTCTCCAGGTTGCTGATGTCGCGGATGCCCAATAGGGACAGGTGCAGGGTGCGCGGGATCGGCGTGGCGGTCAGGGTCAGCACGTCCACCGTCTGCCGCAGCCGTTTGAGGCGCTCCTTGTGCTCGACGCCGAAGCGCTGCTCCTCGTCGATGATGACCAGGCCGAGGTCCTTGAAGCGCACGTCGGCGCTGACGAGGCGGTGCGTGCCGATGATGATGTCCACGCCGCCGCGGGCCAAGCGCTCGAGGATGCGCTTCTGCTCGCCGGCGGAGCGGAAGCGGCTGATGCCCTCGACGACGAACGGGTACTCGGCGAGGCGCTGGCTGAAGGTGCGGAAGTGCTGTTCGGCCAGGACGGTGGTCGGCACGAGGACGGCGACCTGCTTGCCGTTGTCGATGGCCTTGAAGGCGGCGCGCATGGCCAGCTCGGTCTTGCCGTAGCCGACGTCGCCGCAGATGAGGCGGTCCATGGGGCGCGGCCGTTCCATGTCGCGCTTGATCTCGACGAGGCTGGTGAGCTGGTCGGGCGTCTCCTCGTAGGGGAAGGCGGCCTCGAACTCGGCCTGCCACTCGCTGTCGGGCGGGTAGGCGATGCCGGGCTGGGCCGCGCGCAGGGCCTGCAGATCGACCATCTCGCTGGCGAGGTCGAGGACGGCGGCCTGGACCTTGTCCTTCTTGCGCTGCCAGGCGACGCCGCCGAACTTGGACAGCTCCGGTTCGGCGTGAGCGCCGCCGACGTACTTCTGCACCAGCTCGATCTTGGAGGCGGGCACGTAGACGCGGGTGGCGTCGCGGAACTCGAGGATCAGGTGCTCCTCGCTCTGGCCGCTCTTGTCGATGACCTGCATGCCGCGGTAGCGGGCGATGCCGTGGCTGACGTGGACGACGAGGTCGCCCTCGTGCAGGTCGAGGAAGCTGTCGATGGCGCGCGATTCGAGCTGGCGGCGCGGCAGGACGGTGCGCGCCTCGTCGCGGTGGAACAGCTCGTGGTCGCCGATGACGGCGATGCCCGCGTCCACCAGGCGGAAGCCGGCGCGGACGCGGCCCAGCACCAGATGCAGCCGGCCCGCCTCGGCGAGCTGCCCCGCGGACAGGACCTCGCCGAGCCGTTTGCGCTCCGCATCGTTGTGGCAGGCGATGACCACGCGGTCGCCCACCGTGGCGCCGTCCAGCTCGTCGCGCAGCTTCGTCACGTCGCCGCTGAAGCGCTCGACCGATTCGACGCGCAGGTGACAGGTCGCTTCGACGGACGGGCTGGGCAGCGCCGACACGTGGACGCTCGGAAAGCGCAGCAGTTGCTGAAACGCGCCCTCGACGGAGAACAGGCCGATGACGTCCGCGGTGCGCTCCAGGTAGTGCTTGCCCTGCTCGTGCAGCTCCTCCGGCTCGACGAGGACGGTCCAGGCGTCGGCGGGCAGGTAGTCGCAGAGGTGGCCGCGCCGCACCGCGCCCGCCTCCTCGGTCTCTTGCCCGGCGGCGGTGAGTTCCGCCTCGCGGGCATCGCCGAGGCTGCGCTGCGTGTCGGGGGCGAACTGGCGGATCGACTCGACCTCGTCGCCGAACAGCTCGACGCGGTAGGGGGCGTCGGCGTCGGGCGAGAAGACGTCGAGGATGCCGCCGCGGCGGCTGAACTCGCCGGGCAACTCAACCGCCTCCATGCGCTGGAAGCCGTGATCGACCAGCCAGCGCGTGAGTTCCTCCAGGTCGATGCGGTCGCCGGGGTGCAGCCGGCGGCGGCGCCGGTTCAGCTCGTCGCGGTTGGGCACGGGCTGGAGGAGGGCCTGGAGGGTAGTGACCAGGTAGCGCGGCGGCGCGGCGGATTCGAGCTGCTTGAGGATACGCAGGCGCTGGCCGGCGACCTCGTCGACGGGGCGGTCGCCGACGGGCCAGGAGTCCCAGGCGGGGAAGACGACGGGGCGCAGACCGGCGAAGCCGAGGAGGTCCTCGCACCAGGGGTCGGTGTCGCGCGGGTGGGCGAGGACAACGAGGAGGGTGTGCGGCGTGTGCAGGCCGAGGGCGGCGGCGGCGAGGGCGGCGGACGAGTTCCAGGCGCCATCGACGGTGGCGGCGCGGCCGTTCTTGAGGGCGGCGACGAGGGGGTGGAAGCCCTCAGTCCTTTGCACGGTGAGCGTCAGATCCTTCAGGCCGGTGACGGCGCCTTTCTCGGCGGCGACCGGCGGCGCACCGGGGTGATCGGGCATGTGTAGGGGTCCCTCGACTCGGACGGATCCGCTCCTCTTCCCATTATAACGAATGGGATCGTTTCGCCGCGAGTCACGGCGAGCGCCGAATTGAGCAGCCGCGGCGGCGGGGGCGCCTGGGGAGTTGGTGGGAGAGGAGGGTCGCTGGTCGTGGGGGCTTCCCGGATGAACGAGAACTGGTCTCTGGTTGACAAATGTCCATACAGGCGGACGGCTGATCTCTGCGTCCGCGAGCGCTGGAACGCCTTGGATCGGTCTGCCAGCAGCAGGTGGCCAAGTCGAACGCCCCGGATCAACTGCCGGCCGGGCCGTCCTGCCCCCGCGCGGGATCCTGCGCCAGCAGCGCGGCCTGCAGCTGATCCAGGGTGTTCGCCATCCACGTGCTCCGGGTGTAGAATCATTGGAAGTGATAAGCCAGACCACCTCCCGAACTGGACGACCCCTGGAGGACTTGTCATGACCCCACCCCCCCCAACCCCTGCCCCGCCCCTCGTCCCCACCGCGGGACCGACCGACACCCTGCCTCTCGCGACCGGTCCGCGTCTGCTCCAGGCCATCACTCTGCGCAACTTCCTGTCCTTTGGCCCGGAGAGCCCGTGCTTGCCGCTCGGCAGTCTCAACGTCTTGGTAGGCCCCAATGGCTCGGGCAAGTCCGATCTGTTGGAGGCCATCGCGCTGCTCCGCAGCGCCGCTAACGACCTGCGCCCGGTCATCCTCCGCGGCGGGGGCATCGGCGAGTGGATTTGGAAGGGTGCCCCGCGTGCTGCCGCCACGCTTGACGCCGTCCTTTCCGACCCCAACACTTCGCAGCCGCTACGTCACGTCCTCACCTTTCGGGCTGAGCAGCAGACCTTTCGGATTGAGGACGAGCGCATCGAGAACGAACGGCCCCACAGCGGGCAGACCGACCCCTACTTCTATTACCGCTACCAGCAGGGACGGCCGGCAATCAACACCCGAGAAGGAAGTCGGCGCAACCTTCGCCGGGAGACAGTGCAGCCCGACCTGTCCATCCTGGCCCAGTTACGCGACCCGGAGAGCTACCCAGAAATCACCTATCTGGCCAGCATCTACGAGCGCGTCCGGCTGTACCGCGAGTGGGCGTTCGGCCGCAACACCGTCTTCCGCGAGCCACAGAAGGCCGACCTGCGGAACGACCGGCTTGAGGAGGACTTCTCCAATCTGGGGTTGTTCCTCAACCGGCTGCGCCGCCAGAGCAAGGTCAAGGCAGCTTTGCTGGGCGGGTTGCGCGACCTGTACGAGGGCCTGACCGACTTCGACATCAGCATTGAGGGGGGAACGGTGCAGGTGTTTTTCACGGAGGGCGACTTTACCATCCCGGCAACGCGACTGTCCGACGGCAGCGTCCGCTACCTGTGCCTCCTGGCCATCCTCTGTGATCCGGAGCCGCCGCCGCTCATCGGCCTGGAGGAGCCGGAATTGGGCCTGCACCCGGACCTGCTGCCCCAGGTGGCCGATTTGCTGGTGGCCGCGGCGCAGCGAACGCAACTGATCGTGACGACCCACTCCGACATCCTGGTGGACGCGCTGACTGAACGGCCAGACGCACTGGTCATCTGCGAGAAGCATGAGGGACGCACGACGATGCGCCACCTGGCCAAGGACGAGGTGCAGCCCTGGCTGGAGAAGTACCGGCTGGGGCAATTGTGGACGGAAGGACAGTTGGGAGGGAAGCGCTGGTGAACAGTACCATCTTCCTGGAGGACGGGGGCGATTCACGCGATCTCAAGATCCGCTGCCGTGAGGGCTTCTGCAAACTGCTCGAACGGTGCGGTTACACGCGTCGTCTGCCGAAACTGGTGGCGAAAGGTGGGCGGGGTGCGGCGTTCGATGCCTTCAAGACCGCCCTGGCCGTTGCCCGGACAGGCGACTTCGTGGCCCTCTGGATCGACAGCGAGGATCCGATGGCCGACATCGAAGCCACCTGGGAGCATCTGCAAGCCCGAGACCACTGGGACAGGCCGAACGGCGCGACAAACGAGCAGGTGCTGCTCATGACCACCTGCATGGAGACATGGATTGTCGCCGACCGGGCAACTTTGGCCGAGCACTACGGGGCCGACCTGCAGGAATCGGCCCTGCCGGCGCTGCACGACCTGGAGGGGCGGGCCCGCGATGCCATCCAAACCGCGCTGACCCACGCCACACGCAAGTGCAGCAATGCGTACACCAAGGGTAAGCGGTCGTTCGAGGTGCTGGGCCAACTCGACCCGGCGACGCTAAGCAAGTACCTGGCCAGTTTCGTCCGTGTCCGCCGCATCCTGGATGCTTCCCTATGAGGTCGGGTAAGAGGCACTAACAAATTGACCGCCTACAAGAAGCGAAAGCAGATGAGAGCGCGGGCAAGGTTGGGGCAGAAAGGGGACGCATCTCAAATAATACGGATTCCAGATTCGTATTATTTGAGATGCGTCCCCTTTCTCCCCCGCTGGGGAGAGGGAATGAAATACTCGAGAATCCTTTGGGATGAGGAAGACGATCCTGAAGGAAACATCGAGCATATTGCCGAACACGATTTGACGGTGGAGGATGTCGAAAGCGTTCTGGCGAAGCCCACCAGCGAAGGTCGGAGCAATTCCACGGATCTTCCGGCCGCATGGGGTTATATCCTGGACGGACGTTATATCATTGTGGTTTACGATGAAATTGATCGGGACACCATTCGCGTGCTCACCGCTTACGAAGTCCCAGAGCCAAAGGCCAAATCAAAGAGGAAGAGGAAGTAACATGGCGGAAAAAAAACTCAAGCGCGTTCACCGCTCCGTCCGACTGACGCCGGAACAAGCGGCCCGCGATAGGGAACTTCGCCAGAAAATCCAGGAGGAATTTCCGCCGCTCCTTCGCGTCGGCAGGCCCTCGGTCCTCAGTGAGCCCCTGAAACAAGCCATTACGAAAAGCCGCAAAACCCTTGAGCAGTTGGCCAAGGAAGCGGGGATTCCCGAAATCCTCCTCAGGCGATTCCTGGCGGGAGAAGGAGATCTTCGCCTGGCGGCCGCGGACCAATTGGCCCACATGCTGGGACTCAGATTGGTGGAGAGCGGATGAACGGCCCCATGTTCCAGCCGTGCTACCCCGCCCTGAGGTACGACGATCTGGCG
Organism: Gemmatales bacterium; assembly: GCA_038227745.1. Classification (GTDB taxonomy): domain Bacteria; phylum Planctomycetota; class Planctomycetia; order Gemmatales; family Gemmataceae; genus DASPXY01. The sequence goes on along the minus strand of JBBRPS010000093.1, from coordinate 7,885 downwards.
GACCGCGAATACGCCATCCACGCGGCGGCCGCCAGCCAATGTTTCAGCCGTAAACAACCGAGAACAACGCCATGTCCCAACCCGCGAACTCCGGAAACATTGCCATCACTGTCATTCCACAGGCGAATGGCCGTTACGTGTGTGAGGTGACGCCGTCGCTGGAAGGTCAAATCGGTCGGACCGAGGTTTATCACGGTCAAAACCCGAAGCACGCGATCGCCATTGCCCTGGAAAACCTGGCCTGTGCGTTTCGGATGGAAGCGGAGGCGGAGCAGAATCTCGATTGGGAAGCGGTGGATCGCTCGACCTCAGGAAAGGTGATCGACAGACGCTTTCATGTGATTTTGCACTATGAGCGGGTTGCCGACGAAGAGTCGAAATTCGAGGCGCTGGTGAACACCCAGATGGGCAATACGGTCGTGGAAAACGCCGAGATTTCCATCATCCAGGTCGATCCCGACTTGCCGATGGACCCTTTGGAGAGACGGCGCAAACATTCGTGAAGGCGATGCCGTGCATCCAGGCCCGAGGTTTTGAGAAGCACTCTCGGTTCTGCCTCGAGTCGCTCCAGGCCGCTTCGGCACGGCCTATTGCTCCCGCAACGGCGAAGGCACGCCGTTTAGCCGCGAGCCTCGGGCGAGCGCGCTCGCCCGAGGCTCGCGGCTAAACGGGGGTAACGCGGGGCTAATTCGCGCGCTCGCGCTCCAGCGGCGTCACCCACAGGTAGATGCGGTGGTCGCGGCCGCCGCTCGGCGTGAACGAGATCTCGCGCTTCGGCCTGACGCCCTTCATGTCGAAGTCGTGCGAGACGATGCGGCAGCCCGGCTTGAGCTTCTCCAGCTGCGGGATCAGCTTGACGTTCAGCTGCGGCAGCAGGTACAGCGTGATCACGTCCGCCTTGCTCAGGTCCAGCTCGAAGATGTCGCCCAGCTTGATCGTCACCAGGCCCTTGACGTTATTCCGCTCGACGTTGTCCAGCGACTCCTTGACGCGGACGGGGTTGATGTCCCAACCGTAGGCCTTGACGCCGTACTTCTTGGAGGCGGTGACCGGGATGCGGCCATCGCCGCAGCCGAGGTCGTAGACAACCTCGCCTTTACGGACGTCGGCCATCTCAAGCATCTTGTCCACGACCTCCTGCGGCGTGGGGACGTAGATGACGTCGGGCTCGCGCGGCGGCTTGCCCTGGCCACGGAGGGCCCCGGACGGCCAGGCGGAACAGAGGCCGAAGAAGAGGGCGGTAGACGTTACGAAGAGAAGCAAGGCGCGTCGCATCGCAGGGTCTCCTGAGCGGTCAAAAGCGGATGTCGTGGGGAGATGGCCCGGGTTCGGGGGCGGTCGCAGTGCCTGGGTCGGGCAGGCCGGCGGCCGTGTTGCTCCGGCGCGAGAAGATGTAGAACGGGATGCCGAGCAGCACGAGGCCGGCGCCGACGAGGGCGAACTGCTTGGCGAACAGGACAGTGCTGCTGTACAACATGGCTCCGCAGGTGGCGCAGAACAGCAGCGGCACCACCGGGTAGAGGGGCACGCGGAACGGCCGCTCGACCTGGGGCTCGTTGATGCGCAGCACGAAGAGGGAGAGCCCGGTGAGCAGGAAGAACAGCCAGAACACCGGCGCGGAGGCTTTGAGCAGCGGCAGGAACCCCCCCGGGGCGTAAAACTCCCCCTTGCCCACGCCGATCGCCTCGAACACCGTATCCAGGGCCTCCCGCCCTTGCCGGGTGCCGAACGTGATCACCATGGCGAGCGTAATCAGCAGCGACACTAGCAGCGACCAGAAGGGGATCCCCCGGTTACGGTTCCACCGCCCCAGTGGGGCGAGGAGGCTGTAGTCGGAGCCGAGCGTGGCGTAGATGCGCGAGCTGGTGAAGATCAGGCCGTTCACCGCCCCCAGCGCCGCGATCATCACCAGCACGCAGATGGCGGGCACCGCATGGGCGCGGACTTCGCCGGGCAGCATCGCGAGGACGTCCGCCGCCACGTTCTGGGCCGCTGCCGCCCGGTCGAAGCCGAGACTGTAGACGTAGGCCCCATTGACGAGGAGGTAAATCCCGGTGACCAGGGCCACCCCCCAAAGCAGCGCCAGCGGGATGTTCCGTCCGCGGTTCTGCACCTCGGCGGCCACGAAGGCGGCGTCGTTCCACCCACCGTAAGCCAGCATGATGAGGACCATCGGCCCGGCCAGCAGCGCCAGGACGTCGAACGGGGCGGGGGTCTTCACCTGGAGCGCCGGCGTGGTGGGCACCGCGTTCGGGGGCAAGTACACCGTGACCACCTGGCCCGGTTCCAGTTGCGTGACCAGGTTATTGCGGTTCGTGGTCTGGCCCGTCTTCTCGTCCTTCACCTCACGCTTGTCCGCCGTCCCCAGCGTGACCCGGGTCTTTTCGGGCGAAACCACGAAAGCCCTCTCCTCGTTGGCCTGCGGATCGCGGACAATGATCTTGTCGGTTGACGTGGAAACCACCTCGCCCCGGAACACCGTCCCCTCTTTCTCGGGCGGGAGACTGGAGGCGAAGAAGAACCCGACGACGACGATGGCCAGCAGGCCCAGGATCTTGACGACGTTCAGCAGGTTCTGGGTGAGCTTGCCGAACACCACGCCCAGCATGTTTAGCAATGTCACCAGCAGGACCGCCCCCGCGGCGTAGATGACCGGCGAGGTCAACTCCAGACCGAAAAGATTGAAGGGCACCTCGTTGCGCTGCTCGTCCAGAGGCAGAAGTCGCCACAGCCCGGTTTCGTCGGCGAAGCGCTTCGCGTAGTCGGCGAAGATGTACGCCATCAGGCCGATGCTCGAGGTCTGGACCACGGCCAGCTGCGCCCAGCCGAACAGGTATCCGAGCAGTGGCCCGTACGCGCGGGTGAGGTAGTTGTAATCCCCGCCGAGGCGGGGATAGGCGGTGGCCAGTTCGGCGTAGCAGAGCGCGCCGATGAACGCCAGCACCCCACCGAGGGCCCAGAGCCCCAGCGCCACCCAGGCGTCCGGCGTCGCCTGGAAAATGTCCGGCGGGGTGGTGAAGATCGTCGAACCGATGATGATGCCGATGATGATGCTGATCACATCCATCAAACCCAGCTGTGCCTTCACGGGCTGGTTCTCGCTCTCGGGGCCACTCATGCGCCGCGTCTCCGCCAGGGTTTCTCCGGATCGTGCAGGAGTTCTTTTAATAGACTCCTCGCGCCTTTGCCAACCCATTCAGGGGGAACCGCCCCTCGGGCCGGGTCCGCTCAGAGCCTGTCGGGGAAGCGCCGGGCGCCAACGGAACGACCTCCGTGCCGTTTCCCCTGACGGAAACCACACCCCTTCCTCGGACTGACTCTCACTTCCCCAGGAACCGGTTGAAGTCCGCGTGCCCGCGGAGCGGCGCGAACTCCGCGTCGGCCCGCAGCGCCTCGACGTGGACGGCGACGCGCAGGTAGCCGGCCCGGTGCAGGGCCGCGAGCAGGTCCAGGGCGTCGGCGGCGTACTGACCGGCGAGGCGGTCCTTCTCCGCGGCGGCGAGCTGCGGCTCCTTGCGGGCCGCGCCGCTCGCGGCGGCGAGGGCCTGTGCAAAGGTGTAGACGGTCTGGGGCGAGAGTCCCTCGCCGGGCAGGAGGGCCTTCACCGCGGCCGCCGCCTGCGCGTGCTGTCCGCGCCGCGCCAGAGTCAGGGCGCGCCCCGCCCGCAGCAAAGCCTCCGACTTCTCCGGGGCCGCCGCCAACGCCCGGTCCCACGCCGCCAGCGCCTCCGCGTGACGGCCGCCCTGGCTCAGCGCCTCGGCCCGCCCCCCGAGCGCCCTGGCGCGGAGCTCGCGGCCGCGGGTGTTCTTCGGGTGTCCTTTCAGGAACGCCTCGACGGTCTGCACCGCCTTGTCGTAGTCGGCCAAAGACGCCTCCGGCTGCGCGGTGCGGACCGCGTCGGCCAGGTTGACGTGGCTGGCGACGAGGTTGAGCGTGTAATCGGCGACGGTGGGGTGGCCGCGCACCAGCTGCGCGCGGAGCGCCAGGGCCTTCCGGTGCGCTGCCTCCGCCTGCCCGAACCGGCGCGTGTGGGCGTACAGCACCCCCAGGTTGCTCCACGTGGAGGCGAGCAGGCTCTGGTATCGGGTGACGGCGGGGTGGGCGCTCGCGAAGTGCTGGTGGATCGCCAGGGCGCGGTTCCAGCACGCCTCCGCCTCGGCGTAGCGCCACCCGTCGAGGTAGAGTGCGGCCAGGTTGTTGTTGTTGGCGGCGACCTCCTCCTGGTAGTCGTCCTCCTCGGGGTGCGCGGCCGCCAGCCGCTCGGTGGTCGCCAGTGCGGCCTTCCAGCTCGCCTCGGCTTCCTTGCCCCGGCGCGTCAGCCGGTACAGCGCCGCCAGATTGCCCAGGCTCGCCGCCACCGCATACTGGTACGCGGGGCTGGCCGTCCCCACAGCGGCCAGCTCCCGACGGATCGCCAGTGCCGTCTCCCAGGACTTCTCGGCGAGGTCGAACCGCCGCGCCGCGAACTGCAGCGCGCCGAGGTCGTTGTGGCTTTGGGCGAGGGCGGCGCGGCGGGCGGGCAGATCCGGCCGGTCGACGGCCAGCCGTTCGCGCAGGGCGAGAACCTTGGCGTGGGCGGCCTCGGCCTCCTCCGTCTTGCCGGTGGCGACGTACAGCAGCGCCAGGCGGGCGTGGCAGCCGGCGACCTCCGCCCGCACGTCGGGGCCGCCCTTCGACGCGGCCAGCTCCTCGTAGACGGCGAGGGCCTGCCGGTACAGGCCGGCCGCTTCCTCCCGTGAGCCGCTCTCGTCGGTGTAGTAGGCGAGACGGTAGTAAGCGCCGGCCAGCCGGCCGCGCTCTCGCGGGTCGGCGTTTTTGTGCCGGGCGTACAGGGCGAAGAACGGCCGCGCCCACCCGAGCAGGCCGCGGCGCAGCTCTTCCAGGCCGAGCTTCCTGAACACCTTCGACTCGCTGAGGCCGGTGAAGAAGCCGTCCACGGCCTCGGCGAGCTTGTCCATGGCCTCGTCGATCGCGCGCGCCCTCTTCTCGGCGAGGCCCTGCTGTTTCAGTGCCTCGCGGCGCTGAACCTCCGCCTCCTGCTCCCTGACCTCGGCGAGGCGGCGTGCGTCCTCGGCGTCCTTCCTGGCCCGCGCCTCCGCTTCCTTCTGTCTCTCGGCGTCCGCACGGGCGGCGGCCTCCGCGGCGGCGTTGGCCTCGGCCTCTTGCCATTTCCAGGTGACCAGGCCGAACCCGACTGCCGTCACCAGCACGAGCGCGGCCAGCAGCCCCGCGACCAGTGGCCGTCGCCGCGCCCACTTCACGCCGCGCTCCCAGGAGGCGGTCGGGCGGGCGCGGATCGGCTCGCCTGCGAGGAAGCGGTGCAGGTCGTCGGCCAGCGCCACCGCCGCGGCGTAGCGCTGGCGCGGCTCCTTGTGCAGGCATTTCAGACAGATGGTTTCGAGGTCGCGCGGCACCTTCGGCTGCAGTCGCGACGGCGGCACCGGCTCCTCGGAAGTGACCTGGGCAAGGGTGTCCCAGGCGCTCTCGGCAAGGAAGGGCGGCCGGCCGGTGAGCAGCTCGTAGAGGATCGCGCCGAGGGCGTAGACGTCGGCGGGGGGGCCGACGGCGCCGGGGCAGGCCATGATCTGTTCGGGGGCCATGTAGCTGGGCGTGCCGAGCGTCGCGCCCGCGCTCGTCTGGCCTGCGGGGGTGTCGAGGCGCTTGGCCAGGCCGAAGTCCGTGATCTTGGGAGTCCCCAGGCCCACGGGCGGCGCCCCGTGGGGTTCCCGCTGCAGCAGGACGTTGCCCGGCTTGAGGTCGCGGTGGACGACGCCGCGCTCGTGCGCGTACTGGACCGCCCGCGCCAGCGTCTCGACCAGCGCCGCCGCGTCGCCCGCGGGCTGTGGTGTGCCGGCCAGTTTGCGATCGAGGCTGCCGCCCTCGACGAACTCCAGCGAAAAGAACGGCTGCCCGTCCGCCTCGCCGACTTCATGGATCTGGACGATGTTCGGATGCTGCAGCCGCGCCACCGCTTCCGCCTCGGCCTTGAAGCGCGCCAGCTCCTGCGGCCCGGCGTGGCCGCCCGCGAGGATCATCTTGAGGGCGACCGTCCGGTTGAGCGCGAGCTGGCGGGCCTTGTAGACGACGCCCATGCCGCCCCGCCCAAGTTCCCCGAGGATCTCGTACCCCGAGACAACGGCCCGGTAGCCCCCGCCCGCCTTCGTCGGTGAGAGGGTCGGGGCCAGCGAGGGCAGGGTACCGGGCGAAGTGGTCTCCCAGGTGGCGTACGGGTCGCTCGCGGCCGGCGGCGAGGAGATGGCGGTCCGCGACGCGCCCGCGTCCGGAGGCGTCTTTCCCGCGAGGTCCACGGTCGTGCCGCACACCGGACAGGTGGCCGGGGCCAGCGTCGCCTCCGTGGGCTCGTCCGCGGACAGTTGCCAGTGGTGCCCCTGCGGGCAAGTGACCTGACGGAGCATGGGACGATCTCCTGCCTCTTCAAAGCGTCCTACTTCACTCCCCGGCGGCTGGGGATTCGCCCGGGGCCGCCGGGCGGGGCGGTTTCGGCGGCACCAGCCAGCGGAGCAGCTGCAGCGCCAGGAACACGGCGAAGATCGGCAGGATGCCCCAGCCCAGCCACGGCAGCCAGCGCGACAGGATCAGGAGGACCAGGCTGCCCCACAGCAGGGTGCAGCCGACGAGCGTCATGGTGCCCTTGAAGCCGGCCTCCTCGGTCGCCTCCTGGTACTCCAGCGTACTGGCCCGGCGGCGCTCGACGCTGCGCCGCGCCGCGTCGTCCAGTTCCAGGGAGCGCACCTCGTCCTGCCACGTCACCGGCCAGGTCTCAAGAGCCAGCGCCGGCTCCCGCGCAGCCTCCGGCGCGTGCGCGGTGATCGCATCGCCGCCCTGCGCCCGCACCGAGCGGCCGGCCAGTGCCGGCTCGCGGAGCGCGGCCAGGTGCGCGGCCCGCACCGGCCGGTGCCCGTCCAGCGCCGCCTCGAACACCTCCACCAGCGCCGGCCACGGGTTCCACGTCTCCCACGCCTCTTCCTGCACGGCCCCCGATGAGTCGCGGCGCACCAGCCGCGCCGGCCCTGGCCAGCCCTGCGGGAACAGCAGTTCCAGCCGCTCGTAGCGGCCGAGGACGGCGAGGCGCCAGTGCGGCTCGGGGTGGTTGGGAATGAACGCCGCCCGGAACAGGCCGCCGCGCTCGAAGCGGCCCGCCAGCAGCAGCAGTTCCTCCGGCACGACCTCCTCCGGGGCGGCGTAGGCGACGACCTCAGCGACCTCGCCGCCGAGGGCGCGGAGCACGTCCCAGCCCGGCACGGCCGGCCGGTGGCCCGCGGTGTCGTACTCGAGCAGCACCGCCTCCGCCGTGTAGCGCTCCAGCTCGACCAGGCGCGGCCCGCCGTCGGCGCGGGCGAGCCTAACAAGGCGGCCGATCGCGGGGTGCAGCGCCTCGGGCAGCAGCGGGAAGAGGAACTGCCCCGTGTCGCCCTGGAGCATGGCGGCTTCGTAGCCGATGTCCGGCGACTGGTCCGCGGGGTGGACGCAGAGGACGTGCCGCTCCGATTGCAGGGCGCGGCGGAGCTGGGCGGGACGGTCGCCGGCGCTGCCCGCGACGATGACGGCCTCGATGACGGGGTCGGCCAGCACTTCCTCCATGTCGCCGATCATGCCGGGGTTGATGCCCCAGCGGCGCAGGTACTCGGCGCCGACGGCCGGTCCGGAGTAGACGACGAGGTGATGCCGCCCGGACTCGACCAGGGCCCGCGCCATGTCCAGTCCGTCGGGGTGATCGCCCAGAAGTGCAAAACGCATCGCTCCTCCGTCTCCTCGTCGGGGGCCGATTGCCGACTCCCACCGTCAGTATAGAGGAAGGGGGATTCGAGTACCGAGTACGGAGGATTGCGCGGCAGCGCACACAAGCCCGACGCGCCAGCGAGGG
>JBBRPS010000092.1:0-18252 GCA_038227745.1 Gemmatales bacterium | reverse complement strand
GGTCGGTATTAGAACAATCTCTCTCCGTGGACGCAAGTCCAGTTGGGACGTTTGTACATAAAGAAACCGAGAAGAGTGGGAAAGCAACGAGCCCACCCGTGGCCACGGGTGGGCTTGCGATCGACAGCGACGGCACCAATGTCCTTGGAGGCCCTGATTGGACGTGGGGCAAGTTGCCAACTTGCCGGGAAAACCGGCAAGTTGGCAACTTGCCCCACGTCCAATCAGGCGCTCTTACAATTGCAGGCCCGGCAGCTCCGGCTGCGCGCCGCCCTTGGCCAGCTCCTGGCTGACGCTCGTCGCGAGGGCGAGGTACGACTTGCTGATCGACGAGTCGGGGAATTTGCGGACGATCGGCTCGCCGTTGTCGCCACACTCCGCCACGCGCGCGTCGAGGGGGATCTCACCGAGGAACGGCACCCGGGCGTCGCTCGCCAGCTTTCGACCGCCGCCGTGGCGGAAGATCTCGTAGCGCTTGCCGTCTTCGCCCATGAAGTAACTCATGTTCTCCACGATGCCCAGCACCGGCACGTGGACCTGGCGGAACATCTCCAAACCCTTGCGGGCGTCGATCAGGCTGACCTCCTGCGGCGTGGTGACGATCACCGCGCCGGACAGCGGCGCCGCCTGGGTTAGCGTGAGCTGCGCGTCACCGGTGCCGGGCGGCAGGTCGATCACCAGGTAATCCAGCTCGCCCCAGGGCAGGGCCGTGAGGAACTGGCGGATGTAGCGGTCCACCATCGGGCCGCGCCAGATGACCGCCTGCTCCGGCTTGACCAGGAAGCCCATCGACATGAGCTGCAGGCCGTAACGCTCGATGGGGAAGGCGGTGGTCTGCGGATCGACCGCCGGCACGCCCATCATCATGGGGACACTCGGGCCGTAGATGTCGGCGTCCATCAGGCCAACGCGGCGGCCCTGCATGTGCAGGGCGAGGGCGAGGTTGACGGCGACCGTGGACTTGCCGACGCCGCCCTTGCCGCTGGCCACCGCGACGACGTACTTGATCCCCGGCATCGCGATCTTTTGGGGCGGGCCTCCCTGGGGGTGCATTTGGGGTCTCCGGATGTTGCAGGGGTCAGAGAAGAAAGCCCACGGGTGGCAACCCGTGGGCTTCAGGGTCACCGCTTCTTGCCGGCACACTCGGCGCACTGGCACAGCTCCCGGAGATGCTCCAGGGTGAAGATGCCCGTGTCGTGGCCGTCACTCCAGGTGATCTTATAGGCGTAATGGCCGACCGGCGTCAGTGCGGTCGGTTTGAGCGGGGCCAGCTCGGCGGGCTTGAGCACGCGGAACGGGTCGGGCGGCTGCAGGCGCTCCTCGCGGCAGCCCGCACAGGGGCAGTGGTCGCGCAGGTGCTTCCAGGCGTAAACGCTCCGGTGGCCGTCGTTCCATTCGATGGCCAGGCGGTCGTCGCCTTCCTTGCTGAGCTTCAGCGGGCGCGGGGTGGCCGTGGGGCCGGACATGATGAACAACCTCCTCGCGGGGATAGTCTTTCCCTGTGATTATAGCAAGGAGGCGGGCGGAGGGCGGCCAGAGCGAGAAAAGCCCACGGGCCGCGGCCCGTGGGCTTTCCCCCAGGCGGGCAGTCAGTTGCCGACGGGGTTCATCCCACCGGGAACCTCGGTCAGGTCGATGCGCAGCTTGTCGCCCGCTTCCGTGGCGGTGACGCGGAAGCGCCGACCGCGCACGATGATCTCCTGGCCCTGGGGCATCTGCGTGCCCTGCCACATGGTCCGATCGCCGTCGAGCAGCTTGAGCGTCAGCGTGCGTTGGCGGGAAACCCAGCCGCCGCCGAGCGGCGGCATCGGCAGCCAGGTCGTCCCCGGCGCCGTCAGCGCCACTGCCGTTTCGGGGCCTTGCCGCGGCATCGTCCCCGAGCGCCGCTCCAGGGTCAGGACTGCCTGGGCCACCCACTTCGAGGCCGTGTTCGGCACCTTTACCAGCTCGCCTGTGAGGTGGGCCTTCTTGTCGGCAGCCACGCGCAGGACGGGGGCGGCTTTCAGGTGCGGGTCCTGGACCGGCCCCAGGAAGCGAGCGGCGCTGACCTCGAAGCCCGGTAACGGGGACAGAATGACCACGTCGAACCGGTACGAGCTGTCCTTCGACTTCGGCGGGAACTCGACCACGAAGTTCCTCATTTTTTCCATCGTGGTGACGTGGACGGCGTCGTACTTCATGCTCAGCACTGCCATCACGGTCCCGGCCGGCTGCGCCTCGACGCGGACGAACTGCGCCTTCTCCACCGTCGTCTTGTTGCCGTACGCCGCCAGCTTGATGACGTGCGTGCCCGGCTGCTTGAAGGTGAAATAGCGCTCCTGCGTGCCGGCGACCTCGGCCACCACTTCGAGCGGCTGCTCGTTGCCCGGCGACCAGACGCACAGCTCGGCGTTCTTCACCTTGCCGACGACGCGGAAGGTGGCCGGGGCGTAGCTGGTCGCCTGGATCGGCACGACCTCGAACGTGTCGATGACGGGCGCGGTGGCCGCGGCAGTTGGGCCGTCGAGCGAGACGCTGACGGTGCGCTCGTTCTCTTCGCCGAACAGGCTGCGCACGCTCAGCTTGACGCTGTAGACGCCGGCGCGGGTGAAGGTGTGCGCAACGTTCTCCTGGCCCGAGACAAACGGCTCGAGGGCCGAGCCGTCGCCGAAGTCCCACCAGCCGTCGCTGCCGCCGCTGGCGCGGTTGTGGAAGATGGCCTTGAGGCCGTCCACCTCGCACTGGAAATTCGCGACCGGCTTGCCGGGCTTGATGACACTGGTGATCAGCGGAGAGCAATACATCAGGACGGCGCCGGAGGCCAGCCCGACGAGGCTGGTGACACCCGCCTTGATCCAACCGACAATCGTGTTGCCGCCCTTGACTGCGGCCTGTTCCTCGGCCATGCGCGTCCTCCTTGACGGTCGAAGAAACCGATCCGCGGGCGCTCGGACCGGCGAGCGGATGGAAAACGGCGCCAGAATACGCCATCTCGCCGGGCGGAGTCGAGAGATGTTTTCCCTGAGCCCCGAGAGCGAATGCGTGTTCGGCATGGGTTCTGCTCGATCAATCCCCTGCTCATGCTGCCGCTTGCGGCAACAACCCTTACAGAGGAGAACACCTCATGGCAGAACAAGACGGCGCGAGACAGGTGACGGAGAAGGACCGCCTGGTGACCCGGCCCGAGGGCCAACTGCCGACGCCCCTCGACCCCCTCGGTCCGGAGGCGCGCGGTTACCCCGCCGATCCCAAACCGACCGCGAAGGCCGGCCAGGCCGACCCCGTGGCCAACAATCCCGACCCCGGCGACATCGGTCATTCCGTATAGGAGTGAACGAAGCGTCAGGACAGCAGAGCGCGGCGAGCCGGGGACGAAGGTCTCCGGCTCGCCGCGTTCTGGAGCGAACATCCGGTCTATGCGGTGGTCTTGCGCCGGCGGGGAGCAGTTTGACGGAGAGAATCTCTGGGTCGCCGCCGTTCTGCCGGTCGATGCTCCTTGGCGCCGTCCCGTGCGCAGGTAAAATGATGCCTCCAGGGCAAGGCAGGCGCCCGGGGAAGACTTATCCCAAGAGATCGAGTTTACCATGTTCAGCTGGCTCTCCCGACGCGAAAACCGCCGCCCCCAACCCACCCAACACCGCCCCGGGACGCGCCGGGGAAGGGTCGCGTTGCGAGTTGAGGAACTCGAACCGCGCCTCGTCCTGGCGAATCACCTGTTCAGTGCGCCGGGCAACACCGGGGACCAGACGCGGCTCAGCTTCAACCTGACGGCCCACGGCGGCGTCTTCAACGACGAGATCGGCGTCTACGCGGTCCAGGACACCGACGGTCGGGTCAACGGCATGCTGCCGACCGACCCCGGTTACGCGGGCGCGGCCCTGCGCGGCGGCCAGATCCTGTTCCACTCCGGCCAGGATGCGGGCGCCTCGGCGATCGTGAACTTCGCGGCGGGCCAGCAACTCGCCTTCTTCCTCGTACAGAACACCTCGACGGTCGATGCGCGCCTGAACAACCCGTCGGACTCGAACGACGGCGCAGGCCCGCTCGTCTTCTTCTCCGTCAGCGGAGCGAACCCCGACCACTTCGACCACGTGCAGGACAGCGCGCCCTCGACGGGCACCATGCAGTTCTCCTGGGAGGACCTCGAAGGCGGCGGGGACAAGGACTTCAACGACATGGTGTTCACGGTCAGCCGGGAGGGGACGAACAGCGTCCGCGTCCCGGGGCCGGCCGGGCGGACGAACGCGACCACGTTCAGCTGGCTGTCGCGCGACGCCGTCTATAACAACGAGCTGGGCCTCTTCATCGCCGACAACGCCTCGGGCAGCATCGGCGGCCTTAACCCCGGCGATCCCGGTTACAGCCGCGCCGCACTGTCCAGCTCCACGCGCCAGGTTCTCTTCGCCAGCGGCCAGGGTCCCGGGGCGACGTCCACGGTCAACCTGCCCGATGGCGCCGTCTACGGGCTCTACCTCGTGGCGAACGGCAGCACGGCGGACGCCCTCAGCCGCAACCCAGACGACCGGCCGACGGACCCGATCTTCGGCGGCGCCGGGCCGTTCACTTACTTCTCGTTCGCGGCGGCCAACCCGGACGGCCTCCCGCACCTGCGCTGGCTCTCGGATACCGACTTCGCCTTCGAGGACTCCTTCAACGGCGGCGACCAGGACTTCAACGACCTCGTCGGCCGGGTCAGCTTCGGCACCCCGCCCGACACCACGCCGCCGACGATCGCCGCGCAGCTCGCCAACGACACCGGCGCGAGCAGCACGGACAAGATCACGTCCGACCCAACGGTCAAGGGCAGCCTCACCGAGAGCGGCACGGTCACCCGCTTCACCGCGGGCCTGGACAGCACCCAGCCGGCCAACTTCACCAACGTCCTGAGCAACCTCCAATCCGACAAGACGTTCACCCTCACCAGCGCCACGCTGATGCAGATCAACGGCGGCATGGCGCTGGCCGACGGAGCCCGCACTCTGCACCTGCAGGCGCAGGACAACAGCAACAACGCCTCGGCCGTCTTCGACCTGACGTTCACGCTCGACACGACGCCGCCCGCCCAGCCGAACTTCGACCTCGACTCCGCCTCGGACACCGGCACCAAGGGCGATCACCAGACCACCCTGGCCACCGTGACGCTGACCGGCAAGACCGACCCGAACACCGCGGTCCAGCTGGTCCAGACGAACGCCAACACGACCGCGGACGCCTCGGGCAACTTCACGTTCAGCGGCGTCACCCTGACGGCCGGCGCCAACACCTTCACGGTCAAGGCGACGGACACGGCCGGCAACTCCAGCCAGGCCAATCAGATGATCGCGCGCACCGCGACGACTCCCACCAACGGGACGCCCACGGCGAGCAGCCCGATCGGCGATCGGTCGCTGGCGCGGAACGCCAGCCAGACAATCGACCTGGCCGGCAACTTCACCGACCCGGACATCACCGACACGATGCTGCGCCTGAATACGTCGTCCGGGGCGGTGAACGTCGAGCTGTTCGACAAGCAGGCGCCGCGTACGGTCGCCAATTTCCTGAATTACGTGACGAGCGGCCGCTACACCGAGTCGATTTTCCACCGCTCGGCGAAGCTGCCGGGCGGGACGCCGTTCGTGCTGCAGAGCGGCGGCTTCACGTTCAACACCAACCCGTCGCGCCTCGACCCGATCGCGACGGACCCCGCCGTGCAGAACGAGCCCGACCCGACGAATCGGTCCAACTTGCGCGGCACGCTCGCCATGGCCAAGCTGGGCACTGACCCCAACAGCGCCACCGACCAGTTCTTCTTCAACCTGGGGGACAACTCGGGGAACCTGAACAACCAGAACGGCGGCTTCACGGTCTTCGGCAAGGTGGTGAGCGCGGCCGACCAGCAGGTGGTCGATGCCCTCGCCGCCATCCCGACGAAGGACGAGAGCCAGGGGCCGGCCCTGCCCGCGTCGGAAAAGGGGCCGGCGGGGCAGGGGGTGTTCTCCGAGATCCCGCTGCAGAATTACAGCGGGACCAACTTCCCGGCGGACACCAGCGCGGCGAACTACGCCCTGGTCAGCAGCGCCACGATCGCCAGCCGGGGCGACTTCCTGACGTATTCCGTGGTCGGCAACACCAACCCGCAGGTGGTGACGACGAGCGTCAACAACAACCGCCTCACTCTCCAGGCCAGGCAGGCTGGCACGACGACGCTCACCGTCCGGGCCACCGACCAGAAGGGGGCCACCGTCGATACCACCTTCAAAGTGACCGTGGCGTAAGAGGGAAACCACGAAAGACACGAAAGACACGAAAAAAAGACAGAAGAACAGAAGAGAGAGGGATTCAAGCCCACGGGTGGCAACCCGTGGGCTTTCTCTCTTCTCTCTTCTGTCTTTTTTCGTGTTTTTCGTGTATTTCGTGGTTCGCCTTTTTCTCACCGGCGCCTGTGCTAGACTGACGCAGAGAGGCGCTCGGATCCGTCGAGACTTCAGGGCCGAAGTCTCGACGGGCGCCCCCGGAACAGAGAAAGAGGGTAGGACCATGCCAGGGACGGCCTACCTGACGCCTGTGCAGCGCCGCGCGCTGCTCCGGCTTCAGCGCCAGGCGCTGCGCTATTTCCTTGACAACCAGCTCCCCGGCGGCCTCGTCCTGGACCGCCAGAGCAACCACGGTCCGCGCCGCGCGCACGGCCTGTGCAGCACCGCCGCCACCGGCATGGGCTTCATCGCCCTCGCCCTCGCCTCGGCGCCGCCCTACCGTCTCCTCTGCGCCGCCGACGCCGCCGCGCGCATCCGCGCCGGCGTCGAGACGGCCCTGCAGCGCCTGCCGCACGACCGCGGCATCATGCCCCACTTCCTCGACTCCGCCACCGGCGCCGCTCACGGGTCCGACCACCTGAGCACGGTCGATTCCGCGTGGCTCGTCGCCGGGGCGCTCTGGGCCGCGGAGTTCTTGCAAGAAGGCCGGCTGCGCCGGCGCGCCGACGACCTGTACGCGCGTGTGGACTGGCACTACTGGACCGCCCCCGACCTCGCCGGCTCGAAGGGCCTGCTGCGCCACGGGCAGGACCGGACGGGTCGCTTCCTCGACTGCTCCTGGGACCGGCTCAACGGCGAGACGGTGTTCATGTACGTGCTGGCCGCCGGCGCCGCGGATGGCCGCGCGCTCTCGACCTCCGCGTGGCAACGGCTCGGGCCGTTTTACGGCTCGGTCGCCGGCCTGCGCTTCAACAACGCCGACCTGGGACTGTTCGTTTTCCAGTACGGCCTCGACCTCCTCGACCTGCGCGCCCGGCCGGCGCCCCACGGGTTCGACCTGCATGCCGAGGCCCGGCTGGCTGCCGAAGCCAATCGCCGCGCCTGCGCCGAGGCCGCCGCCCTGCATGCCACCTACCGGCGTTACTGGGGCCTGTCGGCCGGCGACGGTCCTGCCGAGCCGCCCGCGGGCTACGCCTACCGCTGCTACGCCCCGGCCGGGCCTTTCGATGGGACCGCCCACCTGACCGCCGCCCTTGCCTCGGTGGAGCACGTCCCCGACGCGGTCCTCGAAAACATTGGCCACGCCGAGCGGGACGACGAGTTGCGGCCGTGCGGCCGTTACGGCCTGAGCAACGTCAACGCCGACCACAACTGGGTTGCCCGCGACATGGTCGGCATCGACGCGGGGGCTGCCGTGCTGGCCCTCGACAACTCCCTCGTGGACAACCGCGTCCGGGGAGTGTTCCACGCCCTCCCCTGCGTTGAAGCCGGTCTGCGGCGCCTGGGGCTTCCCGGGACCGTGCCGGCTGCGCATCGCGCTTCCTAGTCGGGCGCCGGCAATTGCCCAAAAAGCGGTAAACTCGGCGCCGTGGGATATCATCCCTGTGGAGCCGAACCCTCGAAGAATCCTATCTCCACAGCCGAGACGATTTTCCAGCCATCGCCCCTCCTCTCCCCGGCGCGCCCAGCTGTTCCGTTCGTTTCCTGGGGAATTCGGCAATCGCTCGGCTTCCTTCCGGTCCCGACCTCCTGCCGGCGGAGCGTGCTACTTCGCCTGCGCAAGGCTGCTGCGTCCCAGGCCTGAAGGGTGAACATTTTAATACACTGAGAACACTTCATCAAAGCCGCTTCCCCCTTGGCATCGGCTTTGCGAACTACTCCGCTGCCAGGCTAGGGCACCGTTGACCAACAAGGAGTTTCCGATGAACGATGACACGAACCGATTTGAGGCGAACAAGGACGTGTTCCAGAGCGCCGCGGGCATGGAGGAGGTGATGGTGGCGGACGTGCGCGACGGCCTGACCCCGGCCCAGATGGTCGAGCGCAGGCTGGTGTCGCTGCTCAAGACCACGCCGCTGACGATGAGCCGGCTGCAGGCGACGACCGCCGGCCGCCGCCCGCGGTTCACTTCGGCGCCCGCTTGAGCTTCCGCTGGGCCTCCTGGGCCGCGGCCACCACCCCGACGTCGTCATCGCCCTGGGCACGCTGGATGGCGTGCTCGACCATTGCCCGGGCGTCGCCGCGGGCGTACTGCCCGACCTCCCCCAGCGTGGTGACCACCGCGGCGCGGAGCCCCGGGTCCTTGTCGTTCTGCACCTGGACCAGCTTCGGGATCGCGGGGACGGCGTCGGGACCGAGATCTCCGAGGGTGTAGGCGATCAGGGTACGCACGGGGAGTTTGCCGGTCTTGTTCTGCAGGATGTCCGTGAGGCGGTTCAGCGCTCCCTTGATCTCCCCGCCGATCATGCCCAGGACCTGCGCCGCCGAACTGCGGAAGAAGTCCGCCGCGGTCTCGTCCTCCAGCACCCGCAGCAGCACGTCCACGTCCTCCGCGCCGGGCCGGCCGACCCGCGCCAGCGCCACGTTCGCCGCCTTGCGCACCTGCTCGTTCTGCTCGACCTTGCTATAGAACAGCAGCGCCGAGTAGACGACCTTGGCCCGCACGTCGGTCTTCTTCATCCGGGTCTCGGCCTGGGCGATCTTGCCCACGGCCTCACAGGCGCCCGCGCGGATCTCCGGCTCGGGATCCTCGAGCATTTCCATCAGCCTCGGCAGCGCCTTGCGGCCGCGATACCCCATGGCCCCCAGGGTGCTCGTCACCGCGGCGCGGAGGGCGTCGTTGTCCTGGTCCTGCGCCGCCTCCTCCAGATCGGGCAGCGCCGCTTCGAGGAGCTTGCCCGTCTCCTCGTCCGCGCCGGCCCTGGCCCCGATCTTCGCCAGCGTCTCGGCGGCCGCCGTGCGCAGCCCGCCGTCCAGGGCCTTCGTCTTGACCACGTTGCCGAGGACGCCGACCAGTCCTTGACCCTTGCCCTCGATCGCCCACAGGGCCTGGGCGGCGTGGACACGGACGATCGGCTCCGTGTCCTCGGCCAGGGCCTTGCGCAGCGCCTCGGCGGCCCCCTTCGCCGGCGCGCCGATCTCGCCCAGGGCGTAGGCGGCGCGGGCGCGCAGGACGTCGTCCTTCAGGTTCGTCAGCGCCCGGGCCAGCGCCGGCACGGCGGCCCCGGCGTCCGTTCCAATCGCCGCCAGGGCGAACGGGGCCGTGCGGCGGACCGTCTCGTCGGGATCGTCGAGGGCGTTGCCCAGGAGCTCGACGGCGTCCTTCGCGTCCTGGTGCAGCATCCACAGGGCGAAGACCGCGGCGGCCTTGTAGTGCGCGTTGCCGTCGGCCAGAGCCTTCTTCAGGTCGGCCACGTTCTGCTTGGTCGGCCGGCCGATCTTCTTCATCGCGTCCGCCGCCGCCCTGCGGACCTCCGGGTCCTCCTCCTTGCTCTGGCTCAGCTCCAGCAGCGTGGGGTAGGTGATGCGCGCGGCCGGGCCGATCTTGCCCAGCGTCTGGGCCGCGGTCATGCGCAGCGTGGCGTTGTTCGCGTCCTTCAGCGCCTCGTTGAGGGACGCGACGGCCGGCCGTGCCGAGTCCTGGAGCATGCCCAGGGCAAACGCCGCCTTGGCCCGGAGCACGCCGTCTTTTTCCTCGTCCAGGATTTTGCGGAGGGCCTCCGCCACCTCGGCCGGCCTGCGCTGGACGGCCCACAGCGCCTGGGCGGCGAAGATGCGGACCTCGCGGCTGTCGTCGGTGAGCGCCTGCCGCAGGTCGGGGGCCGCCGCCGCGGCCGGCGCCCCGATTCCCATGAGGGCGTGCGCGGCGCGGGCGCGGAAGGCGGGGTCGGCATCCTTGAGTCCCTTCGTCAGCACGGGGACCGCGCCTTCGAGGCCCTTCGTCAAGGCGGGCACGGTCCGTTTAGCGCCCTCCGCGAGCGGAGCCAGGGCCTCCTTGGTGCCCTTCGCCAGGGCGGCCGCAGCCTCGGCGGTGGCCGTCCCGATCGCGCCCAGGGCCACCGCGGCGAACCCGCGCACGCGGCCGTCGCTGTCCCCGAGGGCCTCGGTCAGGGGGACGACGGCGGGGAGCAGGGCGACGGGCGGGCGCTCCCGGGTCGTACTGGCGATGCTCCACAGGCCGTACGCCGCCTTCAGCCGGTTGTCCGCGGCCTTGTCCTTAAGGGCCGCGGCGAACACCGGCACGCCGCCCGGCTGCTTGTCGACGTCCCACAGCGCCTGGGCGGCGTACAGGCGCACCTTCGTGTTGTCGTCCTTGAGGGCCTCGGTGAGTTGCGGTGTCTTCGCCCGCGCCGCCTTGCCGATGGACGCCAGCGCGTACGCCGCCTTGAAGCGCACCTCCGCGTTGTCGTCCTTCAGGGCGGCGCCGAGCGGGGCGAGGGCGTCCTGGGCGGCGGTGCGCATGTCCGCCAGCGCCAGGGCGGCCCGGCCGCGCACCTGCGGCTCTGGGTCCTTGAGGCACGCGAGCAGTTCCTGCAACACCTCCTCCTGGCGCTCCAGGGTCCACAGGGCGTGGGCGGCGCTGACGCGCACCAGGGCTTGCGGGTCCTTCAGGGCGTCGTTCAGGGCCGGCGCCCCGATCTTCGCTTCCTTGCCGACCAGGCGCAGGCACTGGGCGGCGGCGGCGCGCAGCACCGGGCTTTTGTCCTTGAGCGTTTCCACGAAAACAACCGCGTCAGCGCTCGCCGGCGGGCCGATCTTCTTGAGTCCCTCCAGGGCCTTCTTGCGGACGGACTCTTCCGGGTCGTCCTGAGCGGCTTCGAGCAGGGCCGGGTAACCCAGGCGGGCGTGCGGGCCGATCCGCCCGAGGGCCTCCGCCGCCGCGGCGCGCACCGTGTGCTGGCTGTCCTTGAGCAGGGTGGTCAGCTCGTGTACGCTCGCTCCGAGGCCCTGCGCCAGCTCGCCAGCCTGAAAGGCCGCCTTGAGCCGGGTGTTCTGGTCCGGGTCGAGCATGGCCTTGCGCAGTTCGGCGATGGCGCCGGGGGCCTTGCCCGGGCCTTCCACCGCCTCGCTCGCGCCGCCGGCGCCCTGCCCGAAGGTGGCGATCGCGGCGAAGATTCCTGCCTGCAAGTTGACCAGCGCCGCGGCCACGGGCAGGCCCAGGCCCTTTTTCTTGCGGTGGAGCAGGGCGGCGGCGGCGACGCCGGCCAGCAGGAGGCCGAGTCCACTGCACGCCAGGCCGATGACGCGCTGTTCGGTCAGCGCCGACACGCCCCAGGCGACCAGCCCGACGACCAGGGCCACCACGGACAGGCCGGCGACGCCCTCCGGCTCGCCCGGCATCTGGCGGATCACCGAGCCGGGCAGGTCCATGACGAGCGCGGTCAGCCGACGTACGGGCCTGCGCGGGGCGGCGGTGGGGGCGGTCTTGGTGGCGGTGAAGGGGCCGCCGTTGGAGGGGGCGGCGGCCGGCGGCACCACCATCGGCCCCAGGGCAGGCGGCAGCGCCGGGTTCATGGGGGAAGAGAAGCCGGGCGCCGGCGTGGGGTGAGGGGAGGCGGGGACGTAGAGGTCGGGGTGCGACAGCGGCGCGCCGCCCACGTTGGGGGTGGTGAAGGGGGTCTCGCACTTCGGGCACTTGATACCGCGTCCGTGCATCTTGTCCGGCACGGCGAAGTGGTGACGACACGTTGGGCATTCGACGTTGAGAGGCATGGCTGTCCCTTGCGAACGGTCCCGGGCACCCGCGGACAACGGCGGAGGTGCGCCGCAGGGGGCGCGGGCATCAAGTGCCCCTCACCGGGAGGCTCCCCGGAGCCTCGGGGGGGCGACGTGTGTCTCAGGGCCGGTCGCGCCTTGGATTCACAACACGCGCCGAGGCGTTCCGTTGGTAAGGCAGGCTTTTCCGTTCCCCGCGCCAACGAAACGCCGGGGTGCGTGTTCTACCGACGGGGGCCGCGCCCGGCGCCCCGGCGGCCTTTCGGAGTGCTGACCGGCGACGAGTGGTTATTGTACCCGAAGGGTTTCTCGCTGCGTTACCCTTTATGCGCGACTTTCCGAAAAAGAGAATTGCTTTCCCGAGGGGGCCAAGATACCCTCAGAAGGGTTGAAGCGTGTACCCGGACAGCCGGGAGCGCTACCTCGCCCCTCCGGGGCTGGATCCCTTTCCTCGAAGGGGGATGTGACCATGAAGGCGTGCCGCTGGCTCATTCTGTGTACGACCCTGGCGGGCCTGGCCCTGCTCGCGGTGCTGCCGGCCTCCGATGCCCAGAATTTCCGCTGCCCCGGCGGCGGCGGCATGCAGGTCCAGCACATCCACCTGCACTTCCAGAGGCAGGCCCAAATCCAGCAGCAGCAGTACCTGCACGCGCAGAGGCAGCAGGCCCAGCAGATGCAGCAGGCCCAGCAGATGCAGCAGCTGCAGCAGATGCAGGCCCAGCAAATCGCCATGAAGGCGAAACAGTTGGGGCAGCAGAACGTGGGCGTACACATGAAGGCCAAGACCGTCCGCATGCAGGCCAAGACCGTTCACATGCAGACGAAGCACCTCGACATGCATACCCGCAAGATCACCATGCACGCGAAGGCGCTGCACATGGTCCCGAAGGGTGCGGGACCGGGCACCGCGCACCACCTCGACATGCACGCCCGCCAGGTCACGATGAGCTCCAAGCACCTCCACATGAGTTCCGTGGCGCTGCACACCCAGTCGAAGAGCCTGCACCAGACGTCGAAGCAGATCTCCATGACCCCGCGCTCCCTGCACATGCAGGCGAAGCAGGTCACGCAGCAGGCGAAGCAACTGAACATGCACTCGACGAAGCTGAACACCCAGTCGGTGAAGCTGAACGGGCAGCCCAAGTCGATCTGCTCGCAGAACAGCCGGACGGTGAACCAGTCGGTAGACATCGACATTACCGTGGTGACGTACAACCAGAACTGCGGGCAGTGCCACCGGAATAACAAGCGCCTGCCCGACCCGGTCATGATGGCGAAGCAGCCGCACCAGCCGAACATGGTCGGCAAGCCGCGGTTGCCCGAGATGCCCAACATGGTGGCGCAGCACAGGCCGCAGATGCCGCAGATGGTCGGCAAGCCGCGGCTGCCGGAGATGCCGCAGATGATCGGCAAGCGGCAGCTGCCCGACACGCTGCAGATGCTCGGCAAGCCTCGCCCGCAGCTGCCGAAGCTGTGGGGAGGGCAGCGCCCCGAGATGCCGCACATGCTCGGCAAGCCCCGGCTGCCGCATACGCCCGAACTGTGGGCCAGGCCCCAGATGCCGTCGCTCGACGGACTCCCCCTCCAGCCGGACCTGCCGAACCTGTGGGGCACGCCGTCGCGGCCGACCATGCCGAACATGATCGCGCGCCTGGACAAGTACCTGATCGCGCAGGGGACGAAGCCGCAGGCGCCCGTGCTTGCGGAGCCGCTGTCGATGGGGACCACGAAGACGCCGGAGCTGCGCGAGGGCATCGTGATGGCGGACATCAAGCCCCTGCCGGTCGAGGTGCTGCGGCAGCCACTGCTGCCGGAGGCGCCGGCGGGAGTGCGGCGGGGCCTGACGCCCGAAGCGCTGCACGAGACGATCAAGGCCCAGGCCATCGCGGCGCTCTCGGAAGACGGGACCGGTGAGGTGCCCGCGCTGCCGCCGCTGTCGGCCGCGGATTTGCAGGCGCCGTCGCTGCCCGCACTGCCGCAGTCGATCCTCGTCGTGACGGAGCCGGCCGCCGACGGCGACGACTTCGACCCGGAGGCGGCGCCGCCCGCGCCACCCGAACTGGACCTCACGCCGCGCCTGCCGGACCCGGTCGCCGCCCGGCCGACGACGGGGCAGCGGTCGGTCCGCGTCGCCACGGAGGCGCCGCTGGGAGCGCCGGCCCTGCCGGCGCTGCCGGAATCGTTCCTGGGGCCTGGTTGAGAACCCGGCCGTTCGTCGCTGCACGTATTACTCCGGCGCGGAAGGCGATCACACAAGCCCGACGCGCAAGCGAGGGGCAGCCCGGTCCCTCGCTTGCGCGTCGGGCTTGTGTGACGAGCTTCCCTGCCGAGGTAATATCAGGTCACTTCGCCGGCTCCTCGCGCAAGACCATGAGGTCGCCGCAGCAATCGCAGTTGTGCAGCTCGTAACCGCGGATCGAGCAGATGTCGCACCAGTAGTAGACGTCGTGCAGTTTCCCGTTGCGGTAGCTGTGGACGTTCGTCACCTGGAGGAGGTTGCTCCCCGGGATGAGTCGCCCCGTCAGGCGCATGGGGCGGTTGAGGAGTCGCTTGTCCTTGAAAAACATGCGGCCGCCGTCGTCCTTGACGATCGGGTAGACCTTGCCGTCGGCGGTGACGAGGGCGAGCCAGTGCGGGGCGGCGTCGGGGTCGAGGCGGGCGCCGGCCTTCTGCAACACTTCGGTCAGGGGAACGACCTTGCCGTTGAAGTCCTGCGATTTGGCGGCGGGCGGGGCCTTGCCGGCGTGGGTCAGCAGGGCGGGGCAGAGGCTCAGGGCCAGCACCCCGCAGAGGGCCAGGCGGCGCGTGCGACAACTCATGACGGTCCTCCCTCTTCCGCGGGCGCTCTCAGTCGTTCCACAACTCGGAGTCGTTTTGTTTCCGGTCGCGCTTCGGTCCCGCGCCGGCGCCCTGGGTTCGGGACTTCGGCCCCGACGCCTTCACGGCCGGGCGCTTGCGGCCCTGCGCACGCGGCGCGGGCTCGACACCTTCCACGGCGGCGGGCGTCCGGTCCTCCCGGTTCTTGTCCCGCAGGTACAGCTTGATCGGCACGTCATGGAACGGCAGCCGATCGCGGAACGTCTTGAGCAGGTAGCGCAGGTAGGTGGGGTCGAACAGGTCCGGGCCGTTGGTGATCAGCACGATCGTCGGCGGGTTGGTCGCGACCTGCGTGGCGTAGAAGATCTTCGGCCGGCGGTTCTGGCGCTGCGGCGGCGGCTGATCGGCCAGGGTCTCGCGCACCACCCGGTTCAGGTCGCCCGTGCTCACGCGGGCGCTCGCCTGCTTGTAGAGGCTTTGCGCCAGGTTCAGCACTCCCTGCACGTTCTTGCCGTCCTTCGCCGTGATGAACGCCATCGGCACGTAGTCCAGGCTCGGGAAGACGCCCCGCAGGTAATCGACGAACTTGCTCGTCGGCATCGGCGCCAGCAGATCCCACTTGTTGATGACGAAGATGGCCGGCTTGTGCTGCTCCAGGACGTAATGGGCCAGCTGCTTATCGACCTTGCTGACCTCCTGGGGAGCGTCGTGGAACAGCAGCACCACGTCGGCGCGGCGGATGGAGCGCTCGGCCCGCGCCATGCTGTAAAACTCGACGTCCGAGCCGATGCTGCCCTTGCGGCGCACGCCCGCGGTGTCGATGGCGATGAAGACCTTGCCGTCGCGCTCGAAGCGCACGTCCACGCTGTCGCGCGTCGTCCCGGGCACCTCGCTGACGATCACGCGATCCGCCTCGGCGAGCGCGTTGATGAACGTGCTCTTGCCCGTGTTGCGCCGGCCGACGATGGCCAGCTTCATGGCCGCGTCGAGGTCCGGGAGCGGCTCCACCTGGTCCTCGGGCGGCAGGTGCGCGCCGATCAGCCGCAGCAACTCCTCGCGGCCGCGGCCCTGCTGCGCGCTGACGCAGATGACCTTGCCGAGGCCGAACTTGTAGAACTCGGCGGCCTGGGCGTCCAGTTCGGTCGTGTCGCACTTGTTGACGACACAAAAGATCGGTTTCGCGATGTGACGGAGCCGCTCGGCCACCTCCTCGTCGAGGGCCATCACGCCGGCGCGGACGTCCACGACGAACAGGATGACCTGGGCCAGCGTCATGGCCTTCGCGATCTGCCGCTCGACTTCGCCGGTGAGGTTGTCGACGTCCTCGAAGCCGATGCCGCCGGTGTCGGTCAGCTCGAAGAAGCGCTCGCCGGTCTTGACGAGGGCGGTGAGGCGGTCGCGCGTGACGCCGGCGGTGGGGTCCACGATGGCGATGCGCCGCCGCGCGAGGCAGTTGAACAGCGACGATTTGCCGACGTTGGGCCGGCCGACGATTGCAACCCGGGGGATGGCCATGACGACTCCTCTGTCCGCGGTCGGAAGCTGAATGAGCAGTAGTATACCACGCGGCGGCGCGTCCGGGCAACGGCGCCGCCGTGGCCTGGGTCGCCGCTGCGAATGTGATCTGTTGCGGGCGGGCGCCGTGCTGCGCCGTCCAGATCAGCAGCTCATAGGTGCGGGAGATGACCGTCAGTTCGGTGGGGCCTGCGCCATGATCGTTACAAGCGTTCGGGGCGGATCGCGCACGCCCGGGTTTCGGGCGAGGGGGCCGCAAGAAAGGTTGCTCCGCTTCGCGGACACGGCTACACTTTACCACGATGGCTTCGCCCCACGCTCAGCTGCCGCCCCGAATCCTCCGCATCCTCCGGGCGCGGAGGCGCAATAACAGATACTTTTAGTATAATACTATTTCTGTTTGAAAACCGCGCCGCTTCGCGGCGAGGAGGTAAAGGCGTAAAAGAGCGAAGAAGTTACGGGGTCCTCACGCCGAGACGGAAGACCACCCGGAAGCCGAAGCTGTAGCCGCGGGCGCCGGGGACGACCCTGAAGCGCAGGGCCGTGCGGCAATCGATGCCGAATTCGACCCACGACCCGCCGCGCAGCACACGGCAGTTCTCAGAACTCGATTTGGGTCCTTGCGGATCTGTTATAGGGCTGTTCTTGTAGTAGTCCTTGTCGTACCAGTCCTGGCACCACTCCCAGGCATTGCCGTGCATGTCATACAGCCCCAGACGGTTCGGCTCGTACGAACCCACTCGACAGGTACGCTTCAGGCCTTTGCCTTTGGTGCCGCCGCCGTAGGGATTTTCCGCCCCGAAGTTGGCCTGCCCGAAGGAGAGTGAAGAGCTGGGCTTGAGGAAGTGGAAAGGCGCCGGGGAAGAAACAGGCCCTCCCCGACAAGTGTATTCCCATTCCGCCTCCGTCGGCAAGTGGTACACCCGTCCAGCCTTTTGCTCCGCGGCCAGTGCCGACAGCCGCTTGCAGAACTCCACCGCGTCCTCCCAGCTAACCGTCTCCACGGGGAAATCGCCGGTGGCCAGTGCGCCACGCCCTGGCACTCTTCGTACCTGTGCAAAGCTAACCGTCTCCACGGGGAAATCGCCGGTGGCCAGGCCCGCCACCGTTGCCTTGCCGCCTCCCTTCGCCGAGAACCAACTGGGGTTCTCGCCCATGACCTTCTGGTACTGGGCCTGCGTCACCTCGTAGACGCCCATGTAGAACGGCTGCGTGATCTCCACGTCGTGCTCTTCCTCATGGCCCTTGTCGAACAGCTCGTGCCCTTCCTCGCTCGCGGGCGAACCCATGCGGAACTTGCCTTTCGGGATGAGCTTCAGTTTCATGCCGATCGAGTTCGTGATCTCCGGAGGGAGGATCGGCGGTAGCTTCACGGCCTGTACGGGAGGCTCCTTCTCCTTTGGCTCTGGGGGGACAGGCGGCAGCGGATCCTTGGCCTTGGGGAGCGGTGCTTTCTCCTTTGGCTCCTCCACAAGAACTGGCGGCGGCTCCTTCGGGGCCGGGAATTTCTTCAGATCCGGCTGCTTGATGTCCGCCTTCGCAAGCGGTTCTGCAACCCGGGGACCGCCGTTGTCTGGCTGGCGGGAGAACTGCAACAGGAGCAGCGCCAGCAGGACGGTGGCGAGCAGGGTGACGGCGACCGTCGCCACCGGCCAGAAGGACTGCCGCGGCGGCGGCGTTGCCGGCCGGGCACGCACGACGGGCGCAGGCGGCGCCTTCGCACGTGGTCCGGCTGACGCCTTCGCCGGTTGGGGGCGCGGTGCCGGGGCTGGCCGCGTCTTCGCCCCGGCCAGGGCCTCCACGAACGCGGCACAAGTGGGCCAGCGCTCCTGCGGTTTCTTCGCCAGGGCACGCGCCACCGTGGGCCGCTCCGCCGCCGGTATCATCTCCAGGTCCGGCGCTCTCATGAGGTGGCCGGCCAGCAGCGCCGCCAGGTTGCCCTCGAACGGCAACCGCCCACCACGCAGGTGGCAGTACGTCACCGCCAGGCTGT
>JBBRPS010000091.1:0-18261 GCA_038227745.1 Gemmatales bacterium | reverse complement strand
TCAGCCAGCGCAGGCCGCGCAGCGCGTTGGCCGCCACGCCACCCTGCCCCCGGCCGAACCGCTCCAGCAGCTTGAAGATCTCCTCGGCCTTGTCGGACTTGCCCAGGTGGCCGAGCGCCTCCGCGGCCTGCTCCTGCAGCGCGTGGCCGTCCTCGTTGGCCAGCCGCAGCAGCGTGTCCAGCGCCCGCGCATCGCCCAGCTCGCCCAGGGCGCGGACCGCGCGCTGCCGCAGCCGCACGTCGCTCATGAACTCCACCGCGGCCAGCAGCACGTTCAGGCCCTCGGCCCGGCCGGCGCGCGCCAGCCCCTCGGCGGCGAGGAACTGCGTCACCGGCTCGCGGTGCCCTACCATCTTGAGCAAGGCGTCGGGCGAGCCGCCGCGCTTGCGCAGCCGCCAGCCCAGCGCCTCGACGGCCGACTGGCGCAGGGGGTCCTGCGGGTGGTTGACCAGCGCCGCCAGCACCGGATCGACATCCTTGCCGCGTGCCCAGCGCGCCCCGGCGATCAGCCGCGTCAGCAGCTTGGGGTCGCCCAGCGCCAGGCAGCGCTCCATCAACCGGGCCAGCACGGCGTCGTGCCGCGGGAACTGCTTCTGCTCCCACGTCCGATCCGGGTTCTCGTCCTCGGCGTCGTTGATCGCCTGGTCGTGGCCGCCGATCGCGAGGACGGCGGCGAACGCGGGCTCGCGCCACTTGGGGTTCTTCTCCAGCAGCCGCAGCAGGCGGTCGGCGTTCTCGGGCCGGCGGAAGCTGCCGGCGGTGCGCAGGAGCGGATCGATCTGCGCGGTGCCGCGCGGGTCGTTCTCGACGCGGTCCATGAGGGCGTCCGGCGTGCGCGCGTCGCCGAGCTTCTGCAGCGACACGATCACGCGCTGCTGCGTGCCGGCGTCGTCCGTCGCCGCCAGCATCTTCACAAGAGCGTCGTAGGCGGCGGGATCCTTCTTCGTCGCCAGCTCCAGGGCCGCCCGGTTGCGCACCTTCTGGTAGCGCGACTGGAGGGCCTGCCGCAAGCCAGTCTTCGCGCTCTCGTCCTTGTCGTACTCGGCGGCGAGCCAGTCCACCGCCTGCAGCCGCAGGTTCTCGAACGCCGCTTCCAGAGCCTTCGCGGCCACCGGCACCTGGCCGCGCCGGCCGGCCAGCAGCTTCGCGGCCTCGACGGCGAGGTTGTCGCTGCGGGCCAGCATGACCCGTTCGAGAACGGCGTCGCCCTCCCCCGCCGCGGCACTGCCCGCCAGCAGTTCGAGGCCCTTGACGCCGAGGTCGGTGTGGCCGGCTTCGAGCGCCTCGGCGCCCAGCGCCGCCCGATCCATCCCGAGATCCTGCAAGTGCAGGAACGCCTGCAGCCGCACCGGCTGGTTGGGGTCGCCCAGCGCCTGGATGAAGACGGGCTGCGCTCCCTTCGCGTAGTGGGGGTCCGCCTGAGCGAGGGCGAGGATGCGGCTCAGTGCGGTCTGGCGGACGCGCGCCACCTGCTGGGCCGTGGTCTGTGGCCCGCCCTGCTCGCGCACCAGGCCGACATAGGCGCCGAAGGCGAGCTGGCGGAGCTGGTCCAGCGTGGTCTGCAGCGGCACCGTTCCGCGCTCGGCGGACTTCTCACGCGCCGCGGCGATCTCGTCGGCGAAGCGCTCCTGGTGGACGGCCCACGCCTGGTTCCACGGAGCCTGCTCCTTAGCGGACAGGTGACGGAGGAGAATGGCGGTCCGTGCCCGGACGTGCGGGCTGGCGAAGGCGATCAGGTCGGCGGCCGCCTCGACCGTCTCCTGCGGCACCTTCCACGGCTGCTCCTCGCCGCGGTCGTTGAAGAGGTCCACCACGAACTGCGCGAACGCGGCGGGGTCGGCGAAGCACTCCAGGCCGCGCGCCGCCGTCAGCCGCACCCGCGGCATCCGCGACGACAGGCACGCCAGGCAGCACGCCGGCGTCCCCTCGTGCGTCTTCAGCTCCAGCATCATCATCAGGAGCAGGGCCTGGTTGCGGATCTTCTCCTCGGCGTCGTCGAGCAGCACGACGAGCTGGTCCTCGCCGGCCGGGCCGAGCGTCAGGGCCGCGACCACCTGCACCTCGGGCTTGAGCACCTGCCGGGCCTGGTCAGAGAACACCAGCGAGGCGCCGAGCGGGTCGCCGGCGTAGGCCAGCCCAAAGGCGGCGTGGTACTTCACCTCGGCGTCGGCGTGCTGCAGCGCCTGGCGCAGCGCCTCCAGTGAGTCGGGCCGCGACACCCACATCAGCGACTTCGCCCCGATCTGCCGCAGCGTCGGATGGCGGCTGTCGAGCAGCGGCAGCAGGTCCGTCAGCGCCGCGGGATCGCCGAGCCGGCCCAGGCCCTCCGCGGCGCGCTCGACCAGCGCCTGCCAGTCCGCCTGGCGCTCGCGCTGCTCCGGCTCGGCCGCCGTGACCAGCGCCCGCAGCGGTTCGAGGACCTGGCGGTCGCCGTGGCGCGCCAGCGCCACCGCGGCGCGGACGCGCACGTCGGGGTGCGGGTTCTTCAGCGCGTCGGCCAGCGCCGGCCGCACGTCGTCGCCGACCAGCGCGTCCAGGGCCAGCTCGCGCACCTCCCTGTCCTTGTCGGCGAGTGCGCGCACGAGCAGCGCCTGCGCCGCCCTGGTGTGCTTCTTGATGAGGCCGTCCACCGCCTTCTTGCGGACGTCGGCGTACTGCGACGCCAGCGCCGTCTCCAGCGGCCCCAGCTCCTTCGTCTTGCCGACCGCGAAGGTAAACGCCTCCTCGCGCAGCCTGGCGTCGTGGTCGTTGTAGAACTCCAGCAGCAGGTTCCACGCCCACGCCTCGCCGGACTGGGCCATCACCTCGGTGAGCACCTCGCGGCGGACGTCGGCGTGGACGCTCTGCAGGACGAAGCGCAGCGTCTGAATGCCGCCGCCAGCGATCTTGAGGTTCAGCGCCGCCTTGAACGCCTCGCTGCGCACGCCGGAGAAGCTGTCGTTGAGGGCGCGCACCAGGAGCTGCCAGGCGGGCTGGTCGGCCTGCTTCGGCGGCGCCTTGCGGACCTCGCCGATCAGCGCCTCCAGGCCGCGGCGGCGCACGTCCTCGAAGCCGGCGTTCAGGCCGGACTCCGCGGCCAGCAGCGGCTCGGCGGCGTGCGTGTGGGCCAGCGCGGTGAACGCCGCGTCGCGCACCGACGCCTCGCTGTCGTGCAGCAGCGAGCGCAGGCGCTTGAGGCTGCGCGGGTCGTCGAGGGCGGCCAGCGCCCGGCATACCTCGACGCGCGCCCAGGCTGCCGACTCGCGGCTGAGCTGCAGCAGCAGGCCGAAGGCGCGCGGGTCGCCGAGGACCGCCAGGCCGCGGGCGCCCATCAGGCAGGTGTCGAGCGAGCGGCTGGCGGTCGCCTGCAGCAGCGGGTCGTAGTCGGCGTCCGTCAAGCCCACGGGCCGCGCCCCGTGGGTAGCCGGCAGCACCGCCGGCTGCGAAGGCGCCGCGGCCTCCGGCGCCTTGGGGTCCGGGGCTTGCCCCTGCGCCAGCGCCTCCAGTTCGACGAGCTGCCGCTGCAGCTCCGGGTCGCGCTCGCGCAGCGGTTTGACCAGCTTCGGGCGGGTGAACAGCGACACCAGGTACGCGGTGCGGCGCACGTTGGCGTCTTGGTCCTCCAGCCGCCAGCGCAGGGCCGCCTGCACGCGCGGCTCGGTCGCCAGCTTGCGGTGGAACAGGCGCACCAGCGTGGCGCGGCGGATGTCGGCGTGCTTCGAGCCCAGGGCGATCAGGTTCGCCTCGGGGGAGTCGGCGGGGTAGACCTTCTCCAGCGCCGCCAGCGCCGCCAGGCGCACGTCGGAGACCTTGTGGTCGAGCGCCTCGGTCAGCCGCGCCAGCGCCTGGTCGTCCTTCGCCGCGAGCTGCTGCAGGCCCTCGACGGCGGCGACGCCGACCTTCGCCTTCTCGGTCTTGAGCGCCAGTTCCAGCGGCCGCAGGTCCTCCTCGCCGAGGTGGCGGCGCAGCCCGTGCAGGGCCGCCACGCACACCGCCTCATCGGCGTGCTTCAGCCAGCCTTCCAGCAGCTTCGCCGCCCGCGGATGACTGGACCGGCCGAGCAGCTGCGCCCCGAGCAGGCGGAGGCTGTGGTCGGCGTCCTTGCCCACCTGCTCGGACAGCAGCTCGATCGACGGCGCGTCGTTGAACTCGGCGAGCGCCTTCAGCGCCGCCTCACGCCGCGTCGCCTCGGTGTGCGCGAACTCGTTCTTCGCCCAGGCGGTGGCGTCGTGCAGCGTGTGCGTCGCCTCGCCGAAGCGGCCCTCCTCGTCGAGTTGGAACAAGCGCAGCGTGTTGTCCTCGCAGGCGATGACGAGGTGCGGCTTCTGCTGCATCTGCACGATGGTCAGGTCCACGACCTTGCCGACGCCGTCCTTGAGCGTGGCCGGCTTGACGTTGCCGACGCGCGGCCAGGTCTTGACCGTGGCGTCACGGCTGCCGGTCAGGAAGCGGTCGCCGGGGGCCCAGACCATCGCCGTGATCGGCTCGGTGTGATTGGCGCCGCGGCCCTTATCCTCGGGTTCGAGTTTGCCGCGGGCGTGTGTCGAGAGCAGCTTCTGGTCGGCGCCGGCCGAGAAGAAGCGCAGGTCCTCGCGCTCGAAGAGAAGGGCCGTCACCGCCCCCTCGTGGAGTTTCGCCGATTCGCCCGCCATGAACTCCGGTTTGTCCTCGGTGTCGAAGACGGCGACGGTGCCCTTGGCCGTGCCGGCGACCAGCCACTGCCCGGTCGGGTCGGACGCGAGGGCGGTGCCGGGGTCCGGCAGCGTCAGCGTCTGCAGGACCTTGCCGTCCTTGCGCGTGACGACGGTGATGTCGGTCCCGGCCAGCACCGCGAGGCGGTTCTCGGACAGCAGGGCCAGCGCCGCGGGCACGGCGGAGAACTGCGGACCAACCGGGGCCACGCCGCCCTTGAGCGCGGCGCGGTAGAGCTTGCGGTCGCTGCCCGCGACCCAGACGGTGTCGCCGTCGGCCAGCAGGCGCACGCCGCCGGCCGGCAGTCGGTCGCCGGTCATGGAGAGCTTGTCGGTGTCGAGGCAGTAGGCGGCGGTGGGCTGATCCTCGGAGTGGTGGGTGACGAAGACGACGTTGTCGCCGACGCGGGCGACCGCCTTAACGGCACCACGGTAGGCGAAATACTTATCGACCTTCATGTCGCGACCTCCTGGCTGGCTTTCTCGATTCGTCGCTAACGACCACGCTCAGCGGCCGGCTCACGCGGGGGGGCCGTTGAACTCCGGGTGAGTCTGTTCGCGTGGCCGGTCTGCTGCAACTCTTGGTTCAGCCCACTCAAACACTGCGGGGGATGCGGTCGTGACCGACGAGGGTCGGCCCAGGAGAGGCCATCGCCTCAATCCAGATACGCCCGCTTCGCCGCTCGTTGGTACGTCTCCTCCAGGTCGATCACGACGGCCCGGTGAACGCTCAGCGGCAGCGGCAACTCGGGCAGCGGCTGGCCGACCCGCAGTGGGCGGCGCCACAGGCCCACGAGGCTGCCCAGGTCGTCGCCCACTGGGACGACCTCGCCGACGCGGTAGGCGGCGGCGAACGGCGGCGGCAGCGGCGACAGCTCCAGACCCAGGCCGCTCGTGATGGCATCGGAGAACGAGAAGCCCTTGAGGCGCGGCAGCACATCGACCAGCAGCAGATGCACGCCCAGGCGGAGGTAGCCCAGATAGCGGTTGGCGTACACCTCCTTCGCGTCGGCGCGATCCTTGTTCCGCGGCGAGACGAGTTCGAGGGCGGCAATCAACTGCCCATAGAAATCGACGTGGAGGGCGCGCTGTGGGTCCAGGCGGAAGGAGACGCTCGCTTCCAGGTCCGGCTCGAGGACGCCGGTGCCGCTCGTAACGGTCTCGGCAGCCGGTCCCGGCCCCCATTGCCGGACGCTGACATCCGGCCTGCCGTGGCCCGAGTCCACCGTCAGAGAGGGCACGCCGCCGAGGAACGCCTTGTACCCCTCCGGGAGTCGCTCTTGCACGTACTCCAGCAGGTACGTCAACCACACCGGATGGACGCTGTCCCAGCCCCGTTCGTCTGTCCAATCGTGCAGCGGCATGGCTTGGCCCTCCGTTCGGCATTCTGGCGAACCGCAGCGGCGTTCGCAAGCCCCGCTTGCTCCGGCCATCTCCGACTCGGCTGGCGTGTCGATGAACGACTAAGCTCAGCAGACCGGGGCCGCCTGAGTGGGCTATGAAGTCCCAGAAACCTAGGTGGCGGCCCCGGTCTGCTGCAGCGCCTGGTTCGGCGTCTTAGCTCCTGGAGCGTGGACTCGGCAATTGCTTCGCGACCTCGAACGGGCCGTAGATTCCGCAGTCGCGCTTCAATTGCGTGCGTAACGCCGAGACTGCATCCCGGATAGCCTCGTTCGCCGCCGAATCGTCTCGAACTAAGTTGAGGGCGATCAGAAACCGCTTCGCGGTCCTCCACGATAAGAACAATGCACCACTCTTTTCGTGATACCAATCCGAAAGAGCATCAGCCAGCTGTTTGCGAACATCGGGAAGGATCGCCTGATCGCTTGAGGGCGGTACTTTCCCCAGTGTTTTCCACAGCTCCTGGTAAGCCGTCGTGCGGTTAGGTGCCAGCGCGTGCAGTGCTTCATCACGAGCTTTCTTGTCTTGAAGAAGCCACTTAAACGCGAAGCCTGCCGCCAACAACAGAAGAGCAAGTAGCCCTTTGTCGATCAGCGTGAGGAGAACCTGTTGCTCGAAGGTCATGTCGCAAAACCTCCCGGTGTGTAGAAGGCTAGCCTCCGGTGCCGAACTACTGCTTATGCGGCAGTCGCCCACCGACTGTCGCCTCGCCCAGTCAGCGATAATACTATAACAGCAGGCGGAAGTAGAGCGCCGGCTGTACGCCTGCCGAATAATGCACGGTTGGCGCTCTACTTCCACACGATTACCGATAACAGCAGGCGGAAGTAGAGTACCCGCCCTTCTCCTGCGCGCCCGTTCACATGGCGCATTGCGCGGCCTTTCGCGCCAGGCCCTCCGCCAGCACGGGCCTCCAATGCTCGCCCTCCCGAACCCCGCGCACTGCCGGAATTGTCAGTATCCTGCAGATAAGCTGCCCTTCGTCGCGAGTTGGTGTCTCCGCGGGGGAGGGAAAGCCTCGCGGCACCCGTTTTCCCTGTTGTTCGCTTACATCCGGCTGACCAGTTTCTTCTTATAGCGGAGTCCCCATCCCGGGGAGAGGACACCGCCCTGTCGCCCCGTGACGCGCCGCATCCCCCATCCGCCAGGCCGCCGCTGGGATGCTCACCGCGGCGGTGCCTCCAGCGGCCCCTTGAGCGGTCCCGGGAACTGCTCCCAGGCCGTCTGGTACGCGGCCTCCAGCGGGCACGGCACGTACCGATCTCCCGTGAGAAAGACCGGCATGTCGGGCAAGGGGTCGCCGACTCCGACCGGTTCGACGTACGCGATCAATTCCGTGCTGACCGCGTAGGCCGCCACGGTCAGCGGCTTGTCGGGCGGCAGCGCGAACGGCTCGTCGTGGAGGCGGTCCCAGATGACCTTGTGGATGCCCTGCGGGTCGCGGCGGCCGGGGGGAAACAGGTCCACGATCAGCAGATGCACCCCGGCTTGAAGGAACTCGACCGCTTTGCGGGCAAAGGCGCGGATCGCATGCCGGCTGTCCTTGTTGCCCGGCGAGACGATCTCGATGACCGCCACCACGTCGCCATCGGGATGGCGGACCGTGATGCGGTTCGCCTTTTTGGCGTACCCAGCGGCCTCGGTTCGGTTCACGAAGCGGGCTTTCGGCGGATGGGTATCGACGGCGACTCCTCCGGAGGAGGGACCGAACGGCGGGGTCAATTCGAGGGCGATGACGTCTGGCTCGGGACCGCCCGCCTTCTGCTCGACCATGGCGAAATACCCGGAGGGCAGGCTGCCGGCGTTGAGCGCGTTGCAGATCGCAATCGTCCAGCGTTGGTGGAAGTCGTGAAAGCGGTTGGACCGGACGCGAGTCCAGTCGTGGATTGGCATGGGGATTCCCTCCGGAGCCGTTCTAGCCACAGAACTCCTTCACCTGCCGGACGAGCCGGCAGGGGTCGAGAAGAATAGAGCCACCGACGTTCTAGCCGCCGACGTTCTAGCCGCCGAACTCCTTCACCTGCCGGACGAGCCGGCAGGGGTCGGGCGACTCCTCCACGCCTCTGCGTCCTTCGAGCGTACCGCGGCCATACCGTATTCGCCGAAGGTCCCCGCGTAATAGCCCGCCTGCCACCATCGCCGCTGACCCAGGACGTACGCCAGATTGTTCAGAAAGGCCAACGCGATCTCCTCCGGCGCCTGTCCGATGACTCCGCGAACGGCCAGGTGCAGGTGATCCGGCAACAGCGCCAGCGTGGATGCTGCATAGCCCTTCTTGACGCAGATCCGCAACACCGTATCGCGGATCGTCGCCAGCGTCGTGGGTTCGCCAATGCGATGCCGTTCGCTCACCACCAGCACGAGATGAAGGTTGTACCAGTAACGTCCGCTGTTCGTCTCGGTCGCCTCCGACAGGTCCACATCCGGGTTGACCACGGTGAACGCGGTCAGCATCTCGCGGAAGCGTTCGTCGGCCAGTTCCTCGTTCGGGACTTGCTTGCGGATGTATGCCTCCACCTCGGCGCGGGTGGGGTCGCCGAGCGAACGAACGGCCAGCTTGCGGCTGAAGTCGATGGGGGTGCCTCGCCGCCGGCAGTGATGCTGGAGCCGCCCCTTGACGCGACCGGCCAGCGTTACGGGAGTCACTTGCGGCGTGGTGCTGAGCGTGAGTTGGAGTTGCTCCGGAGTCAGCGCCGCTTCCAGGACGCGAAGGCCGTCCTGCTCCCATTCGGGAGCGATGTCGGGTAAGACCTGGGCGAGGAGGTCGGTTGGGAAAGGGGCCTTCGAGGGCCATCCGGTCCAGCCGTAGCGAAGCTGATAGGCCGGACGGAGGTCCGCCGCTCGATAGAGGGGCTCGGGAAGCATGGTGCAGCCGCCGCGTTGAGGGAAGGGAGTGTGAGGGAGAGTATAGTTGCGAAGAAGATGCCTGGCCATTGCTTCGGACAGGCGCCGACCCCTGCCGGCTCGCCCGGCAGGTGAAGGAGTTCTGTGGCTAACCGTTGCCGGCGGACATCCCGCTCAGTTCGGGGTACTTGTGCCGGATGCGTGTCACCGCCACCAGGCACGCCGCCTGCTCGCTCTGGCCGCGCGAGTCCATGAACTCCTCCAGCACCGGCAGCACCACCCGCGCGAAGTCGCCTTCCTCCAGCGCCAGGTCGCGCATCACCTCCACCAGGTCGAGCTTCGCCTTGCGCGTCGGCAGTGGCTTCAGCTTGACGGTGATGCCCTCGACCTGCCCGGCCTTCTCCAGGCGCGTCGCCGGGATCTCGAACAGGATGCGGCGCAGGAAGGCGCGCAGGTCGCCGGGACTGGCGGGCAGCTGCTCCGGCCGTGCCGGCGCTCCCGTCCCACGTTCTTTCGCCTTTTCCTCCGCCTCGCCCGGCTTCTGCTTCGCCCCAACCGTCGGCTGCGGCGGCACGCTCGGCTTCCAGTCCGCCGTGATGCCGCGGTCGCGGTACAGCGACCACAAGGCGCGGATCACGAACGCCCGCACCTTGCGGTCCGGGCTCTCCGTCAGGCGGAACAATTCCTCGGGCAACTGCAACCGCGGCGACCGCCTGATCAGCTCCATGCCCAGCAAGCGCGTGCCCTCGTCGGGCGACTCGCAGAAGCTGTACACGGCACTGGGCATCAGCACCGCCGGGTCGATGCGGTAACGCTTGTGCTCGGGCGCCTCGTCGGCGAGCAGGGCGCCCGAGACGAACTGGCGCACGTCGCTATACGGGATTTCGCAGAGGCGGATCAGCGCCTCGACCGGCGGCGCCCAGCGGTTGAACTCCCAGCGGGCCAGGTCCAGCGCGAAGTCGCGCAGTGGCTTACGGCTCTCCTCGAACAGCGGCTGCACCAGGTCGAACGTCAGGAACGATGTGGGGATCTCCGCCCCCGGATCGACCGGCCGGTCCGTCTGCGCCAGACAGATGTCCGGGTGATGGCGGCGGATGTACTTGCGCGCGAACGCGGCCAGCGGCGCGTCGCCCGCGCCCGGCGCCGTCGCCATCTCCCACAGCCGCCGGCAGCCCGCCAGCGTCGCGTCGCCGCTCGCCGCGATCTGCGGTCGCCCGGCGAGCATCTGCAGGAAGGCCGTCTCGCTGATGATCTTGATGTTGGCGCCCGCGGCGTTCAGCTCCTCCGCTTTCAGCTGCTTGCTGCCCTTCTTGCCCTGGCCGTACAGCGGCGAACCCTCGTCGCCGATTACCAGGTAATGCAGCTTACCCGTCACCGACGACGTCGCCACGCCGTTCGCCGCCTTGACCTTGTCCTCCGCCTCCTTGCGGCCCATCGTCGCCAGCTTGCCGGTGAAGACGAAACTCGCCTTACCCAGATCGACTTTCTCCGCTGCGGGCGCGGCGGCCGCCGGGGCGGCGGCCTCCTTCGCGAAGTCGGCCGGCACGAACGCCTTGATCATCGTCTCGACGGCGAAGTCGTGGTAGCGCGGCTCGCTGCGCGTCACGAGCTGCATCAGCCAGTCAAAGCCCAGCTCAGACGCGGGAAAGCGGCGCACGTCGCCCAGCCAGGCCAGCACCTGCTCGGCCAGCGGCTCGTCGTGGGTCAGCCGCCGCGCCCACGGCCGGCCGTCGTCGCGCAGGGCGGTCATCCACGCATCGGTGTCCCAGGCGGGGTGGAACGCGACTGTCTTGAAGAAGTTCACGCCGAGGGCGGGCGCCTTGAGCCGGCCCTCGTTGATCCACTTGAGGACCTGCGCGCGCGTCAGCGGGTCGAGCAGCAGGCGGCGCAGGAAATCGACGTTCAGGGCGTTCAGGTCGAAGCGTTCCAGGCCCTTGAGCGCGAAGGTGGCGATGCGCCCGGCCCACGGGTAGTTCTGGCGGATCGCCTCTTGCTCGTTATCGCCCAACCGCTCCAGCAGGTCCACGAAGAACGCCGCACCGAGCTTCTCGTACGGGTGGATCTGCGGCAGCAGCTGCTCGGCGAATTTGAACGCCAGCGGCTGCGGCGAGAACAGGCGGGCCTTGAACCACGCGGGCGTCAGCTCACTGGCGCCGAAGTTCTGGCGCAGCACGCCGGCAGCCAGGTCGTGACCGTGGTCGGTCTCGAGGAGTTGGCCCCAGGCGTCCAGGCCGACCTCCTTGCGCGGGTCGCGGGCCAGCAGCAGGTCGCACGCCAGTTTGCGGACGTTCGGGTGGCTGTTGTTCGCCAGCCGCACCAGCTCGGACACGGGGAGGTCGCGAGCGTGGGTGCGGGCGTACTCGGCGGCGTAGGCCTGGGCGTCGGCGGAGGGCGAGTCGAACAGCCGCAGCACCGCCTCGTGCAGCCCCAGCGTGCGGAATGACGCCTGCTCGAAGCGCGGCACGTTGTTCAGGATCCAGATGACGAATTCATCGATCGTCTTGCTCCCCAGTCCGACGAGGCGCGCCACCCAGGCCGGCTCAACCTCGCGCAGGAGGGCGCGGAAGTCGGTCTTGAGCGCGGTCGTCGCGAACTCGCGCACCTGTTCGGAGCGGGCGCGTTCGAGCAGCGAGAAGAGCGGTCGCGGGCTGCGCGTCCACAGCTCGGGGTAGGCGCGGTGCTCCAGGATGTTGCCCGGCTTGCTGCGGTACGTGAAGCGGGCGCGGTTGTACGCCTTGCTGGTGTGGTAGAAGACGTGGTTGGCGACCCAGGTGCCGCGCCAGTTGGTGTCGTCGGTGTAGTGGGCGAGGAACTCGGCGGCGGTGTCGGCGTAGGCGGCGGGCAGGGACTGGCCGGTGCGGCGCAGGTAGCGCCACGCCCGGCGCGCGAGGTAGGCGAGCGTGCCGACGCGGATCGGCTGGCCGCCGGCGGCGTAGGCCATGTCGAAGCGCGCCGCCAGGGCGCCGTAGATCTCCGTGTCGCCGCGGCCCTCCGCCTCCTTGAAGATGCGCTTCAGCGCCCGCCACGGCCCGTACGTCAGCCGCACCCGCGCGATGATCCGCAGCAGGCAGGTGCGGGCGAACGGACTGTCGTCGTTCCAGAGCGTGAGCAGGATTTCATGGAGCTTGAGGCGCTCGGGCAGAGGCACCTCGGCGTCGGGCGCCTGCAGGGCCTTGAGCTGCTCGATGCGGTAATGAGCCTGTTCCGCGCGCGGCTTGCGGTGGAACGCGGGCGTCTGGATTTCGCGGAGGAACCTGGTGAAGGTCAGGGCACCTTCGCGGACGGGTGTCTGCGGCGGCTCGTCCGGCTGCGCGGCCAGGCGGTCCACCAGATCGACCAGGCCCGGATCCCGCGCCTCCCACGCACGCCGCAAATCGTCCAGGTGGAGCTGCGTTGACATGGGTAGGACACTCCTGTACCGGAGGGCCTGCGGGCCTGCCGTGAGTTCATGTCAAGCGCGGGCTGCCCGGGGAACCGGGCAGCCCGCGCTTGCTTCTGGAGAACGGTGTCTACGGCGCGACCTGGGAGGGGGAGGGCTCTCGGGCCCGCCGGTACCGGTTCGACTCGGACGAAGTCGGAACCGCGGCCGCGAGGTTGTTCCAGGCCGACTTCGTCCGAGTCGAACCGGTACCGATCAGCGGGCCTGAAACAGCCCTCCCCGTGGAGGATGTTCAGCGAAACACTCGGGCGGCGCAACGCCGCCCCCGGTGCAGGACACCGAGCTAGACCTGGGCTTCCAGAAGCCGGCTCCTTCCGTTCAAGCAGCATTGCTTTACGGAGAGGCCATTCCCCCGGCAAGAGGATCGGGCAGGGCTGGCCCACGGCTTGCAGTGCGGGTGCATTTGTTCACTCTTTTCCCCGTGAATGGCCCTCTTCGGCCCGGTCAGAACGACAACTTGAGGAATTTTGGGAAAATAAGCAAAATCCCTGTCCACTTTTTTCGCTGAAATTCGATTAATAGAGAAGCGGACCATTTTTCCCTCTACACAACACCACGCTCCCCGCCCTCCTCGAGCTCGCGTTCGTGGTGCGTACCGACCCCGGGAACCCGGCGCCGGCGGTGGATGGTCCGTTCGCCCTGCCGTGACTTTCCCCAACCCCCTTTCCCCGTTCCAAGGAGGAACCTCTGATGTTCGCATGGACCAAGCCGTTCGCCCGCAGGCCCGCCCGGATCGCCCCGACTCGCTACCGCCTGTTCCTCGAGCCGCTGGAAAGGCGTGACTGCCCGGCGGCGCCCACGCTGACGTTTAGCGCCTCGATCCTCGCCAACAACACGGTTCACCTGACTGGGAGCGTCACAACCACCGACCTGAACATGTCTTATGTGCAGTTCAGCGGCGTGATCAGCGGGTCGGCGCAGCCGAACAGTGCCGGGCAGTACGACGCCTTTATCGACGGCTCGACCCTGGGCA
This sequence comes from Gemmatales bacterium, assembly GCA_038227745.1. Lineage (GTDB taxonomy): Bacteria > Planctomycetota > Planctomycetia > Gemmatales > Gemmataceae > DASPXY01. Next base: position 4,935 of record JBBRPS010000091.1, on the reverse strand, counting down.
CCATTACCGCCCAGGCTCACCACATGATAAATGGCGATTCCTCCCCGGTCGATGCGACCATCACGAGCAGCGCCCCGACCCTCACCCTCACCCGCAGTTACTCGGGCGGCGCGGTCACCCTCTCCGGGCACGTCACCGACGAGGATGCCGCCGGCCACAACGTCACCTTCACCGGGACCGTCTCCGGCTCCGCTACCACCGACAACAACGGGGACTTCACCTACACGACGTCGAACTGGTCTTCCGGCAACGTGTCGGCCACCACTACCGACTGCTGGGGGCTGCAGTCCAACACGGCCACCGTCACCCTCGTGAACCAGGCCCCTGTCATCAGTAACTTCCGCGCCATCCAGGGCGCCGAGAACTCCTGGACCTTCCGGGGCCAGGTCACCGACGAGGCGCCCGCCGGCCTGACGGTCACGCTGCACAGTACGACGATCGCGGCCGTGAACAACCAGACGGTGACCGTCGGCATCGACGGCAGTTTCTCCACCACCCTCCAGCTGCCCGCGGGTAGTTCGGGGTCGGTGACCGCGCAGACCTGGGACAACTTGAACCAGGCTTCCAACCTGGCGACGACCACCCTGTAGCCGAAGAACACTGGCCGGGCCGACGGCGTGCGACCCGGATCCCCGAGACTTCTGACCAAGGAGAACCCCATGACGGTATACGACAACGCCCTGGCGACCCTGGCGGCGCGCGTGCGTGGCGGCGATACGGGCGCCCTGACCGGGCTGCGGCAGGAACTCGAACCGCGCTTGACGTTCGTGGTCCGGCAGGTCCTGCGCACCGGCTCGGACGGCTCGCCGCTCGACCGGCGCATCCTGCGCGAGGTCGCGCGGACGGCGGGCTCCGGCCGGCCGCCCGCCGCGCGCGACCGGGAGTCCCTGGTGGCGCAGGTGACGCGGCGGCTGTGTGCCCTGGTCATCGCCGGGCTGCGGCGCAGCCAACCGGCCGCCGACCCCTTCAAGGACACCGTGCTGGACGTTTGAGGCGCCCACGACGGCGCCCCACGCCGCCCGCCGGCCCTGGCCGTGCGGGCGGCGTGCGAGGGGAAGTGGATGAATGGCTGAAGCCGAACTGCGCCCGGGAAGGGTACTGGTCGCCGACGCGAATCCCGCCCGCCGCGACGCCCTCGCACGCCTGCTGCGTGCCGAGGGCCACGCGGTGGTCGAAGCGCGGGACGGGCACGAAGCGCTGGCTCTGCTCCAGGGCGGCAGGCCGGACGCGGCCGTGCTCGACACGCAGCTGCCGGGCCTGAGCGCGTTCGAGGTTCTGAAACGGTCCCGGGGACAGGCGCGGGCGGCGCACGTCGTCCTCGTCGCCGCTCCGGGCTCCATTCGTGAGGCGGTGAAAGCGATGAAGCACGGCGCGAAAAACTATCTGCCCCGCCCTTTCGCCCCGGCCGAACTGTCCGAAGCCCTGCGCGAGGCGCTCCAGTTCCGCCCCACTCCCGCGGGGGCCGCGGCGCGCGCGCCGGACGAGCACCTGCGGCAGGCGCAAAAAATGGAAGTCGTCGGCCGGCTGGCGGGTGGCGTCGCCCACGACTTCAACAACCTCCTGACGATCTTCAACGGCTACGCCGAACTCCTGTGCGCCAGCCTGGCGCCCGACCACCCGCTGCGGCCTTACGCCGAGGAGATCCTCAAGGCTGCCCGGCAGGGCGCCGCGGTCACGCACCGGCTGCTGGCCTTCAGCCGCAAGCAGGTGCTGCAGCCAACGGTGTTCAACCTCAACGACGTGGTCTTCCAGATGGAGAAGATGCTGCGGCCGCTGATCGGCGAGCACGTCGAGTTGGTGCTGGAACTGGCCGCCGAGCCGTGCCTGGTGAAGGCCGACCAGGGCCAGGTCGAGCAACTCCTGCTCAACCTGGCGGTGAACGCCCGCGACGCCATGCCCACCGGCGGCCGGCTGACCGTGCGGACGGCGAACGTGGCGGGCGACGGGTGGGAGGCGGCGCCCCCGGGCCGCTGGGTGGTGCTGGAGGTCCGCGACACGGGGTGCGGCATGGACGAGGCGACCCGGGCCCGCATCTTCGAGCCGTTCTTCACCACCAAGGAGCCCGGCAAGGGGACGGGCCTCGGCCTGGCGACCGTCCAGGGGATCGTCGAGCAGTCGGGCGGCCGCATCGAGGTGCTCAGTGACGCGGAGCGCGGCTCGACGTTCACGACCTACCTGCCGCCAGCCGGCGAGCCGGCGCCCCACCCCGAGCCCGCGAAGGCTTCGCCGGCGCCGCCGCGCGGCAGCGAGACGATCCTGGTGCTGGAGGACGACGACGCGGTGCGCGGCATGGTGCGGCGCGTGCTCGAGATGCAAGGCTACACGGTCCTGGACGCCGCCCACTACGAAGCGGCGCGGGGCCAGGCGCTCGCGCACGCCGGGCCAATCCACCTGCTGGTCACCGACGTGGTCATGCCCCAGGTCACCGGCGTGGAGGCGGCGCGCCGGCTCCGACAAATTCGGCCGGGGCTGCGCGTGCTCTACATGTCGGGTTACGCCGACAGCCCGCTCGTCGAGCAGGCCCTGCAGGAGGAAGGGTCCGCCGCCCTGCCCAAGCCGTTCAGCGCCGATCCGCTGGTACGGAAGGTGCGCGCGGTACTCGACCGGAGGCCATGATGGGCCATCGACTCCGGGGCGGCAAGCCGCGGGCCGTCAGGCAGCACCCGGGACAGCGATCAGGTCAGGGTGAGCATCCCGTCCGCGGCCACGCCGTTGACCGGACCGGAGAGCGGAATCAGCTTGGGGCGCGGCACCACGACGCCGACGACGCTGCCGTGGCGGCCGAGGAACTGGCCGAAGTTGAGGCGCAGGAAGGCGTGCAGGCCCGGGTCCGGCTTGCTCGCGAGGTACGCCCGGGCGAGGTCGGTCATCTGCTCGTCGTAGTCGCGCTGGCTGTGCGAGTGCAGGGCGTAGCGGCCCTGGTAGCGGCGCAGGTCGCCATCGAAGACCGGGCTGATGTGATAAAGCTCGTGGAAGAGCGTGATGAGCTTCTCGTCGAAGCTCGCGTCGAGAAAGCGGGGCAAGCAGAACGTCACCTGGTAAAGGAACTCGTGGCTACCGAGGAAATAGCGCTGGACCTGGTAGGTGACGCCGCGGCGCTGGCGCGTCAGTCGGCCGTTCGGGAAGCGCAGCGGCGTGACCCGCGCCTGCAGCCCGTGGGGGCAGGCACTGCGCGCCTGGGTGACGCCGAAGAGGAGGCGGGAGACGTCCACGTGCGCCAGCGCCGCGCAGCGGGCGGCCACGTCGGCGCAGAGGCGGCGGACGTGGCCGCAGAAGTCGAACGGCGCGCCCTCCGGCCCGCTCGGCCACCACGGCGGCGCCGCCGCGAGGGGAGCCGCGGCCCGCGGCGGTGAAGTGGGCTGGATCACCCGGACCGGCAGCGGGTTGTCCGGCTCGCTCCAGCGGAAGACCAGGGTGCGCGCGGAGGGCGGTACCTTCTCCTGCAGACGACGCGCGGCGGACACGCCTCACCTCCCATGCGCTGAGCGCGATGGCCCCAGCTTCTCGCCACTTCTCCGAACACCCGTTCGCGGCCGGTCCTCCCTGGCCATTGCCGCACAGGCTTCCGTACCTGCGATGATGGGCGCGCCGAAAGGCCGCGTCAAGTTGCTTTCCGAAATGTTCCCCAGGGCCGCGCGGAGTGCGGAACCGGCACGCCCGGCAAATGCGCTCAATTCAGGGGGGCTGTCGTGCCGATAAGGCAAGAGCGAGTCATTTTCACCCCGCGGGGCCGGCCGGCTGTGCGGGGGAGGGGGAGGAGTCATGAAGACGCTGCGCCGGTGGCTGGGTCTGAACGCGGCGGGACTGGGGCTGGCGCTGACGGCCCTGAGCGGCTGCCAGACGTACGTCATGCAGGCCGGGCTGACGTTGCCGTCAGGCTGGTACCTGCGCCAGCAGCCGCAGTACATCCCGCCCACGCCGGAGTACCCGCTGCCGCGCGAGACGGCGAACATCGAGCAGGCCGCGGCGGCGCCGGTGCCGCCGGGTCCGCGGCCGCTGATCCCGGGCGGCGGGGCGCCGTGACGATCAGGGGTGGATCACGACCGGCGCCGCGATGGGGATAAGGTCGATGGGACTGAGGATGCCCATCGGGGCCAGGGACAGGGCCGGGGTCCTCTCGCCGGGGGTGCCGGGCAGGGGGACCGGGGGCGGGCCGTGCAGGCACGGCTCGCTGAAGAAGGCACGGCAGGAGCCGAAGACGAACGTCAGCTCCGAACGCAGGCTGCTGCACGTCGGCAGGTTGTGGTGCGACCAGCAGCCGACACCGATGCGCTGGAGGTTGTTGCGGACCGGCCGCGGGTTGCCGGGTTCGGGGTCCAGGTGCGGGTAATTGGGCGGCACGTACTGCGCCGGGCCGACGGCGGTCGGCGGCGTCGCGGGGGGCGGGGCGGTCTGCGTGTGCGGGTAGAACACCTGGCCCGGCACACCGTAGCCCGACTGCGCCTTCGCCAGCCCGATCCAGGTTGCCAGCGGGTGCGCAGAGTCGCGGGCCGACTGGCCCACGTCCCCTTCCGCGGCGACCGGGCCGTCAACCACGAGCCCCCCGACAACGGGCGGCGCGGCGGTCTGCACCGGCGCAATCGGCAACTGCACCGGCAGCCCGACGTCCTGGGCCGGACAGAACCCCACCCAGCCTCCCAGGCTGAGCACGGCGAGCGCAAAACGCCAAGGCTTCATCGACGGCCTCCCTTCCGCGGCACTCCGCTTTTATGCGATGCAGGAGAAGTATCGGCCGCGGCGGCGAGTGAGTTGATGGCGGGCGGCGCCGGGACGTGGGAAAGAAACGGGCTTGCCGGTTGCGACCGGCAGGCCCCGAAAAGTTTAGCCGCGAGCCTCGCGGCCGGAGCGGTTTGCGGTCGCTTTGGAGTGCGGCGCTCGGCCCCCCTGACCCACTTGCAATGCGGCCAATTGGCGGGCTCGCCAACGGGCCAGCGG
>JBBRPS010000090.1:0-18325 GCA_038227745.1 Gemmatales bacterium | reverse complement strand
TCGCCGCGATGCTCAGCGTCACGATCTCCGGTCCGTCGCAGTCCAAGCAGTTCGAGCACCCCCACGGGCCGCTGGAGTTCGGCCGCGGCCCGCAGCGCGAGGTCCGCCGAGTCACCCTTGAAGATCCTTACGCCTCGCGCGACCACATCCGCGTCGAGGAACTGCCCAGCGGCCGTGTCCGCATCGAGAACCTCAGCACCAGCAAGGCCGTCCCCCTCGGCGAAGGCCCGGCCCTGGCCACCGGCACCAGCTGCGTCTTCTCCCTGCCCGTGCGGTTGACCATCGGCCGGACCCTCGTCACCCTCGGCCGAGACGACCCGGGGCCCGACCCCGAGGCCGCCTCGCTGCTCACCATCTCCGCACCGGTCCGCGGCGGCCTCTCCGTCCGCGACGCTCGCCCCCTCGAGTCGCTCGGCGAGGTCCCGCCGCCCGAGATGCTGGCCCAGTGGCTGGAGCGCGTGATCGCCCTGCAGCACTCCGCCGCCGGCGGCCCGGAGTTCCACGGCCACGCCGCCCGCGCCCTCGTCGAACTGGTCGGCCTGGACGTCGGCATGGTGCTCCTGTGCCAGGACGGCACCTGGTCCGTCGCCGCCGCCCACGCCGTGGACGACAAGTGCGACCTGCGCTACAGCCGCACCCTCATCGCCAAGATCGTCGCCGACCGCCGTACCTTCTACCAGGACCCCGGGCTGATCGGCGACCACGCGATGAGCCTGCGCGGCATCGACGCGGTGGTGGCCTCGCCGGTCTTCGGCGTGCGCGACGAGGTCGCGGGCGCGCTGTACGGGTCGCGGCGGTTTCGCGGCCGCGGCCCCGTCGCCATCCGGCCGCTGCAGGCGCAGGTGGTGCAGCTGCTCGCCGCCGCCGTCGGCGCCAACCAGGCGCGGACGACGGCCATCCGCACCCGCGTCCAGTTCGAGCAGTTCTTCTCGCCCGAGCTGGTCCACGAGCTGGAGCGCAACCCGACCCTGCTGGAGGGCCGCAGTCAGGAGGTGACGATCCTGGCGAGCGACCTGCGCGGCTTCACGCGGCTGTCGGAGCGGCTGGGCGCCGAGACGACGTGCCGGGTGGTGCGCGACATGATGGAACGGCTATCGGAGCGGATCGTGGAGCAGGGCGGCGCGATCGTCGATTACGCGGGCGACGGCATCCTCGCGATGTGGAACGCGCCGGTGGCGCAGGAGGACCACGCGGTCCGCGCCTGCCGGGCGGCGCTGGCGATGCAGAGTGAGCTGCCGGGGCTGAACGCCCGCTGGCAGAGCGTGGTCGGCGACCCGCTGCGGCTGGGCATCGGCCTGAACACCGGGCCGGCGCTGGTCGGCAACACCGGCAGCAGTCGCAAGCTGAAGTACGGCCCGCACGGCCACACGGTCAACCTCGCCAGCCGGGTGCAGGACGCGACGAAGAAGCTCGGCGTGCCGGTGCTGGTCAGTCCGGCCACGCAGGAGCGCGTCGCCGGAACCTTTCTGACGCAGCTGGCCGGCACGGTGGAGCTGGCGGGCGTGCAGGCGCCGGTCACGCTGCACCAGCTCCTCGGTGAGGGCAAGGCGACCGCGCACTGAAGGTGAGTTTGCCGCCCCGTACCCGCCGATCCGCGCACACAAGCCCGACGCGCCAGCGAGAGGAACGAGGCGTCCCTCGCTGGCGCGTCCGCCTTTTTGTGAATCCGGGAGGACTTTGCCGCCGATAACGGAGACGCCGCCTTTTCGGATTTTGACGCCGGCGCGGGGGACAGTCATGGAAGACGGGAGTGGGCTGCGTCCTGTGGCGAAGGTGGGAGCGCTGCGTCGGGTGCTGTGCCTGCTCCTGGCGATCGGCGTGCTGGCAGGGCTGGAAGGCTGCACGCGCCGCTTCTTCCGCAACGCCGCCGACAAGGAAGTCAACGACGTCCTCGCCGAGAAGGACCGCTACGAGGCGTGGAAGATCGACCAGTTCCACGTCTACCCCGACCCGCGCGCCCGCTTCGCCGACCCGACCAACCCCGACCGGCCGCCCATGCCGCCCGACGACGACGCCACCCGGAAGCTGTCGCCACACCCGCAGTCCCCCGGCAAGGCCGGCGTCGGCAACCCCCACGGCACCGGCTGGCTCGACATCATCAAGGCCTGGGACACCGAGAACCGCACCGAGCGCTCGGGCGCCGAGGACGCCGGCAAGGACGCGGCCGCCCCGGCGGAGAAGCGCGCCGCCGACAACCCCCGCGGGCCGATCCAGACCCTCTTCGACACCCCCCTGGCCGCCGAGCCGGCGGGCTTCCTGCTCAAACTGGAGCACGCCGTCGAGCTGGGACTCATCAACAGCCGTGAATACCAGAGCATCCGCGAGGACCTGTACCTCGCCGCCCTGCCGGTGACGCTGCAGCGCTTCAGCTTCGCCTACCAGTGGACCGCCATCGAGAACGCCTTCCGCCAGTCGGCCGGCCCGGAGTCGTCGGTCGGCGAGCGGAACAACTGGACCCTGAACTCGTCGGCCAGCGTCACCAAGCTGTTCAGCACCGGCGCCCTGCTCACGCTCGGCTTCGCCAACACGACCGTCTTCAACTTCGTCCACGGCGCCAGGGACTTCACCAGCTTCTCCAACATCAACCTCGATATCGTCCAGCCGTTCCTGCGCGGCGGCGGCCGGGCCGTCACCCTGGAACCGCTGACGCTGGTGGAGCGCAACCTCGTCTACAACATCCGCTCTTATGCCCGCTTTCGCGAGCAGTTCTTCCTGTCGATCGCCGTGGGCACCAGCCCTCCGGGCAACCTGCAGGCGGCGGCCGGCACGGGCACCGGCGGCAGCGGCCCGATCTCCACCCTGGCGGCGCTCGGCATCGCCAGCACCGACGTTTCGGGTCAGTTCCGCGGCTACCTGCCCACGCTGTTCCGCGAGGTGGACTGGGCCGTTGATACCAAGTACGTCCGCGACCTGGAGAAGGCCCTCAAGCTCTTCGAGGGCTTCCAGGAGGGCGGCCAGGTCTCGCCGCTGCAGGTCATGCAGGTCAACAGCACGCTCCTGAACGCGCGCAACGGCGTCCTGAAGGACGTGCAGGACAAGACCAACGCCCTCGACCAGTTCAAGCTGCAGCTCGGCATCCCCGCCAACTTGCCGCTGCTCCTCGACGACGCTCCGATTCGCCCGATCACGCGCCAGCTCGACCGCTACTACTCGGTGCTGACCGAGGCCGACGCCGCCGCGCGGCAGGTGGAGCCGCTGCAGCAGCTGCCGGCCGCGAAGGTGCGCCCCGCCCTGCTCCGCCTGTACACCACCGACCCGCTCGTCCGCGGCACGGAGTTCCAGAAGAAGTTGCCCCCCGCCTGGCAGACGTGGACGAAGTTGAGCGAGAAGGAGCTGAAGGTACGCCTGGAAAAACTGGGGGCGGAGCGCCGCAAGCTGCTCGACCTCAAGACGGACCTGGAGGTCAAGGGTCAGCCCCTGTCCGCCGTGGACGCCGCCCGCCTGCGCGAGGCCGAGTTCGAGGCCGACCTGGGCGGGCTGGAAAAGGAGCTGCGCGAGTACGAGACCGGGCCGTGGGAGAAGCTGCCGAAGGAGGCGCAGCGGCGGCAGGCCCAGACGAAACTGTTCCGGCTCGTCTCGTACGCGGCGGTGAACGTCCTGGTCTACGCGCGCAACGACCGCTTCGAGGGGGCGGGCCGCCTGTGGCCGGAGCTGCCGCCGGCCCGGCTCGGCGAATGCGACCTGCTCAACGACGACGTGGAGCGGGCGCAGGAGGCGGCCGTCGAGGCGGCCCTGACCAACCGCGTGGACCTGATGAACGCCCGCGCCCAGGTCGTGGACGCCTGGCGGCAGCTGCGCGTGACCGCCAACGCCTTGATGGGCGTCTTCAACGTGGCGTACCATCTCGACAGCCTCACGCCGCCCAACGGCTCGCAGCCGCTCGCCTTCGCGCCGTCGCGCACCAACCAGCAGCTCATCCTGAACGCCCAGCTGCCGCTGGTGCGCGTCCAGGAACGGAACGTCTACCGCGGTGCGCTGATCAACTACCAGCGCGCCCGGCGCAACCTGATGAACCTGGAAGACAACATCGCCGCCCAGGTGCGTTTTGATGTTAGACAGTTGCATCTTTTCGGCGACAACTATAAAATTCAACAGAAGGTACTCGAGTCTCTCTACTCCCAGGTGGAGAACGCGCTCGAAGTGATCGTGGCCCCGACCGACCCCGACTCCCTGAAGGCCACGGGCACCGCGGGGCAAGCCAACGCCGCCGCCCTGACCAACCAGTACCTCGGCGCCCTGGGCAACCTGAACGGTTCCCAGACCAACATGTACCGCGTCTGGCTCAGCTACCTGGCGACCCGCATTGACCTCTACCTGAACCTGGAACGCCTGCCCCTGGATCCCCGAGGAGTTTGGATCGATGAACAAGGACACTCCGCAGTCCTCCCCCACGCCGACGCAGGGCCCGCCTCTCTCGGGCAGCCCCTCTCCGGTGACGGGCGGGGGCCAGGTGGCGCAGGTGCGGCACTCGGGTGCCCCCTCCCCGGCGACGGACGGGGGGCTGCCGCGGAAGGGTCCCTCCCTCGCCTCCTCCCGCCTACCGCAGGCCCGGCCCTGGAGTAGGCAGCGGAAAGTCCTGGCCGTCGTCGGCTTCGCCGTGGCCCTGACGGTCCTCCTCGGCGCCATCGTCGTGTGGAGGACCGGCAGTCTGTTCGGCCGCGAGCCGTTCAACGGCCCGACCTGGACCGTCCGCAAGGAGGTGCTGAAGATCTCGATCGTCGAGCGCGGCTCGCTGGAGTCGGCGCGGAACGGCGACATCACCTGCACCGTCCGCGCCGGCACCAAGGGCGGCACCATCGCCACCACGATCAAGTGGCTCGTGGACGCCGGCGCCGAGGTCACCAAGGGCGAGAAGATCATGGAGCTGGACTCGTCCGGCTTCCAGGAGAACCTCAAGGATCAGAAGATCAAGGTCGATCAGGCCAAGGCCCTCTGGATCCAGGCCGACGAGGACTACCGCATCCAGGAGAGCCAGAACGAGAGCGACGTCGAGGCGGCCAAGAACGCCCTGGACCTCGCGAAGATCGACCTGGAGAAGTACATCAAGGGCGACTTCATCCAGTCGCTCAAGGACGTCGAGGGCCGCATCGTGACCTCGCACTCCGACCTGGAGAACTGGAAGGACCGGGCGGCCTGGTCGGCCCGGATGGCCAAGAAGGGCCTGATGAGCAAGGTCCAGGCGGAGGCGGATGACTCGCGCGTGGACGGCTCGCGCATCGCGCTGGAGAAGGTCCAGGAAGAGAAGCGGGTGCTGGTCGATTTCACGAAACGGCGGACCGAGCAGGACCTGAAGGCGAAGCTGGCCGAGTCCCGGCGCGCCCTCGACCGCGTCAAGAGCCAGGCGAAGGGCAAGCTGGCGCAGAAGGAGGCCGACCGCCTGTCGAAGAGCTCGGTCTACGAGCAGGAACTGTCGAAGAAACGGGAGGTCGAGGTCGAGATCGCCAAGTGTACCATCCTGTCGCCGCAGGACGGCCTGGTGGTGTACTACGTGCCCGAGCAGGTGCGGGGCGGCGGCGGCTCGCAGCAGGCGATCGTGGCCCAGGGCGAGCCGGTCCGCGAGGGCCAGAAGATGATGCAGATCCCCGACCTGTCGCTGATGCTCGTTAACGTCCGCGTCCACGAGGCGCTGGTGTCGCACCTGCACAACGAGGACCCCGACGACAAGGGTAGCTGGCAGCACGCGCAGATCCGCGTGGACGCCCACGCCAGCCACGTGCTGCACGGCCACGTCAAGCGCGTGGACACGGTCGCCTCGCAGCAGGACTGGTTCGCCAGCGACGTGCGCGTCTACAAGACGCTGGTCTCCATCGACGAATCGATGGAGGGCCTGAAACCGGGCATGAGCGCCGAGGTGACCATCTACGCCGAGGAGAGCCCGACGCCGGTCACGGTCGTGCCGGTGCAGGCGGTGGTCGGCACCATCAGCATGGGCGCCGAGCGCAAGTGCTTCGTGGTCGGCGGCGACGGGCAGCCGGAGTTGCGCGACATCGTCGTCGGCATGAGCAACGAGCGGCTGGTGGAGGTCAAGTCCGGCCTGAGAGAGGGCGAGCGCGTGGTGCTCAACCCGCGGCCGTTGCTGGCCGAGGGCAGCGAGCTGAAGCCCGGCGCGGCCCGCTCGCGGAACGAGGAAGGGCAAGGCCCGGGCGGCGAGGGCGGCAAGAAGAAGAAGGCCAAGAAGGGCCCGGGCGGCGAGAAAGGCCCGGGCGGCGAGAAAGGCCCGGACGGCTTCAAGGGCCCGGGGGCGCCGGGCGGCAAGGGCGTCGCCGCCGCGCCTACCGAGGAGCAGCGGCAGGCCTGGATGGCGAAGATGCGCGGCGGTACGCCCGCGCAACGCCGCGACCTGATCAACAGCATTCCCGACGTTCAGGCCCGCGAGCGGGCCCGGCAGAAGCTGCGAGACGATGGCCTGGAAGTGGCGAACTGACCCGTTTCGCCGCGAGCGGTGAAACGGTATCTCCGAGTCCTTTTGCATCCCGAGGAACCAACCCCTGATGGGCGTCGTCGCGAGTGTCGTCGATCTGGTCAAACATTACCAGATGGAAGAAGTCGTCGTTCCTGCGTTGCGGGGCGTCACCCTCGACTTCGAGGAGGGCGACTTCATCGCCCTGATGGGTCCGTCCGGCTCGGGGAAGTCCACCCTGCTGAACCTGCTCGGCTGCCTCGACCGCTCCACGAGCGGCCACTACTACCTCGGCGGCGAGGACGTCTCGCAGATGGAGGACGACCAGCTCTCCGAGGTCCGCAGCCGCTACATCGGCTTCATCTTCCAGTCGTACAACCTCCTGGCGCAGTACACGGTCGTGGAGAACATCGAGATTCCGCTGCTGTACCAGGGCCTGCGGCTGAACGAGGAGACGCAGGGGCGCTGCATCGCCCTGGCGGAGCTGGTCGGCCTGGGCGACCGCCTCGACCACCGGCCGACGCAGCTCTCCGGCGGCCAGCAGCAGCGCGTCGCCATCGCCCGCGCCCTGGTGAACGACCCGCACATCATCCTCGCGGACGAGCCGACCGGCAACCTCGACTCGCACACCAGCGAGGAGGTCATGCGGCTGCTGCGCAAGCTGAACGACGCGGGCAAGACGATCATCATGGTCACGCACGAGACCGACATCGCCGCCTGGGCGCGGCGCGCGGTGCGCATGCGCGACGGCCACATCGAGTCGGACGTGCGTAACGACCGGGCGCCGCCCGGGGCCGCGCCCGAGGCGGTGGCGCTCCACCCCCATCTGGAGTCAGCATACAAGCCCGAAGCGCAAGCGAGGGATCTCTTCGTGACTCCTGACTCCTGACTCCTGACCAAGGTTCGACTCCCATGCTGGGTTCTTTCTCTTCCGGCTTCACCGCGTTCTGGGTCAAGTGGCGCAGCGGCTTCGTCCTGGCCCTGCGCAGCCTCTGGCTGCACAAGCTGCGCTCCGTCCTGTCGGTGCTCGGCATCATCATCGGCACCGCCGCCGTGATCGCCCTGATGGCGTTCGGCAAGGGCAGCATGGAGGACGCCCTGGAGGACATCCGCCGCCAGGGGACGACGAACGTCATCATCCGCAGTGTCAAGCCGGTGGACGACTCCTCCGGCAGCCAGCGCCGCTCGTGGGTGGCGAACTACGGCCTGACCTGGGACGACTACGATCGCTGCACCCCGGCGATGATCGGCACGGTGGTCGGCCAGGTGCCCATGCGCATCTTCCCCAACGAGGTCCGCCACCTCGAACGGGTGTTTAACGCGCGCGTCGTCGCCACCACCGAGGCGTACGTGCGGATCAACCGCTTCGAGATGGCTGCCGGCAGGTTCCTCGTGGACGGCGAGGACCAGAAGGACGAGGGCGACGCCCAGCGCTACCGCAACGTGGTTATCCTCGGCGCGCACGTGGCCGAACGCCTGTTCCCCTTCGAGAAGGCCGTCGGCCAGACGGTCGTGCTGAGCAAGCACCAGTACCTGATCGTGGGCGTCATCAAGGAACGGGTGGCGCGGGGGACCACCGGCGGCGAGCAATCGCAGGAGGACTACAACAAGGACGTGTACATTCCAATCCAGACCTGCAAGGTGCGCTTCGGGTCGCGCATCCGCATCGTCCAGGGCAGCAGCCGCACCGCCGAGGAGGTCCAGCTGCACCAGATCACCCTGACGATCAACGACATCGCGAACGTCCGCAGCACCGGGGAGCTGGTACGCAGTCTCCTGGAGCGCTACCACACCAAGAAGGACTGGGAGGTGGCGGTGCCGCTCGATCGACTGGAGGCGGCGGAGCGGGAGCGGAACCGCTTCACCGGGCTGCTGGTGATCATCGCGCTGATCTCGTTGTTTGTCGGCGGCATCGGCATCATGAACATCATGCTGGCGACGGTGACGGAGCGGACGCGCGAGATCGGCATCCGGCGGGCGTTGGGGGCGAAGCGCCGCGACATCACCCTGCAGTTCATCATCGAGGCGGTGGTCCAGACCAGCATTGGTGGTCTGCTCGGCATCGCGGTGGGGCTCGCGGTCGCGTTCGGCCTCCCCGTGGTGGCGCGCGTCTTTTTCGCCTCGTACCTGCCGGTCCGACTCGACGTCTTCGCGATCTTCCTCTCGTTGGGCTTCGCGGTGGCGGTCGGCATGGTCTTCGGCTGGTACCCCGCCCACCGCGCCTCGCGCCTGGACCCCATCGAGGCGCTGCGGCACGTCTAGTACCCATCGTGGACGACCGGGCGGCCGTAATACCCCGTCGGGTTGGCGTAGGGAGCGCTCGGCGCCGGCAGCACACCGGGGCAGCGGTACCGGCTGAACTGGAACGTCGCCGGGACGGGCGGACACGGTCCGGGCGGATACTGGTCCAGGTACGACGGGTGAACCCACGCCCGCGCCCGGTACACTCGCGGCGCCCAGTAGTGCAGCGGCGAGTACGTGCCGGGGGGGCAGTCGTGGGGGCAATACCACGGCGTCCACTCCCCGAAATACGGCCCGGCCGATGCCGGCCCTGCCGCAAACAGCCCCAGCAACAACACCAGCGCCGCCGACCAACCATTTCGCTTGCCGCGCATCGCTGTTTTCCCCGCGGTCGCAAAGGTCGAAGTCACGACCTCTTCATCGGCCGGCGCGGGTCGCCGACATTGCCGCGACGGCGAACGGCCGTGGCCCTCACGACCGGGCGGTACGGCACAGGCCCTTCTTTCGGCACAATTGCGCCCGTCGGTCACCTCTCGGCGGACGCGAGGGACGAAGGAGCGAGCCGGCGGCCCGTCGCGCAGCGACACCCCCGCAGACCCCGCCGGGGTAATCCCGGAGGCTCGCTGGAACATGGCCCACGCTGCTCTCAGGAATTCATGGCTCGCCGCTGTCTCTCGTGGAAGCGCAGGGCACTGCGGCCGACGCGGATGAGATCGCCGGAGGCCAGCGCCACGCGGCCCTGCAACTTGCGGTCGTTGACGAATGTCCCCGCGGTCGGCCCGGCCTCTTCGAGGTAATAGCGGCCGCCCTCCTGCACGATGCGGGCGTGCAGCCGCTCGACACCGCCGTCGCCGAACAGGGCGATGTCGGAACCCTCGGCGCGGCCGATGGACGTGGATTGCTTGGCCAGGATCATTTCGCGGCCGGCGCGAAAGCCGGCCTCCACGCGCACCCACGCCTCCTTGAGCACCACTTGCGCCAGGCCGACCAGCAGCCCGATGCAGGCGCCGAGCGCGACGAAGCCGAGGGCCGTCGGACTCAGGAGGCGGTTCTCGTCCTTGTCACCGAAGACAACCGCGGCCAGGGCGCGCAGCCCCAGGGCGACCGCACCGCCCAGCAGTCCGCCCACGCCGCCGCCGACGAGGCACTTGCGGAACTTCTTGGCGGCCCCGCCCAGGTTCTGGCGTCGCGCCAGTCCGGCGACGACCTCGAACGACCCAACCGAGGCGCCGACCAGCAGGCCGACAACCGTCCAGCCGAGCAGGAAGAGCGGACTCCACTGCGTCAGGCCGTAGAGCAGCGCGCCGACGAAGGCGCCCAGGAACCCGCCGGCCGCGCCGACGAGCAGAGCCGTACCGACGCGCAGGAAGACCAGGCCGAAACGGCGCAGCGAGAGGTTCCAGAGCGTGTCGAGCAGGCTCAGTCCGAGCGCGACCGCCAGTCCCAGGAACAGGCCCAGGACGCTGGCGCGGAGCAGGTCGGGCCACAGACTGTCGTCGCCGGGTGCGGCCGCGGTATCCGCGTGCTGAGCGCCGGCGGGCGCGAGGAGGCGGCCGAGCGTCCAGCCGAAGAAGGCCGACCAGGCGCCGCAGACGGCGCACCAGTACACGAAACGGCGAAACGACATGGGTCTCCCTCGTAACGACACCCGCGGGATTCCAACAGCGGTAGGCGAGGCACTCTTGCCTCGCCAATTACGCCGACAGGCAAGATCCTCACACAAGCCCGACGCGCAAGCGAGGGATCCCTCGCTTGCGCGTCGGGCTTGTGTGACCATCCTTCGCGCCGGAGTAATACCGCTGTTGAAATCATGTCTGCGCGGACTCAGCGCCCGAACAGCGTGCTGTCCGTGCTTTGGGTCAGTGTGATCGTCTTGGTCCGCACCAGCCCCGTCGAGGATTCGACGCGCACCGGCAGCCGCCCGCTGCTCACCACGCGCACCCGCCAGGTGACCGCCGCCGTCGGCCCCACCGCCTGCCGCACCGCCCCCTCGACGAGCTGCAGACCGTCGGGCAGCACCAGCGTCAGCGTCTGCCCGGCCACCGGCTCCGCCACCTTCGCCGCGACCTCGAACTCCTTGCTCGGCCGGATGTCGCCGACCAGGTCGAACCTGAACCGCCCCGCCCCGCCGGGCTCCTCGATCCTCAGGTCCTTCCGCTGCACGACGCCCGTGGACGACGCCACGCGCACCGGGAACTTGCCGGCCCGCAGCACCTTGACCTGCCAGCTCAAGGAAGCCACCGCCGCCTCCGGCACGCGCTGCACCTCGCCCCCCTCGACCCTCTGCAAGCCCGCGGGTAACTGCAGGGTCAATGTCTGGCCGGGGGCGGGGTGCGACACCTCGGCGCTCACCGTGAACGTCCGGCCCGGGGCGAAGTCACCCTTCAGAGCAATGCGGAAGTTCGACGCCGCCGCGCCGGGCTGCACGACGGTGAGCGTCTTCGCCTGGGCAATGCCCGTGCTGGAGACCACGCGCACCGGGAACTTGCCCGCCTTCAGCACGCGCACGCGCCAGCGCACCGGCATCCCGTCCGCAGCCTGCACTTCCTCGCCCTCGACGCGCTGCAGGCCGGGCGGCAGTTGCAGGGTGAGCGTCTGGCCGGGGGCGGCGGGAGTCAGTTTCGCCGCCACGTCGAACGCCTGGCCCGGAGCGAAGGAGCCGGACAGGTCGAGGGCCAGCTTGCCGCCGTCGGGGCGGGCGATGGCGAGCGTCTTGGCCTGCGACTGGCCGGTGCTGGAGTGGACCGTCAGGCGGAACGTGCCGGTCCGCTCCACCCGCGCCTTCCAGGTGACGAGGCTCGTGCCACCGGCCGCCGCGGGCGGGACGGTCTGCGTCGCCGCCCCCTCGACGAGGCGCAGGCCCTCGGGCAGGTCCAGGCGCAGCGTCTGGTCGGGCTGGCGGTTCTTGACGTACGCGGTGACGGTGAAGTTTTTCCCCGGCTCGAACGAGCCGCCGAGTGTGACGCCAAGCCGCGCGCTGCTGGTGAGCTGGCCCAGGCCATAGGCGAAGCCGATCGCCCGCTTCTCGCCCGGCCGCAGGTTCCGGTCCGACCAGTAGAGGACGACGGCCGAATCGTTCCCCATATTGTGGATCGGGTAATCCCAGTTCTTGATCGGGTCGAAGCCGAGGCCCCAGAACGCCTGGTAGGTCAGGCTGAGGCGGTCGGGCGGCTCCAGGCCGCTGCCGACCTTGGTCGTGAGGTGAGCGATGGTGCCGGGGCTTTGCAGGTTGGGGTTCTCCAGCGCCTGGACGAAGTCGGGCACGTCCTCGGGGCGGCGGAAGTCGGCGGAGGTGCTGACCAGGCCGGGCTGGCCGGGGACGGTGAACGGCACGCCATCGTTGCTGCCGATGAGCGTGTCCATGTGCAGACGCAGGCCGACGCGGGCGCCGCGGTCCTGGCGGTTCTCGATCACCCAGCGGACCAGGACGGTGTCGAGCCGTCGCCGTGGAGCGCCGCCGACGGTCGTCACCTGGCCGGGGACGACCTCGAAG
Source organism: Gemmatales bacterium (assembly GCA_038227745.1). GTDB lineage: Bacteria > Planctomycetota > Planctomycetia > Gemmatales > Gemmataceae > DASPXY01. The sequence continues at coordinate 6,191 of JBBRPS010000090.1, read as the reverse complement.
ACCTGGTGGAAGCGCAGGCCGCCGTCGCCGTTCGCGTCGCCGCCGACGACCCAGGTGGTCTGCGCGGGCGAGGCGGCCCCCGGCGTCGGCTTGATCCCCTCGGCGAAGTCAGGCACGGCCATGCGGACCACGCGCCCGCGGTTGCCGCCCAGCTCCGTGATGGCCCCGTCGAGACGGACGACCGTCGAGTTGCTGTGCCCGTTGGCGGACCAGGTGAGGAGCTTGTTCCGCGCGGTCCCGGCGGCGTCGGTGGCGCTCACGCCGAAGGAGAGCGGGTTGAGGGGCATGACGATGCCCAGGTTCGGGGGCGACGCCGTGTTCGGCCCGGTGCGATTGTCGGTCAGCTCCGGCCGGAGGGGAAGGCCGTTCGGCGAGCGCAGGGCGTACTTCACCAGCGGCGTCGGGTCGATGGGCGCCGCCGGTCCGCCCTCGGCCGGCTCGTCCTTGATCTCGACCTTCACGGGGGCGGGCGGCGCGTTGCCGACCCGCTCCTCCGGCTCGTCCTCGATCTTGAAGGCCGCGGCGCCGGCAGGCCCCTCGTCCGGCTCGTCCTGGATCTGCACCGCGAAGGCGGTCTCCTCGCGCACCGCCACTTGCTGCGGCCGCGGCAGGTCGCGCAGGAAGTCCGCGATCACCAGCCCGAGTAACAGCAGGCCCAGCACGCCGACCGGCAGCAGGTCGCGCCAGCCGGAGCGCGCGGGCGCGGGGCTCGCGGCGGGCGGCTGCACGGCGGGAGGCGGTGGCGCCGGCGCCGGCGACGCCTGCCGGGCCGCGGGCGCTGCCGCCTCGACCAGGATGGTAACGGGCACGTCGAAGCGCTGGCCGCCGTTGGCCACGACGCGCACGATGGCGCGCACCTCCTCGCCGGGCCGTGAAGGCACGGTCACCTCGATGGGTACCGTGGCCACGGTGCCGCGGCACACCGCCCGCCCGGCCGCCAGCCACGGCTCGCTGCCCTCGCCGTGCGCGTAGACCGGCCGCCCCTCGCTCGTGTAGACCATGACCTGCTCGTGCAGTCGCGCCCCCGGGGCGCCGCGCAGGCGGAGCTGCGGCTCACTCAGCTCGACGCGCGGCGGGGCCGTCAGGCCCAGCGCCTCGAAGAACTGCTGCACCGCCGCCAGGCCCGAGGCGGCCGGCCCCGGCACCGGGTAACTCCAGCCGTTGGCCTGGTACCAGCACGCCACCGCCCCGCTCTCGAACAGCGGCGCCGCCGCGCGCGGTGCGGCCATTGCCTTCTTCGCCAGCTCGCGCGGCGTGCAGGCGCCGGCCAGCACGCCCTCGCCGAACGGCCGGGCCGGCACCGGCGCCGCGACCCGGACGACCGCACTGCCGGCGTTCGTCTCGAGGATCAGTTTCCCTTCCAGTGGTTTGGCCCCGGCGCGCAGGCACCGGCCGACCACGCGGACCGGCACCGTCAGGGTGCGCGTGAACTGGATCAGCCGCGACGCGCCGCGCTCGGCGAGCGCCAACCAGTCGCAGTCCGCGGTGATCGAACCGGAGACGAGGCGGCCGCCGGCGTTCCGCAGCTCCAGCGTGAACTGGTAGTCCTGGCCCACGGCCAGGGCGGCGAGGAGGACCTGCGGCGGCTGCACGTCGAGCCGGGGCGGCGCCAGGGACGGGGCGGGCAGGCGGGCGAGGAGCTGGTCGAGGCCGCGGTCGCGGTCGGGGGAGTGGGCCGCCTGCTCGGCGGCCAGGGCCAGGTCCGCCCGGCCGAGGAAATTCAGGAACTGCTGCAGGTAGCCCTGGCGCAGCAGCTCGGCGGCCTCGGACCAGTGCCGCTCGCAGGCCACGGCCAGCTCGTCGAAGTTACGGCAGGCGGCGCCCGACGGGAAGACGAACGGGGCGGGGAACGGCTGGCGGGCGATGTCGAGCGGCCCGGAGGCGGCGCCGGCCAGGGCGATGCCGTCGTGGTGGCAGTAGCGGGCGCCGGTCGGGTTGGGGCGCGAGCAGCGCGGGCAGATAGCGGTCATGGCGGTTTGCGCCGCCCGGGGCGAGGCGGGCGAGCGCCCTCCTGGGAATGGGGACCAACCTGGCCCGCGCGACGCAGGCGATAACGCTCCACGCTACCCGCCGCCGTGCGGGCATGCAAGGACGAAAACGAAGCGGACGATAGTTCTACTTTATTGAGGGCAGCACGGTCAAAGCGCGTTCGTTTAGCCGCGAGCGGCGAGCGCTCGCCCCGCGTAGCGGGATCTGGCTCACCGCTCGCGGCTAAACGAACGCGCTTTAGCTATGCGGGACCCAGTAGGTGTCAGAGCTCCACGGCCCGAAGGTTGGAGGCGGCATGGTTCCCCTGCAGCGAATCGTCTCGGGCGGACAGACGGGCGTGGACCGCGCCGCCCTCGACGTGGCCCTCGAACTCGGACTGCCCTGCGGCGGCTGGTGCCCGAAGGGACGCCGCGCCGAGGACGGTCCGATCCCCGAGGCCGTCGCTTTCCTCCGCGCGGTCCTGTGCGGCCCCGAGGGGTGTTAAAAAGTGTGTCGCCCAGAGCGGTTTGTGGGTCGCGCAACATTCGTGAAATTTCGATTGCCCGCCCTCGAGCGGGAGATTACCATCAACCTGTCGCCCAAGGGTTCGGTTCTTTTGTAAGGGGGGTCCACTCATGTTCACACTCTGGGGTGCCAAGCAGGGCTTCTGCGACGGCATCACGCGTCGCAATTTCCTGCAAGTCGGCGCGTTCGGGGCCGGCCTGACGCTGGCCGACATGCTCCGCCTCCGCTCCGAGGCGGCCGCCAACACCGGCCGGCCGACCGCGAACAAATCGGTCATCATGATCTACCTGCCGGGCGGCCCGTCGCACATGGACATGTACGACCTCAAGCCCGAGGCGCCGGCCGAGTTCCGCGGCGAGTTCCGGCCGATCGCCACCAACGTGCCCGGCGTGCAGATCTGCGAGCACTTCCCCATGCAGGCCCGCATGTGGGACAAGCTTGCCTGCGTCCGCTCCATCGTCTCCGCGGATGAGCACTCCGACACGCTCGTCATGACCGGCTACAGCGACCGCGAGAACCGCACCTCGAACCACCCGTCGTTCGGCTCGGTCGTCTCGCGCCTCCGCGGCAACACCGGCGACGTGCCGCCCTTCGTCAGCCTGCGTGGCATGAGCCGCGGCACCGAGCCCGGCTTCCTCGGCATCGCCCACCGGCCCTTCTCGCCGAGCGGCCCCGGCGTGCAGAACCTGCGCATGGCCAACGGCGTCAACCCCGACCGCGTCGGCGAGCGCCGCACGCTCCTCGGCGGCTTCGACGGCATGCGCAGCGAGCTGGACAACAACGGCACCCTATCCGGCCTCGACACCTTCACGCAGCGCGCCTTCGACATGATCGCGTCCGGCGGCGTCCGCACCGCCCTCGACCTGCAGCGCGAGCCGCAGAACGTCCGCGAGCGCTACCGTGGCGTCGAGCAGTTCCTCACCGCCCGCCGCCTGGTCGAGGCGGGCGTCGGCTGCGTGACGCTGTCGGTCGGCGGCTGGGACACGCACGGCAACAACTTCCAGACCCTGCGCCGCCAGCTGCCGCAGGTCGATCGCGGCGTCGCCAACCTGATCCAGGACCTGCACGACCGCGGCCTGAGCAACGACGTGGTGACGGTCATGTGGGGCGAGTTCGGCCGCACCCCGCGCATCAACCGCGGCGCCGGTCGCGACCACTGGTCGCCGGTGATGTCGTGCCTGATCGCCGGCGGCGGCCTGCGCATGGGCCAGGCGGTCGGCTCCAGCACGGCCCGCGGCGAGCGGCCGCAGGATCGCCGCTGCACCCCGCCGCAGATCCTCTCGACCATCTACCGGGCGGTCGGCATCGACCCCACCCAGACGTTCACGAACGGCACCGGCCGGCCCGTCCACATCCTGGACGACCGCACGCCGATCCGCGAACTGGTGTAAGATGCGGTTGGGTTTGTGGGTCAGGACTCCGCTCCTGACATGGACTTGTCAGGACTCCGCTCCTGACAAGTCCATGTCAGGAGCGGAGTCCTGACCCACGGCCCGAAGTGTAACCTGACGCTCACGCGCCTCGGCCCGTGGGCCTGCCGGAGCCTCTTCGCGTTACCCGTCCGCCTTCGGACCGTCCCGCAGGGCCACCAGGGTCAGGCGGAGAGGCTCTTCCCTTCTTACAGGCGCGGCCATCGTGTCGCCCGGACGAGTCGTCCAATGGCGGACAAAACCGAATCGAAAGTACCCCCTCTGACCGCCGAGCAGCGCCGCGTCACCGCCGCACAGTACGAGCGCGCCCAGCAGGTGCTCCAGAGCGGGAACCACGACTACGCCATCCAGCTGCTGCTGACGTGCTGCAAGCTCGACCCGGCGAACCTCATCTACCGCAACGCCCTGCGGCACACGCAGCGCAAGAAACACGGCGACAACCAGCGCGGCAGCCGCTTCTCCCTGCTGACCAGCGCTGGGTCGCGGCTGCGGCTCAAGGCCGCCGCCCGCGCCGGCGAGTACGCCAAGGCGCTGGAGCACGCCGAGGAGATCCTCAACCGCAACCCCTGGGACCTCGGCGCCCAGATGGCGATGGCCGACGCCTTCACCGAACTGGGCCTGCTCGACCAGGCCGTCTGGTCGCTCGAACAGGCCCGCCGCAAGGACAGCGACAACCTCGCCGTCAACCGCAGCCTGGCGCGGCTGTACGAGCAGCGCGGCAACTTCAAGCAGGCCTTCGTCCTGTGGCAGCTCGTCCGCAAGGCCGCCCCGGATGACGCCGAGGCCCACGACAAGGCCCGCGAGCTGGCCGCACGCGAAACGATCGCGCGCGGCGATTACGAGCGAAAAATCCACGGCGGCGCGGGTGGGCAGGACGCGGACAAGGCGGAGGCGGCGGCGAAGGCTGACACCTTGCCGCAGACGCCGGCGCTGCGCACCGGCGGCTCGAGAGACGACACCGAGGAGGTGGCCGCCCTGCCGGAGGCCACCGGCGCGGCGGCGCGCGAGGCGGCGCCGCTGCTGGCGCGGATCAAGAGCGAACCGTCCAGCCCGCATGCCTACCGCGACCTCGCCGCCCTGTACCGTCGGGCTGGCCAGCCCGACGAGGCGCGCGCCGTACTCCAGTGCGGCCTGGAGCGCGCGGGGAACCCGTTCGAGCTGGCGGCCGAAATGGCCGACCTGGACATCGAGCCGTTCCGCCACAACCTGGCGGTGGTGGAGGAGCGGGTGCGGAAACAGCCCGGCGATGAGGCGCTGCGCAAGCTCCGCACCCGGCTGCTCAAGGAGATCAACACGCGCGAGCTGGACCTGTTCCGGCAAAAGTCGGAGCGCTTCCCGACGGAAGCGGGCCACCGCTTCGAGATGGGGGTGCGCCTGCTGAAGGCCGGGCAGATCGACGAGGCGATCCGCGAGCTGCAGGTCGCCCGCGCCGACCCGCGTTTTCACGCCCGCGCGCTGGTCTACCTGGGCTACGGTTTCAAGGCACGCCACAACTGGCGGCTGGCCCAGCGGAACTTCGCGGAGGCGCTCCAGAGCCTGCCCGCCGGCGAGAGCACGCTGCGCAAGGACGTGCTGTTTCAGCTGGCGCAGGGGTCGGCCGAGGCGGGCGACCTGACGAAGGCGCTGGAGCACGCCGACGAGCTGGCGAACCTCGACTTCTCGTACCGGGGCATCGGCCGGCTGATCGACGAATGGCAGGCGCGCCTCCAGGGAAGCGGCACGGGCGGGGCGACGGGCGATGCGCCGCCCGCGAGGTGACAGCGCTGAGTGGATGTGAAGGGGATCTTTTCTCAACCCTTACCTGAGCCGGAAAAGGGGACATTCATCATAATTCCGCTCCTGCGGAGCGGAATTATGATGAATGTCCCCTTGTAGGTTCATTTCAGCTGGTTTCCGCGATACTGATTGACGGTAGTGTCGTGAGGAGTTCTCCGCGTCTCCTTCCTGCGTCCCGACCGCCAAGCCGCCGCCAAGCCCCTCACCGTGCTTGACAACCACGCCGGCTATGCGAATGATCGGGCAGACAAGGGGTCGGTGCATGGCCGGGATCCTGAAGCGGGTTGCCGTGGTGCGCTTCAGGATACCCGAGCCGGCCCGGAGAGCACCCAGCAAATCCGCATCCGTTCACGCGGTCACGCCCTGGAACTTGCCGATCCGCTCCAGCTCGGCGACCAGTTCCCCGGCCGTCTGGTCGCGCGCGTCCGGCGCCTTCGCCAGCATCTTCAGCACCACCCCCTCGAACAGGCCGGGGATGCTCATCTGGTACTT
>JBBRPS010000089.1:0-18425 GCA_038227745.1 Gemmatales bacterium | reverse complement strand
TGGAGCCGAGGAGGTTATTCGCCTCGAACTTGACGCTGGCCCAGCGGACCTTCTCCGCGCCGGTGCGGGAGTCGGTGCGCTTGACCTGGGCGTAGTAGTCTTCCTTGTTGTCGAGGATGCGCTGCAGGGCCTTGACGGCCTTGTCGTACTGCTTGCCGGCGAGGTAGTCCTGGGCGAGGTTAATGTACTGCTGGAACTCATCCTTCTCGATGAGCTTGATGGCGCTGAACTGCGTCGCGGGGTTGGTGTCGCCGACCGGGGGCATCGGCGGCGTCGGCGGCGTCTGGATGATGACCTTGGGGCCGAGGCGGACCCGCTGTCCCTGGGCGTCGGGGGCGAGGAAAAACACCGCGGCGGTGAGGGCTCCTGCCGCCACCACCGCCGTTGACAAGCGACGCATGTTCCGCATGGTTGTGCTTCTCCCGAACCTGTACCTGTCGGGGCTCCGAGGGGTGTGCCGGCCGGGCACGCCGCCGCACCCCGTCATCCATCCCGGGCGGCGCCTCGTAAAAACCGCAACTGCGACAAGGGGTTGCCGTGATTGTCTCACAGCCCCCCCGGGTTGGCAAGCGTAATCACCGGCCGGCCCGGGGAGCCGGCGCCGACGGCTATGTCCCGTAACCCAATACGACGAGACAGAGGGGGCGGATTAACAAGGCTCCCCGCGGCGCCGGGTGGGGCCGAGGCGAAAGGACCCCGCGTGCGGAGAGGCGGAGAGGCGCTGCGGGACCGCCCCCGCTTGACGGCTCGGGTGGAAAGTGGCAGGATGGAGGCATCAAGCCCGCCGTCCCTAAGCCCGCTGGCGTCGGAAGAGGAGGAAGAGCCGTGGTCAACCCCGCCGACACCCTGCCCGCCCGCGCCCGCAGCGTCCGCCTCAAGCACGTTGATGAACTTAGCGAATTGGTCCACGACATCTTCGACCCCAAGAAGCGGGAGCGCATCTCCAACCGCGCCGTCCAGACCCTGCTGGCCGACATGGCCGACCGGGCGGCGCTGGAAGGGAAGTCGGCTTGCAGACTTTGGGACGACGTCTGGCGGGAGATAGCCGAGAAGGGCGAAGACGATCCCAGCTGCAGGGGAGAAGCGGCGATTGTGCTCCAGGTCGCCATGCGGTTCATCGACGTCATCCGGGAAGCCTGCGCCTTGATGGCCCAGGGGGGTTATCCCGTCATGATTCACACGGATCTTGATGCGGCCCGGGGTGAATTGGCCGACCGCCTGGTGGAGGCGACGACGACCCCAGGGCCGGAACCCAACTGGGACCCGGCCCAGTTGGCGGCGGCGAAGGCCGAAGAAGCCGTGGACGCCAGGGCCATCCTCCGTGAGCTGCAGGGTGAAGAGTAAGCCGGCCGTGCGCGGCGCCATCGGCGCTTCCGGCCTGGACCGTGCGGGCATCCTCCGGCTCTGGTCGCGCATCGTGGCGCGCCTCGAAGAGGCCGGCGACGCCCTCCTCTCCAGGCGCTCCCTCTAAAGACCCTGACTGCTTCCTCTTCAAGGCGGCTGCCTCCGGCACAGGCGCCAACTACTGGTTCCACTTCCTCGTCAACGACTGGGCTGAACCCGGCACTCTGAGCATCGAGTCGGTCTTCTGTGAGCCACGCCCTCAAGGCTGACCGCCCCGCGGCGCGCACAGGACGGCCCCGGGGAAATTGGTGGGGGGAAATTGGTGTCGGTTCATTTTCCGGCCGCCCGGTAGACGGGCGGAAAATGAACCGACACCAATTTCCCCTCGTTGTCTCCGCTCCCCTCAGGACTTACAGGCTATTCGGAAAGTGGTCAGACGTAGTGTCTAACCCCTGAATTCCCAGCGTTTTTCCGCATCAGACGCCATGTCTGGTGGCTTTCCGGATAGCCTGTTACTTCTGCTGGTACGTCCTTACAAAGGGCGTTTTCGATAAAACGCGAGACGACTCTGCGGATCGAGTAGGTCACGGAGGCAGCCCGTGGGAGAAGATCAGGTTGTCCCTGCCACTGGCCGGAGACGGCCCCTCCGGCTGTTCAGGGGGCGGCTGTAAGAAGTAGACGGCTTCAAGGGCTATGCCGCCCAGGGCGCAGAGCCTGCAGGTCGGTGAGGTCGCCCAGCGGTCGTACCTTAACCGCTTTTAATTTGGCGTTCACTGCGCGCTGCCGCCTCCCTCGGCGACAATGTACACCGGAGGTGGACGGTGCCGGGCGGGGCACCTGGACGCCGAGAAGATCGGCCAGGCGGCCGGGGCCAAGGCCGCCGCCACGAAGGACGGCGTCGTCCGCATCGGCTGGCCGCGCACGGACGTAAAGGTGACGGTAGACGGCATGCACCTCAAGCCATTCGCCGGCCTGGGCTCCTGGGCGGCGTTCACCCCCGCGAAGCACGGGGCGATGGTCATGGGCGACACGGTCGTGTTCCAGGACGAGGTCAGCCCGGCGATGGACGCGGCCTTCCACCACGGCCTGGAGGTGACCGCCCTGCATAACCATTTCTTCTACGACGAGCCCCGCGTCTTCTTCATGCACATCGGCGGCACCGGCGACCCCGAAAAGCTGGCGGCCGGCGTGAAGGCGGTCTGGGACGCCATCAAGCGGGTCCGGGCCGACCGGCCGCAACCGGCGACACGCTTCGACGGCAAGGTGCCGGCGGCGGGCAAGGTGGCGGCCGGGCCGCTGGAGAAGATCCTGGGCCACAAGGGCGAGAGCCAGGACGGCATGGTGAAGTTCGTCGTCGGCCGTGCGGGGACGATGCACGGGGTCAAGGTGGGCGGCTCGATGGGCTTGACGACGTGGGCGGCCTTCTCCGGTGGCGACGACCTGGCCGCCGTGGACGGCGACTTCATCATGACGGCCGGCGAGGTGCAGCCGGTGCTGCGGGCGCTGCGCAAGGCGGGGATCCACGTCGTCGCCCTGCACAATCACATGGCGGGCGAGCAGCCCGCGTACTACTTCACGCACTTCTGGGGCAAGGGGCCGGCCGGGGAGTTGGCCCGGGGACTCAAGGCCGCGCTGCTGGCCCAGGACGGGGCCGGGGCGGCCAAGGGCCACTGACGACCGCGGTGGAGGCTTTGCGCGCGCTCACCTTCGCCAACAGCAGACTCAAAGGAGTGGACTCATGAACTGGCACGCGAACCGCATCCTGGCCTCGTCCGCGCTGGCCGCCGGGCTCCTGCTGGCGCTCGGGGTTGGCCCCATGCCGGCGGGCGAACCCGCCTTGCTGAAACTGCTGCTGACGATCCCCTTAAAAGGGGAGCCCGGTCGCCTCGACCACCTGGCCATCGACAGCAAGCACGCCCGCCTGTTCGTGGCCAATCTCTCCAACAGCAGCCTGGACGTCGTGGACCTCAAGGCCGGCAAGCTCGTCAAGCAGATCCCCGGCCAGAAAAAGATCCAGGGGATCGCCTACGCCCCCGACCTGGACCGCATCTACGTCGGCAACGGCGTCGGCGGGGAGTGCAACGTCTTCGACGGGCGGGACTACAAACTCCTCAAGTCGATCAAGCTGCCGGGGGCGGACAACGTCCGCTACCTGGCACGCCGCCGCCTCGTGTACGTCGGCCACGCCGAGAAGGCCCTCAGCGTCATCGACGCCCGGACGCTGGAGGTGAAGGCCGAGATCAAGCTGCCCGGCCGGCCCGAGGGCTTTCAGCTGGAAACGAAGCGGCCGCGCCTCTACATGAACACCGTCGATCCGACCCGCCTGGTGGTGGTCGATACGGAGAAGAACGCGGTGCTGCACAGCCACCCCCTCAAATTGGCGGACCGCGCCTACCCGCTCGCGGTGGACGAGGCCAACCGCCGCCTCTTCATCGGCTGCCGCAACAAGCCCAGCGTCGTGGTCGTGGACAGCGAGTCCGGCAAGGAGGTCGCCAGCGTAGCCACCCCGGCGGACATCGACGACCTGTTCTACGACGCGAAGAACAAGCGCCTCTACGTCTCCTGCGGCGCGGGGTTCCTCACCGTCATCGGGCAGCGGGACGCGGACCACTACGAGGTGCTGGGGAGGGTGCCCACCGCCAAGCTGGCCCGCACCTGCTTCTTCGACCCGGCCGAGGGCCGCCTCTACCTGCCGGTGCCGCGCCAGGAGGGGCAGGAAGGCCCGACCATCCGGGTGTACGAGCCCAGGCCGTGAGCGTGCTTGCCCACGCCCGGGGACGGCCGAGACGCGCCTGTGGTGGCGGCCGTAATGGCGAAGGCGGTTGAACGGGTCGCGGTTGGCCGTTCGGCCGGGGCGGCGAAGGGGACAGGTCATGCGATCCAGCTACCGGACCTTCCGGACGGCACTGCGGGCGTTGCGCCGCAACCTGATGCGGTCGGTGCTGACCTGCGTGGGGATCGTCATCGGCGTCGCCGCCGTCGTGACCATGATGGAGATCCAGCAAGGGGCCTCGGACGCCGTCCGGCAGAGGATCGCCAGCCTGGGGGCCAACTTCTTGCAGGTCGAGGCGGGCTCCAGCTCTTCCAGCGGCGTGCATATGGGGTCGGGGACCTGCCTGACGTTGACCCCCCAGGACTGCGAGGCCATCGTCCGCGAGTGCAGTGCGGTGCGCTGGGCCGCCCCCGGGGTGGACTGCCGCATGCAGGTCATCCACGGCAACCGCAACCCCCAGAGTACTGGGGGCAGGCTGGCAGCCCTGGAAGATCCTGGGCACGTCGCCCACGTACCTCCTGGTGCGCAACTGGACCGACCTGGCGGAAGGCGAGCCGTTCACCGACGACGACGTCTCGGCCAGCGCCGCCGTCTGCCTGGTGGGGCAAACCCCGGCCCGCGAGCTGTTCGGCGACGAGTCGCCCGTCGGCAAGGAGATCCGCGTGAGCGGCGTCCGCCTGAAGGTGGTCGGCGTCCTCAGCCGCAAGGGGGCGAACATGATGGGCATGGACCAGGACGACCTGGTCGTCGCCCCCTGGACGACGGTCAAGTTCCGCATCAACGGCGCGAAACTGGCGTTCGCCGAGCTGCCGGGCGCGGGTGCCGCGTCCCCGCTGAACCAGGTCAACACGCTCAACAAGCTCTACCCGAACCAGCAACCGCAGCCGTACTCGCAGCGGTCGGACTTGCAGGCGGCGGACAACCCGCAGCTCCTGCGGATCGCCGCCCTCGATGACATCTTCATCTCGGCCCACGCGCCGGAGGACGTCCCGCAGGCCATCGCGCAGATGACGCAGCTGCTCCGCCAGCGGCACCGGCTGCGCGACGGCCAGGTGGCCGACTTCGGGATCCGCGACTGGACGGAGGTCTCGAAGGCGCTCGGCGCGACGACGGCCCGCACGACGAACTTCCTGTTGAGCGTGGCGCTGATCTCGCTGGTGGTCGGCGGGGTCGGCATCATGAACGTCATGCTGGTGTCGGTGACCGAGCGCACCCGGGAGATCGGGCTGCGGATGGCGGTGGGCGCGCGGGCCAGGGACGTCCTGCGCCAGTTCCTCATGGAGGCGGTGGTGCTGTGCCTGTGCGCCGGCCTGGCGGGGGTCGCGCTGGGCCGGGGCGTGTCCGCCGCGATCGCGGCGCTGCTGCACTGGCCGACGGTCCCGTCGCTGTCGATGATCCTCACCGCCCTCGCCGTCTCGGACGGCGTCGGGGTCGTCTTCGGCTACTACCCGGCGTGGAAAGCGTCGCGGCTCGACCCCATCGAGTCGCTGCGCTACGAGTAGCGGCACGAGGCCGGGCCGCCCAAGCGGCGGGGAGGATGCGGCCGTGGCGAGGCCGGGCAAGGTGGGGCGTCCCCGGGCCGGGGGAGGCGGCGGCGGGCAGGTCGGTGCCTGGACCGAATGATCGTGTGGGGCGACCAATCGACCTTTACACGGGGGAGGCGGCGGCGGGCAGGTCGGTGCCTGGACCGGGGCGCGGCCGAACTTCACGGGGGAGCTGCTCCAACTCGGGACCGCGCGAATCGTGGCCGACTCGCTCCGCGAGTCGGGGGAGGACCCGACTCGCGGAGCGAGTCGGCCACGATCCCGGCGTCAAGATCAAACTGCCCCACGCGCCGGGAAATCGCGGTGCGTGGCCGCTCAATGGGAAGGGTTTGCCCCCGGGAGCAGCGGCGCCCGCCGCACGACTTGAGCCATTCACGCCATTTCCGCCGAGGCGGCGCGGAATGCGGCGGAAGCCGTGGCGCCGCCGCTCTCTTGCAGCTGACCGGCACGTTTTCTTCTGGCGGAAGGCCCGGTCAGCGGCAATGTTTCTACTGCCCAGCTGTCACCATTCGGATTAAAGACGGCGGGGCGTGATGGCTTCCGGAACAGAGGAGAGAGTCGTGAAAAAGTTTCTGACGATCGGCGTTCTCGCCCTGGTCCTGCTGGCGCTGCCGCGGCAGCAGGCCTCGGCGTGGATCAAGTGCAACTTCAGCGTCGGCCTGAACTTCAACTTCGAGAGCGGCAACAACTGCTGGCTCTGGGGCGCCTTCCGCAACGGCCAGGTGCCCGGCTACCCGACGGACGCTGGCTGCCACGGCAACAACGGCAACAACGGAATCTACCCCTACGCCAGTCCCTTCGGCGGCAGCGGCATCGGTTCGGACTACGGGTACAACGGCTACGAGGGCGACCCGGGCGCGGCCGCGCACGGCGCGGTCCCCACGGGCGCAAGCCAGTCCCCGCCGCAGACCAACCCGCCGCCCGTCGCCAAGGGGAATGACAGCCAGACCACCTCCCGCGGCAACGCCGGCTACCAGCCGGTCGGCTACCGCCCGCAGTACCCGAACTACTACCAGAACTCGGGCTACTACGGCTACGGCGCGGGCTCCTACCAGCAGCCGTGGGGCTCCTACGGCACCGCCGGCGTGCCGTCGTACTGGTACGGCAACAACTGACGACTGCGCCGGGAAGCGGCGGGCGGGGGCCTTGCTCCTGCCCGCCGTCCGCGCCCACCCCCGCCGCGGCGCCGCCACTGCACGTCGCGCCGGCGACAGCGAAAACGACGCCTCGCCCGCCGCCTCCTCCCGCCGCCTCCGCGCTTTTCCGCTGGCCCGCCTCCCCTTCGTGGGCAATCTTCTCGTGGGTCAGGATTCCAATCCTGACAAACCATGTCAGGATCGGAGTCCTGACCCACGGTCCGCCCTCCCCCCCTGCTGCCCCCACCCCGGAGAAGGATCCACCGATGAAGAACCTCCTATGGATAGGTCTGCTGGCCGCCGCGGCGCTGGTGCCCGCGCGCGCCGACGCCTGGGATTACCCGCCCTGGAGGGTCAAGGGCGGCGCCAACGTGTACCTCAAGGTGCAGGTCGGTAACGCCAACCTGCCGCTCGCGCCGTGGTATCTCTACTTCCCCTACGACCCCTGCCTGACCGCCGTCCCGCCCGTGGCGCACTACCCGAACTGGCAGGCGCCGCCGAACGGCCTGCCCGCCGCCGCGTACGGCTACCCCCAGCCGATGACGCCGCTGCCGACCGGGCCGCTGCCGGGCCAGGGCGCGCCGCCGGGCGGGATCCAGAGGACGGGCTATCAGCCCGTCAGCTACCCCGCCCCGCAAACGCCGGCCTACTGGTACGGGCGGTAACGAGTCCCCCACAACCGACCTCCCCGTTTAGCCGCGGTTTGCGGGTGCGTGCAGCATAGCGAGCGGCTGGGCTGGCCCCCGCCGTCTGCCCACGGCGGGGGCTGGGATACGTATCGGCTGCGATTGACACTTCCCCGCGCCGGCACTACTTTAAGAAGGGTGATCTGTCGGGGCCGTGGCGCAATTGGGAGCGCGCTTGAATGGCATTCAAGAGGTTACGGGTTCGATCCCCGTCGGCTCCATATAGTTCTACTGTGCGGCAGGGACAAGTTTCCTGGCGAGCGGGGGGCGTCAGCCCCTGTTCCTGTACCAGTTACTGGGTCCCGCATGGCTAAAGCTCGCTCGCGGCTAAACGAGCGCGCTTTAGCCATGCTGTCCTCAGCCGTGGACGTCGCGGATGGTGGGAATGAGGTCTGCCGCCCGCAGCCCCCTGGACACCCCGGAGCACAGAACTCGGATCATCGCAGCAACTCTTCGTTCAGCCGGTGCCGACCGCGAACCGCTTGCGGAAGATGACCATGTGATCGCCCTCGGCGTAGTAGTCGCGGAGGGTGGCCTCCAGGTCGTAGCCCTGTTTGAGGTAGAAGCGGCGCGTCAGCTCATAGTGTGGCAGCGACGACGTTTCGATGAACAGTACCCGTCCCCCCGCCTGCTGGATCTCCGCCTCGGCGTGGCCGAGCAACGCCGCCCCGATGCCGCGCGCCTGGATCTGCTTGCTCACCGCGATCCAGTACAGATACCACGTCTGCTCCGTCATCGCCGCGGGCGCATAGTACGCGAACCCCGCGACGCGGCCGTCCTGCTCGCAGGTCGCTGCCCGGTGCCCGTGCGCGTGGTTGGCGGCATGGTAGTCGTGCAGCACTTCCTTGAGGGCTTCGATCTCCAGCGGCTTGAAGACGCCGGTCCCCGTGGCGAGGTCCACGAGCGGCGGCGTGTCGGCGGGCACTGTCGGACGGATCACGGCGACTCCTTTCAGGAACGGGCGCGGGTCAGCCCCCAGCATAACCGCGCGCCCGGAGGAATCAAACCCGACCGCGCTTCAGGAGAGACGGGCGGCCGCGAGCGGTGCCCCGATGTCCACGAGGTGAACCACCCCGAGCCACGGCCCGGCCGCGGGATTGGCGAACCCGACCTTCTGGGCGGCGAAGGCGACCGTGTGGTGGGCGCGCACGGTCGGCCCGAGCGGTTCGCCTGTATCGCAGTCCAGACCGGAAGGGATGTCCACCGCCAGCACCCGCGCCGGACTGCGGTTTATTGCCGCGATGACCTCGTCCAGCGGTGGCCGGACCGGGCCGGTCAGGCCGGTGCCGAAAAGGGCGTCCACCACCCACTCGGCGGCGTTCAGGGACGCCTCCAGCGCCTTCGGGTCCGGCGTCCGGCCCGCGTGGACCTCCAGCGGCAGCCCCATCTTCACGGCAACGCGGTAATTGACGGCGGCGTCGCCGGTCAGGTCGTCGGGGTCGGCGAACAGCAGGACGCGCACCTCGACCTGGTGGTTGGCGAGGTGGCGCGCGATGACGAAGCCGTCGCCGCCGTTGTTGCCCTTGCCGCAGCAGACGGCGACGGGACCGTGGACGCCCAGGCTGAGGAGCAACTCGGCGGCGCCGCGGCCAGCGTTCTCCATCAGCACCACGCCGGAGACGCCGTACTCCTCGATGGCCCGGCGGTCCAGGCCGCGCACCTGCTCGCGCGTCAGGAACTGGTGAATCATCCTCGAACCTCCGCAAAGCCCACCCGTTGCAACGGGTGGGCTCGAGAACACCTGCCTCAGCGGCTGATGCGCATTCCCGCGCCGCGCAGCAGCGCCTCGACCTCCTCCGGATTGACCCACGCGAAGTCGCCGGGGATGGAGTGCTTGAGCGCACTCGCCGCCACGCCCCAGTCGAGGCCGCGCTGCAGATCGTCGCCCAGCAGGCCGTGGATCAGGCCCGCCGCGAACGAGTCGCCCGCCCCCAGTCGGTCCACGATCTCCACCTCGTAGGAGCGCGTGCGGAACACCTTGCCGTCGCGCCATGCGATCGCCGTCCACGTGTTCTTCCACACCAGCGGGTTCTCGCGCAGGGTGATCGCGACGGTCTGCAGCGGGAAACGGCGGGCGAGCTGGGCGGAGACGTCCTCGTAGTCCTTGCCGGTGATGCCGAAGACGCGCTCCGTGTCCTCCTCGCTGGTGATGAGCACGTCGCACGTCTGCATGAACTCGCTCATCCAGCGGCCGGCGTCGGCCTGGGTCCACAGCTTGGCGCGGTAGTTGAGGTCGATGCTGGTTCGCACGCCGGCGGCGCGGGCGGCCTGGAGCGCCTCGCGCGTGGCCTCCGCCGCGGTGGTGCTCAAGGCCGGCGTGATGCCCGTGACGTGGAACCACCGGGCGCCGGCGAAGACCTTGCCCCAGTCCACCATGCCGGGGCGCACGGCGGCGATGGCCGAGTCCTTGCGGTCGTAGAGGACGCTGCTGGCGCGCGGGGCGGCGCCGAACTCCAGGAAGTACAGCCCGACGCGGTCGCTGTCGGTCCAGAGGACGTGGTCGGTGCTGACGCCGGCCTCGCGGGCGTGGTTGGCGATGAGCCGCCCGAGGGGGTTGCGCGTCAGGCGCGACACCCACGCCGCGGAGTGGCCCAGACGGGCCAAACCCACTGCGGTGTTCAGCTCGGCGCCGCCGACGGACAGGTCCAGGCTGCGGGCCTGTTCGAGACGGCGGAAGTTCGGCGGGTTCAGTCGCACCATCGCTTCGCCGAAGGTGATGATGTCGTGGGGCATGGTCGCTCCGGAGTTACCACGGCGGCTGGTCCACCCAGCCCGCCTTGACCTGCTTCTCCTTCGCGAGGCGCGCGTCCTCGTGGCGGCGCAGGGCGTGGAACAGGTCGAGGATCAGGTTGACATACAGGATGAGCACGATCAGCGGGAACACGAGGAACACGAGGAACAGCGCCGTCACGACCGCGGTCGTGACCAGCGGGAAGGCGAGCAGGCCGAGGAGGATCAGGTAAGGCAGGAAGAACAGCAGCACCCAGCAGGTGAGGACGCGCTCGGCGCGGATCTCAAGGTCGCCCTCGCCGATGTAGGCGGCGAGGCGGCGCAGGAACAGCAAGAACGCGACGTGGGCGGCGTTGCTGGCCAGCGACGGCAACAGGTCGGCCCAGCGCGGCGGGTTCGGCAGCAGCACCAGCAGCGACAGCGGCACCGCTGCGAGAGTTAACATGAGCGACACGCCGAGCGGCCACCTGGCTCGCGACTCCGGCGGCACGCTCAGGCACTGGAGTTGGCCGACGATCTGCATGGCCAGGAACAGGCCGGCCAGCGGCAGCAGCAGCGGCGCCCATTCCGTGCCGAGGATTGATTCGCCGGGGTAGCCGGTGACGGCGAGCATGCCGAACGTCAGCAGCATGAGGAGCACCAGGCCGGCGAAGACCATGCCGACCCCGTTCTTCACGCGGCGGAGAGAAGGTGCCGATTCGCTCACGGTCCGCCTCCTGGGGACGCGCCCCGAAAAGTCAGCTCTGCTCGCGCCGGAACTGCCGCACGACGGCGACGTACTGCCGGGCCAGGTCGCGGATGCGGTCGAAGTTGCGCTCGGCGACGGCCTTCGGCTCAACCAGCTGGCCGCCGACGCCCAGGCAGCAGGCGCCGGCCTTGAGGAAGGCGGCGGCGGTGGTCAGGTCCACGCCGCCGGTCGGCATCAGGCGGACCTGCGGCAACGGCCCGCGGATCGCCTTGAAGAACGCCGGCCCGACGACCTCGGCGGGGAACACCTTGACGACGTCCGCCCCCGCCTCCCACGCGGCCAGGATCTCGGTCGGCGTGAAGGCACCCGGCATGACGAGCTTGTCGTAGCGCTGGCACAGGCGGATCACGTCGAGGTTGACCGTCGGCGCGACGAGGTACTCCGCCCCGGCGAGCAGCGCGGCGCGGGCCGTCTCGGGGTCGAGGATGGTGCCGGCGCCGAGAAGGATGCGGTCGCCGAGTGCCTCACGGACCTGGCGGACCACGTCGAGGGCGTTGGGCACGGTCATGGTAATCTCGATGACCGTGATGCCGCCGTCGGCGAGCGCCCGCGCCACCTCGACGAGCTGCCGGCTGTCCGGGGAGCGCACCACGGCGACGATGCCGCACTCCAACACCTGGCGGAGCTGGGTTTCTTTGCTCATGATGGAACGGTTCAAGCCCACGGGCCGCGCCCCGTGGGGCTCTGCTCCGACCCACGGGGCGCGGCCCGTGGGCTTGGGGAATCAGTCGTAGCGCCCGCTGGCCTCGATGGGCCACAGCGCCTCGACCTTGCCGCCGCGCACGGCGACGCAGCCGCGGTGCAGGTTCATCGTCGCGCAGCAGTGGGCAGGAATCACCTCGCGCCGGTCACCGACACGCACCTCGCCGTCCGCGCTCTCCACCGTCGCGTGCTCCTCCGACAGCTTCATCACCTTGTCCTCCGGCCGCCCCTTGACGACGGGCGTGCCGAAGTCGCGCGAGATCGCCTTGCTGCCCGCGTCGAGGATGTAGCGCCCCGGTCGCCGGCTGATGACCCCCGCCAGGATCGACAGGGCGCAGCCGAACTCCGGCCGTACCGCGTGGTAGGCGCAGTCCATCAGGACGAACGAGCCGGGCTGGATCTCTGTCACGCCCTCGTAAGCGCCGACGAACTCCCACGTCCCCGTGCCCGCCCCCGTCACCACCTCGACCGGAATGCCGGCCTTCTCGATCAGCCGCCGCGTCCCGACCAGCTTCTCCAGGCTGGCGACGCACTTCGCGCGGCGCTCGGCCGGGTCGGGCATGAGCTGGAGGTGGCCGTCGTAGCCTTGCAAGCCGACGAAGCGCAGCCCGGGGCTGGCGTGGATCTGCCGGGCCAGGGCCAGGGCCGGCTCGCCCGGATCGACGCCGCAGCGGCCCATGCCGATGTCCACCTCGACCAGCACGCCGACCGTGGAGCCGGCCGCGCGCGCCGCCCGCGCCATCTGCTCGACGTTCTCGGCGTCATCCACGCACACGCGCACCTGCGCCCGTCTCGCCAGCTCCGCCAGCCGCCGCAGCTTGAGCGGGCCGACGACCTGGTTGGCGATGAAGATGTCGGTCAGGCCGGCGTCGGCGAGGACCTCGGCCTCGTTGAGCTTGGCGCACAGGAAGCCGTTCGCCCCGGCTTTCGCGATGTACTTCGCCAGGCCGGCGCACTTGAGCGACTTGAAATGGACGCGCACCGCCAGGCCGCGGCCGCGGAAGGCGCCGAACATGCGCTTCAGGTTGGCGTCCACGACATCGAGGTCGATGAGGAGCTGTGGGGTGTCGAGGGCGTCGAGGGGTTGGCCGCTGGGGGCAGGCATGGCAGGGTTCCTGAACGGGCGAAGGTTTCCCCTATTCTGCGGAGAAAGCGGCTCGTGGCCAGTGACGAGTCCAGCCCGGCGGAAATCTCTATTACCCCGGCGCGAAAGATCCTTACACAAGCCCGACGCGCAAGCGAGGCATTTCCTCGCTTGCGCGTCGGGCTTGTGTGTGAGGATCTTTCGCGCCGGAGTAATAACCGATCCTTCGCGGGGCAATGGTATAGCCTCCGTTGACATCTTTCCAAAAAGCCAGCCAGCACCCATCCCTTCTGAAAGCCAGGTTGGAGGCTCTCGTCATGTGAAGCGGCCGGGCTTGGCCGAGTACGGCGACGAGACTCGCCGGCGCCCACTTCGGATCGCCGTCGCCAGCGGCTGCCAGCCCCTGAGGAGGGATCCGGTCGCGTCGCCAGGTCTCAAGTTCCTTCGCGGGAGGCGGTGGCGTGTTCAGCGCGGCTTTGACCTCCCACAGGATCGCGGTCTGGTCCGTTGACCCGGTGAGGATGCGCTTGCCGTCGGCGCTCAGGAACACGCTCAAGATCCGGCCGGTGTGCCCCTTGAAGGTCTGAATTTTCTTGCCGCTGGCCGCGTCCCACAGGATCGCGGTCTTGTCGAACGATCCGGTGAGGACGCGCTTGCCGTCGCCGCTCAGGGCCACACTCTGGACCCGCTCAGTATGCCCCGCGAAGATCTGGAGTTTCTGACCACTGGCCGCGTCCCACAGAATTGCGGTATTGTCCCGAAACCCGATGAGAACGAACTTGCCGTCGCCGCTCAGGGCCACGCTATCGGGGCGGCCTTGATGCCCCGCATCGAAACGGGACCCCCGGTAGGTCTGGAGTTTCTTGCCGCTGGTCGCGTCCCATAGAATCGCCGTGCTGTCACACGACCCGGTGAGGACAAGCGTGCTGTCGGCGCTAAGGGCCACGCCATTAATCGCCCCGGTGTGCCCCTCGAAGGTCTGGAGTTTCTTGCCGCTGGCTGCGTCCCACAGGATCGCGGTGTTGTCGAACGACCCGGTGAGGACGCGCTTGCCGTCGCCGCTCAGGGCCACGTTCAGGACCCGGCCGGTGTGCCCCTCGAAGGTCTGGAGTTTCTGGCCGCTGGCCGCGTCCCACAGGATCGCGGCATTTAACCCTGACGCGGTGACGACGTACTTGCCGTCCCCGCTCAAGGTCGCGATGGTGATCCAGTTGTGGTTAAAGGTCCGGAAGGTCTGGAGAATTTTGCCGCTGGCCGACTCCCACAGGATCGCTGTGCCGTCGTCCATGCCGGAGGCGAGGACGAGATGGTTGTCGGCGCTCAAGGCCACGCTGCCGACCTTGCGCGTCTCGTCCCCGGGAGGGTGGAGAAACGGCTGGAATTTCCGGACAATCGAGTCGGTTCGGGGCGACAGCGGAGCTAACTTGACGGGATCGGTCCCAGTCTTCTTCGGCGGCGCGTCCTCGGTCTTCGTGGCGACGGGAACGCGGGCCACTCGGAAGCCGACGATGGAGTTCCGGTACGCCGGCCCGCGCCAGTTGCGGTGCGCCGCCCGGCAACGACTGCTGTCGTAGTCCCAGCAACCGCCCCGGAACACCCGGAACGCGCCGGCCATGCCGTCGCACCACTGGTAGACGTTGCCGTGCATGTCGTACAGCCCCAGCTTGTTCGGGGCGTAAGAACCTACCT
Source organism: Gemmatales bacterium (assembly GCA_038227745.1). GTDB lineage: Bacteria > Planctomycetota > Planctomycetia > Gemmatales > Gemmataceae > DASPXY01. The sequence goes on along the minus strand of JBBRPS010000089.1, from coordinate 3,989 downwards.
TCTCCGGCCGGCCCAGGCGCGGGCCCTCTGCTCCCGGTTCCCCCGGATTGTTGGTAGCGAAGTTGGCCTGTTTCCGCGATACGACGTTCGTCGGCTGGGCGAAGTAGAAGTCGAACGAGCACTCTGCCTTGGAGGTGGCCGCGCCCCGGCAGGCATACTCCCACTCCGCCTCCGTCGGCGCGCAGTATAACCAGCCCTTGCCTTTCTCCCGTTCGTTGAGCTTCGTCAGAAACCGTTGGACGTCCTCCCATGACACGTTCTCCACGGGAAAGCGCTTCAAGTCGGCGTCGGAGATGAACCTGAGCTGTTCTTGATAATGACTGGCATTGGGGTGAAGCAGCCGAAGCTTCAAGTCCGTGTCTGAGATGTTCTTGTCCTTTTCTGGGTAGACCCACGGTCGCGAGAACTGACTGGGGCTGTAGCCCATCACCGCTTGCCACTGCTCCTGCGTCACCGGGTATTTCGCTAACTCGAAATCATGCTTGATCTCCACTTGCCTGGTCGGCGGCCCCTCCAAGCTGCCGCCGCCCACCCAGAACGTCCCCTTGGGAACCCGAACAAAATCCATGCCCGGGATGCTCGTAAACTTCGACGGCTGCTCGATTTCGGTCTTCGCGCGAGTTAGCTCCCTGATCTCGATGTTACGAAAGCGTGCCGTTCCATAGCCCTTGTACATGCCGATGCGTCCTTTCAGCCGGTTCAGACCAGGAACGGTTCCGTCCTTGAATAGAACGCCCTCGGCGAGCGCGGTGTCCACGACCAGCTTGCCATTGACGGATGCGCGCAGCGAACGGCCCTTCAATTCGATCTCCATCTTGTTCCACGATCCGGGCGGCGACAGCTCCGCCGCGCGCAGCGGCCCCACGTGCGTTCGGTCCAGCAACCAGTGCAGCGTGCCGGTCACCTCGCTGCGGGTGGGTTGGTCCTCCAGCCGGAACACGGGGTGCTCGGAGGTGCGCTGACCGTTGTGGTGTGGCAGAATCTCTCCCGGCACCGCGCGAAGGATGACTCCGCTGCCCGCATGGTCACTTAGGTTGAACTCGAGCCGCAAGACAAAGTCGCCATAATCCCGATCGCTAAGCAGGAAGTTCAGTCGGTCTAAACTACTCCCGCGCGCGACGATGACTCCTTGTTCCACGCCCCACGACTTCGGGTCATCGCGCTCGACGAACCAACCGGTCAGATCCTTGCCGTTGAACAGCGGCACGAAGCCCTTTTCCTCCGTCGTGGAACGCACGGGCGTCGCGGGCTTCTCCGGTACGGCGGCCAGAGGCTCCAGGCGAATGCGGATCGGTTTCCGCTCGCCGGACGCGAGCGTCACGTCCTGAGTTTCCATCTTGAAGCCGGCCGCCTTGATCTCTAACTTGCGTTTGCCGGGTGTTGCCTGGATCTCGATCAGCTTACCACCGCCCGCCAGTTTCAGTTTCACTTTGTTGCCATCAACGAGCACCTCGGTATCGGCTGGCACGTTCTCCAGCACGATCGTGCCGTCCTTGGTTTGCACTCGGAGCACACCGGCGGCCCACAGGCCAAGCACCACAATCGACAGCAGACAAATCGCCACTGCGGCCAGGAGGCGCCGCTTCGTCTTCGTCGCGGGCTGTCCACTGGCCGGCCGATGCGGGGGAACCGCCGAAGCAGGCCGATGACTCTCTTCCCGAGCGATGTCCTGCAGCGCCACGGCAACCGCCTGCGCCGACGGCGGACGGTCGGCAGGCGCTTTGGCCAGCAGGGACATAATCAGGTCGGAGAGCGCCGGCGGCACAGCGCCCTCCAGTTCACGCGGCGGCCGCGGAGTCGCGGTCGCCACCGCCATTAACGTGCTGACCATGTCGGTCCCGTGGAACGCCGCCTCGCCCGTGGCCATGCGGTACAGCACGCAACCGAGGCTGAACAGGTCGCAGCGCGCATCAAGGCTCTTGCCCTGGCCCTGCTCCGGCGCCATGTAGGCCGGGGTGCCGATGATCGCACCTTGCAGCGTTACCTGGCCTTCGGCTCCCACCGCACGGGCCAGGCCGAAGTCGAGGATCTTCACACGGCCTGTTTCCGCTTCCAGCCAGAGGTTCGCCGGCTTGATGTCGCGGTGGATCAGCTCGCGCTTGTGCGCCGCCGCCAGTCCCAGCGCGACTTCCCTGCCGATGCGCAGCACCTCCCCCGCGGGCAGCTTGCCTTCGCGCTGCAGCCGCACGTCCAGCGGTTCGCCTTCGAGGAACTCCATGGCCAGGAAGGGCACGCCGCGATCGTCGCCGACCTGATGGATCGTGACGATGTGGTCGTGCTTGATCGCTGCGGCCGCACGCGCCTCGCGCAGGAATCGTTGGCGGGCGCTCGCGCTGGCGGCCAGGGCCGGCAGCATCGCCTTCAGCGCCACCAGACGCGCCAGCTGCGGATCCTCGGCCCGAAAGACGACGCCCATGCCGCCAGCGCCGAGTACCGCGAGGACGCGGTAAGGGCCGAGTCGGCCCAGCTCGTCGGGCGCCTGGGGTGGGGCCAGGAATGCGTAGGGTTCCTCGTTCTTGTCGCCCGCCGGCGGGGGCGGCTTCGCACCCGGATCACGGGTGCCGCTCAGGACTCTTGCCCCATCCACGGTGGAGGCATTCAAACGGCTGCGCGGCTCGGACGACACGCTGCGCACGGCGCTGGGTGGGACCATTGCCGGCTCGAACTTCTTGGGAGGCGTGGCAGCTACCGGCACGCGGACGCCCTGCTGGCAGTGGGGACATCGGACCTGCTTGCCGACCCATTCACCCTTGACGAGGAAGCTCTTGCCGCACCCCGGACAGGAAAAAGGCAGGGAAGCGACCGAGACGGCATCGGGCGCCAGCGGGGGCTGCTCGGCCGCGGCAGAGGCTTGATCCGGGCGCAACTTGCTCAGGCACTCGACCAGGCGGCCAAGTACCCCATCGGGAGCCCCGTGGCCGCGCCCCTTGTCCCTGCGGATCAGCTCAACCAGCGTGTCCTGGTCGGCCCGTGCGGTCAGCTTCTGGGCGCAAGAATCACACTGTTCCAGGTGTTCGAGCAGGGCTTCCTCGTCGGCGTCCGCGAGCTGGCCGGTTGCCAGTTGCTGATACTGCATCACGTCCGGACAAACGACTGGCTGGGGCATAAACGGTCTCCCTGGCAAGCTGGTGGACGGCGCAACCGAGCCCGTTTCCAGGCCCGGCGGCAAGCCTCTACCCGTACCTAGTCCGGCCGACATGAAAACCTGACGCGAAAAAGGGGCGCTTCAGTCCAAAAGTCCCTGCAGGTCGCGCCGCAGCCGTTTCAGAACCCGGAACCGGGCCGCGTAGACGGCGCCGACGGTCAGGCCCAGTTCGGCAGCGACTTCCATCGCTGACCGCTCGGCCACGACCGTCTCCCAGCACGCTTTCCAGGTCGTTTCCTCGAAGTCGGCGCGCATCAGGCGCAGGGCCTGGTTGACCAGGTGCTGCTGGTATTCGGCTTCCCAGATCGCTTCCAGGTCATCGGCGACGGCCACCGACTCCGGCAGGCCCTCTTGCCCGCGCCTCATGCGATTGTCCGGGAGTTTGCGGTCCTTGCGCCATTTGTTGATGGTGACCGTCCACAACCAGCGACGGAAGCTCTGGTGGCGGTCGTAGGTAAAGGTCGGCAGGACCTGGAGCAGGGTGACGAAAACGTCCTGCACCAGGTCGGCGGCGTCCGGTTCCTGCAGGCCGACCCGTCGGCCCCAGGAGTACACCAGGGGGGTGTAGAGGGCGACGAAGCGCGCCCACGCTTCCGGCTCAAACGGTTGGCGGAGGCGATCCAGCAAGCTGCTGGGGGTTTTGGTCATCCGCATCCTCTCCGGAGCTTGGGAGCGCCAGAACGCCCATGCCTCCGGGGGCAATTTCGAGCTGATCGGGAACAGCAACCGGGGGAGGGTAGGTTCAAGCTGGATTGTAACCGCGGTGAGGGAACCGAGCAACTGGTTACTGAATCCAAGAGAATGGCACCTCGTTTCGCCGCGGCTCGGAGAACCGCGCTCGCCG
>JBBRPS010000088.1:0-18429 GCA_038227745.1 Gemmatales bacterium | reverse complement strand
TCTTTCCCTGGCCCCCACGCGGGAGGCGCTAAAGAAAGAGGGAAAGCGGCGCCGAGCGCCGCACTCCAAAGCACGCCCCCGGCTGCCACCTTCTGCAATGCGGGCTGAACGAACGCGCTTTAGCCATGCGGGACCCAGTAGGATGGGAGCCGGAAGAGATCGAGCCGGGCTGGGTATTCGAGCGGTTTGCGGATGGTTGCAGCGCTGCGGGGCGAACGGCCGCAACCTGCTCTCGCCTGCCGGTAGGTTAGAACAACCGCGAGCGACGTGCATCGCTCTCCTCCCCCCAGCGGGGAGAGGGGAGGATGAAGGCCACGCCGCTCGCCAGAGGGGCCCACCATGAAGAAGCTTCTGATTGCAACATTCATCCTCATTGGACTCGCCGCGCTCTCCCTGCCGGCCGCCGCTCAGAAGGGGGCGAAGAAGGACGACCCGAAGGGGGCCAAGAAGGAGGCCCCCAAGGGGAAAGAGGCGCCCAAGGCCGCTCCCAAGAGTCCTTTCCCCGACAAGAACCTCGAGGCCGCCGTCCGCATGGTCCTCCACGAGCCGACGGCCGAGCTGACCGAGCAAAAGCTGAACAACGTCTACATCCTTGAGGCGGACAAGAAGGGCATCGCCAGCCTCGAAGGCCTGGAGAAGTGCAAGAACCTGGCGCAGCTCAAGCTGTCGCAGAACCAGGTCGCGGACCTCAAGCCCCTCAAGGACCTGACGAACCTGCAATCGCTCGACCTGGCGGGCAACAAGATCGGCGACGTCGCCCCCCTGGGCGGCCTGACCAGGCTCCAGTACCTGGAACTGTCGAACAACGCGGTCGCGAAGGTCGATCCCCTGGCCGGCCTGACCAGCCTGTCGTCGCTCTACCTGGGCGGGAACAAGATCGCCGACATCGCCCCCCTGGGCAGCCTGACGCGGCTGTCGTCGCTGTCGCTGGGCCGCAACCAGGTCAAGGACCTCGGCCCGCTGGCGAAGGTGAACAAGCTGATGACCCTCGACCTGGCCGATAACCAGATCGGCGATCTGGCGCCGTTGACGAAGCAGACGGAATTGAGCCTGCTGATGCTCGACCGCAACAAGATCACCGACCTGAAGCCGCTGGTGGGCATGTGCAAGGCGGACGCCGAGGGCGCCAAGCGCTTCGCGCCGTACCTGCGGCTGTACCTGTCGGGCAACCCGCTGAGCGAGGCCGCGAAGACCGGCGAGATCAAGGCGCTCAAGGATCTCGGGGTACGGGTTCACAATTGAGGGGGCCGTCAATCGTTTAGAAAGCCCACGGGTGGCCACCCGTGGGCTTGGGGCCGAGAAGCTTGTACCCGTCGCCGTGAACGTCCTGCGACTGACACGAGGGTCCACCATGCCTCGCCGACGTCCCACCGCGGTCACCGTGATGGGGATTCTGAACATCGTCTTCGGATCGCTGTCCCTGCTGTGCGTGACCTGTCTGGGGCTGGTCTTTTTGTTCATGGCCAACCAGTCCGGCTTCGGGAACCCGGTTTTCGAGATCTGGGATGCGATGAAGCGCGAAATGCCGGCTTACCCCGCGGTCACGACCGCGAGCCTGATCCTCGGCATCCTGATGGCCGCGATGCTCATCCTGGCGGGCATCGGCCTGCTGAACATGCAAGGCTGGGCCCGAGTGCTGTCGATCCTCTACAGCATCGTGATGGTCCTGAGCCAGATCGGGTTGCTCATCTTCCAGCTCGCCTACGTCCTGCCGGGCATACAGCGGGTGCAGCAGAACTTCGCGGCGGCGTTCGGCCCTGGCCCCGGCAATTCCGGCGACCAGACCGCCGGTACCGTCTGGAATGTGCTCGTGGCGACGGTCTTCATCGTTTATGCGATCCTGCTCCTCATCATGATGCTGTTACCCGGCGTGTCGGCTGCCTTTTCCGGCCACGCAGGCCTCGGCGACTACGACCGCGACGGTTACGACCGCGACCGCTATGAAGATGGGGATGATTACCAGCGCCGCCGGCGGCGCGACTGGGGCGATTGACCGGGCCTCCCGCCGCGCACGATGACCTTACCGGCGGCCCGGTCCGCCGGACGCAACCGACCGACATGAGGGTCCACCATGGCTCGCCAACGTCCCACCGCGGTCACCGTGATGGGGATTCTGAACATCGTCTTCGGGTCGCTGTCCCTGCTGTGCCTGGCATGCAGCGGAATTATCCTCCTGATCATGGCCAACCAGTCCGGCCTCGGGAACCCGGTCCTGGAGCTCTTTGAAGCGATGAGGAGAGAGATCCCGGGATACGTGCCCGTCACCATCCTGAGCCTGACCCTCGGCGTCTTGATGGCCGTGCTCCTGATCGTGGCGGGGATCGGCCTGCTGAACATGCGCGGCTGGGGACGGGTGCTGTCGATCGTCTACGGCATCGTGACGATCCTGACACAGATCGGGGCCATGATCTACCAGTTCGCTTACGTCAACCCGGCCATGCAGCGGGTGCATGAAAACCTTCCCCCGGCGTTCCGCGGCGGCATGTCCGGGGACCCGACTTTCAACGCCATCATGAGCATGCTGGGGGCCATCCTTGGCATGGTTTACGCGATCGTGCTGCTCATCATGATGCTGTTGCCCGGCGTCTCCGCCGCCTTCGGCCGTGGGGGAGACAACAGCGGCGAGCGCTACGGCCACGACCGCCCGGAGGAAGGGGACGACTACGAGCGCCGACGTCGGCGCGACTGGGGCGAATAGCGATGCACCACCCCATCGAACACGATGACGTTCCCGGCGACGTCGCCCGCGCGGCCGAGGAACTTGTAAAACGACTCCAGACCTCCCCCGTTTAGCCGCGAGCGTGTGGGGGGCACCGCGACAACCCCTCGGAGTTCCGCATGGCTGCAGTCCTCCTCGACGGCAAGCAACTGGCGCAGACGATGCAGGCGGAGATCGCCGCCGAGGCCGCCGCCTTCGCCGGGGCGCACGGCGTCAGGCCGGGCCTGGCCACCGTCCTCGTCGGCGACAACCCCGCGAGCCAGATCTACGTCCGCAACAAGTGCAAGGCCTGCGCCCAGGTCGGCATCGACAGCTTCCCGCACCAGATCCGCAAGGACGTCAGCCAGGCCGAATTGCTCGACGTCGTGACGCGCCTCAACGTCGATCCGCGCGTCCACGGCATCCTCGTGCAGTTGCCGCTGCCGGCCCAGATCAACGAGGCGGACGTCATCCGCGCCGTCGCGCCGCTCAAGGACGTGGACGGCTTCGGTCCGGAGAACCTCGGTCTGCTCGCCGCCGGCTACCCGCGCTACCTGCCCTGCACGCCCTTCGGGGTGCAGCAGCTGCTGCTGCGGAACCATATCGCCGTCGAGGGCAAGCATGTCGCGATCATCGGCCGCAGCAACATCGTGGGCAAGCCACTGGCCCTGATCCTGATGCAGAAGGCGCAGGGCTGCAACGCGACGGTCACCGTCTGCCACAGCTGCAGCGGCGATATCCCGAGCCTGACGCGCCAGGCGGACATCGTGGTGGTCGCCATCGGTCGGGCGAAGTTCCTCACGGCGGACATGGTCAAGCGCGGCGCGGTGGTGGTGGACGTGGGCATGAACCGCCTGCCCGACGGCAAGCTATGCGGCGACGTGGACTTCGCGGCGGTGCGCGAGGTGGTGTCGGCGATCGCGCCCGTGCCGGGCGGTGTCGGGCCGATGACCATTACCATGCTGCTCTACAACACGCTGCGGGCGGCGAAGCGGCAGACCGGCGCCCGCGTCTGACCGCGGCCTTTGTGGGTCAGGACTCCGATCCTGACATCGACCTGTCAGGATCGGAGTCCTGACCCACAAACCTGACGCTCACCGAGACCTACTCTTCCACTCCGAGATACTCGGTCGGCACGACGCGGAACACTTCCTCGACCGTCGATTCGCCCTTGGCCACCTTGAGCAGGGCGGCCTGGCGGAACTCGATCGTGCCGTCCTCGATCGCCTTCTGGCGGACCATCTGCAGCGACTGCTTGGCCATGATGAGCTTGCGGATCGCCCGGGTCACCACGAGCACCTCGAACACGCCCGTCCGGTTGCTGTACCCGGTGCCATGGCAGGCATCACACCCCCCCGCACTGTAAAGCACCTTGCCCTCCTCCGGCCCCAGCCACTTCTTGACCTCCTCGAAGATATCCGTGTCCCCCATATCGAACGCGATGCGGCAGGCCGGACACAGGGTCCGCAGCAGGCGCTGGGCGATGGAGCCGAGGAGGCTGCTGGCCAGGAAGTGCGGGTGGACGCCGAGGCTGAGCATGCTCTGCACGGCGCCGGCGGCCACCGGGGCGTGCAGGGTCGCCAGCACCAGATGGCCGCTGTTGGCGGCACGCACCGCCGTCTCCGCCGTCAGCGGGTCGCGGATCTCGCCGACCATGATGACGTCCGGCGCCTGGCGCAGGACGCCGCGGAGCAGCTCGGGAAAATCGACCTCGATCTTGAGGTTCACCTGCGACTGGCGGATGCCCACGACCGCGTACTCGATCGGGTCCTCGATCGTGTTGATCTTGCGCTGGCCGTTGTTGAGGTAGTTCAGAGTGGCATACAGGGTCGTGGTCTTGCCGGACCCCGTCGGCCCCGTCACCAGGATCAGGCCACTGGGGCTCTGCAGCATGCCGAGGAGGCGGTTGTAGTCGTGGCGCAGCAGACCGAGGTGGTCGAGGTGCAGCAGGCGCGAGTTGCGCTCGAGGAGGCGCAGCGTGAAGTCCTCGCCGTACAGCGTCGGGATGGTGTTGATGCGCAGATCGATCGCGCTGCCGCCCGGCCGCTGGTAGATGCGCCGGCCGTCCATGGGGCGGCGGCGCTCGGCCACGTCCATGCCCGCGACCGCTTTGAGATGGGCCATGCAGCGTCGGCCCAACTCCAGCGGCAGGATGCTGATGAGCCGCAGCACGCCGAGGTGCCGCACCGACACCGCCACGTGGTTCTCGTTCGTGCCGAAGTACAGGTCGCTGGCCATCAGGCCGGCGGCGTGCTCGATCAGGCGCGGGACGGCTTCCTCGGGGGCCAGTTTGTTGACGTCCAGGCGCAGGTCGTCTTTCTCCTTCGCGGTTTCGACGGCCGCCTTCGAGTCCTTCATGACTTGGCCCCCGCGAGGAGGGCGTTGGCCGCCGTCTCGTCCTCGGCCAGCTTGAGCAGCTTGTCCATGCGGCAGAACTGCAGGACCTGGTGGATGCGCGGCGGGATGGAGTGGAGCACCAGCGTGCCGCCCTGCTGCTGGCAGTGCTTGTGCGAGACGACCAGCCAGCTGATGCCGCTGGAGTCCAGGAACTCGACCCGTTCGAGGTTCAAGACGAGCTTGCGCTTGTAAACCTCGGGGCCGACCAGGCTTTCCAGGGGGTTGTCGTTCAGCTGGAACTTCACCTGGCTGATCTCGCCCTCGCACTGCACGCGGACGAGATTGCCATCGTCCGACACGACGGTCAACTTCAGCATGGTAATAACCTACCCCGACGGAACGGCCGGGCTCAAGGATGTAGGAGGAGTCACGGCAGCTGGCCCGTCGCGCGCTGGGCCGGGCTCCCGTACTACGGCATGCTACTGGGGAAGATGCCCCGACGCAAGGAAATTTGTCGAGAGAGAGGCCGCGCGGCGCAACCGAGGATGGATTCCCTTGTAGTATGAGGAGAGCGACCCCTTCGAGGAAATAGCGCTCTTACGGAACCCCGCAGCCATGCCCGAACCCGAAACTTCCACCCCGCCGCCCATGACCGACCAGGCCCTGCCGGTGGTCCGCCTCAAGATCGCCCGCCGCTCCTCGCACCCCTGGATCTTCCAGAAGATGGTCGAGAAGCCCGCCACGCGCCTGCCCGGCGGCAGCGTCGTGGACATCGTGGACCGCGACGGCCAGTGGGCCGGCCGCGGCTTCTACAACGGCCACTCGCGCATCTCCCTGCGCGTCCTGACCACCGACCCCGCCGAGGCTATCGACGCCGCCTTCTTCGCCCGCCGCATCGGCCGCGCCATCGGTCTGCGCCGCGACTGGCTCGGTCTCGACGCCGTCACCGACGCCTACCGCCTCGTCTTTTCCGAGGGCGACAACCTCAGCGGTCTGGTCGTGGACCGCTTCGGCGGCACACTGGTGCTCGAGTTCTTCGCGGCGGGCATGTTCCGCTGCCGCACGGCGATCGTGGAGGCCCTCGCCCCCCACTATCCCGGCAGCCGCTTCTACTGGTTCGCCGAGGAGCACGTGCAGAAGCAGGAGTCGTTCGACTGCCGCGAGCCGGAGCCGCCCGCTCCGGGCGTCATTACCGAGCACGGCCTGCGCTTCCGTGTGGCGCCGGGCAGCAAACACAAGACCGGCTTTTTCCTCGACCAGCGCGACAACCGCAAGACGCTCGCCGACTTCTGCAAGGGCAAGCGCGTCCTCGACCTGTGCTGTAACACGGGCGGCTTCGCCGTCTACGCCAAGGCCCTGGGCGGCGCCGACGAGGTAGTGGGCGTGGACCTGGACGAGCAGGTGATCGCGCTGGCGAAGCAGAACGCGAACCTGAACCAGGCGCGGGTGCGGTTCGTGCAGGCGGACCTGTTCGCGTGGCTGCGCGAGGTGCTGCCGGGCGGGACGCGCTTCGACGTGGTGGTGCTCGACCCGTCGAAGCAGACGCGCGACCGCGAGGAAGTCGATTTCGCCTTGAAGAAGTACCTGGACATGAACCGGCTGGCGCTGCAGGCGGTGGCGCCGGGCGGGCTGTTCCTGACGTGCTCGTGTACGGGCTTGGTGAGCGAGGCGGACTTCCTGGAGACGCTGCGGCGGGCGGCGTGGCAGGCGGGGCGGACCGTGCAGATCCTGCGCCTCGCCGGGGCGGCGCCGGACCATCCGTTCCTGCTGCACGCGCAGGAGGGGCGCTACCTCAAGGCGGTGTATTGCCGCGTGGAATGAGCCGCCTTCCTCCCCGGCACGCGCCGCTGGCGATAGAGTAGAACGATGGGTGAGATCAGGACGTCGGCGGCTCCAGCACGTCACGCCAGTGCCGCGGCATGCCGGCCCACGCTGCCCGATATGTTTCCTCCAGTGGGAAGGGGACGTAGGACCAGGGTGTCAGGAACAGCGGCATGTCCGGAAGCACATCGCCAACAGCGACCGGTTCGATGTAGGCAGTCTTGACATCCCCGGCCGAGTAGGCCACCAGCGTCAGCGGTTCGCCCGGCAGCAGCTCAAATCGGTCGTCCGTGAGCTCCGACCAGATGGCGGCGTGGATACCTTGCGGGTCACGTGGGCCGGGCGGGATGATGTCCACGACCAGCAGATGCACGCCGGCGTCCAGCAGGTCGGCGCCCCGGTCGATGAACCGGCGCAGCGAACGGCGGCAGGCCTTGACGGCGGGGGAGACAATTTCGACCACGGCGACGAGTTGATGGTCATCGCTGTCGCGCACGGCAATCCGGTCGCATTTGCGGGCATACGCATCCAGTTCGGTGGTCGCGGTGAAACGGACGTTCGGAGGTTCCTCACTGAGGCGGATGCGAGCGCGAGCTCCGCGCGCCGGGGCATCGTCGCGTAGCGGACAGATCGGGCCAGCCTCCGGGCGTTCGAGAAGGACGAAATCCGGCCGAGGCTTGTCGGCGGCCCGTTCCATCAGAGCGTAGTAATCGGAGTGTAGCAATCCGGTATTCAGCACGCGGGAGGCCGCGCAAACCCATCCGTGATGAAAAGCGTGGAAGATGCCGGCATCAACCAGGGTCCAGTCGTGAACGGGCATATGATCCCCCTTTGGTCAGGGCAGGCGAGGAAATCTGACCTCCATTGTAGCGGCGAACTCGTCAGTCCGCCACCGGCAGGAACAGGCTCGGCGCCGTCACACAACTCAACCGGTCGATCTCCGCCACCGCCGCACTGAAGCTCCCCGTCGGCGCCGTGTGCGTCATGATGACCAACGGCACCGTGTCGCCCTCCTGCTCGTCCAGCGCCTCGTGCTGGATCACCGACGAAATGCTGATCTGGTTCGCCAGCACGCGCGTGCTGGCGGAGATCACGCCCGGCTTGTCCATCACCAGCAGCCGCAGGTAGAAGCGACTGCGCACCGTCGAGGCCGGCCGCAGCGCCACGCTGGCGCCGTTGCCCGACCACAGCCGCAGCGTCTGGAACGTAAGCTGCGCCTGGCCCACCGCGAGATCAATAATGTCGGCGACGACGGCGCTGGCCGTCGGCATCTGGCCCGCCCCGCGGCCGTAATAGAGCGTGTCGCCAACCGCGTCGCCGATCACGTGGATCGCGTTGTAGGCGTCGCGCACCAGCGCCAGCGGGGCCATGTGCCGCAGCAGCACCGGCGAGACATGCAGGGCGAGTTGCCGCTCGTGCAGCCACGCCTCGGCCAGCGGCTTGATCGTGTAGCCCAGCTCGCGCGCGAAGCGGACGTCGGCCTGCTGGATGCCGGCGATGCCGCGGCAGCGGCTGGAAGGGGAGAGCACACGGCGGGCGGGCCGGGAGCGCGGGCCGTCCGGCCCTGAACGGCGTCAGCGCAACAGGCCGTCGTAGGCCGCCTGCCGGCGCACCGCGGCCCCCGACGGGGCCTCGGCGGCGCGGGCGTCGCCTTCGTAGTGGAAGAGTACCGTGCGGGCGGCGCTGCCGTCGGCGTGGTACTCCACGGTGAGGTCGCGGCGCTCGTGGCCGGTTGGCCCGACGTAGTAGGTGTCGCTCAGCTTGCGCGCCGCGTGCAGGCGCAGCGGATCGACGCGGCCGAGGTAGACCGCGGCGCGCCGCAGCGGGTCGCCCGGCCCGGCCTGCGCGGCCCGGGCGTCGGCGCCGTAGAAGTAGACGACGGTCTCGCGAACGCTGCCGTCGCTGTTGTAGCGGTGGGCGGCGTCGCGCCGCTCCTCGCCCGCCAGGCCGGCCAGCAAGACCTCTTCCTCCAGGCGCGGCTCTCCGGCCGTGACCGGGACGGCCTTGACCTGTGGCTGTGCCAGGTCCAGCGGGATGAGTCGCGTCTGCGGCTGGCGCAGGGCAGAGGCGACCGCGGCGGTTTCGCCGTTCGTGTGGACCGCCGCGGGGTGGTGGCCGTTGGTGTGCGCCGGGGCGGCGGGCTCCAGGGCCTTCGGGGCGTGGCCGTCGCCGTGCGCCGCGGGCTTACCGGCCGACGCGGGCAGCAGCGACTGCAGCTTCCCCTCTCCCAGACGCTGGCAGTAATCGCCGAACGACTCCTTCCCCTGGCGCTCGGTCTTGAAGTGCTCCAGCAGCGGCACGAGCAGCGGCACGATCTGGGCCGACGGCACCAGGTCGCGCAGGGGGAAGTTCAGGCGGTTGCCCAGGATGTTGCCGCCGACGAAGACGGTGTACTTGTCGCCGCTGCGGCCCACCAGGCCGATGTCGCTCTGGTACGGCCGGGCGCAACCGTTGGGGCAGCCGGTCATGCGCACACTGAGCGGCTCGTCCTCCAGGCCGAGGCGCTTCAACTCCGCCTCGAGCTGGTCGATGATGCTCGGCAGGAAGCGCTCCGACTCGGAGATGGCCAGGCCGCACGTGGGGACGGCGGGGCAGGCCATGCTGTACTTCTGCACGGTCGAAATCTGGTCGGGGCGCAGGACGCCGTGCTCGGCAAGGACCTTCTCGACCTCGACGCGGTCGGCGGCGTCGAGGTCGCACAGCAGGAGGTCCTGCAACGGCGTGATGCGCAGCTCGGGGCGGAAGCGGTGCATGAGCAGGTGCAGGGCGGAGCGGAGGCGGAAAGATCCCTCGTCCTTGACGCGGCCGTTCTCGACGCTAATGCCGTAGTACCACTTGCCGTCGCCCTGGGGGTGCCAGCCGGTGTGCGTGTGGAAACCGCTGACCTCGAGGGGCCGCGGCGGCAGCAGCGCGGCGCCGACGTACTCCGACAGCACCGCGCGGAACTTCTCGGCGCCCCAGTCGTGGACGAGGTACTTGATGCGCGCCCGCTTGCGGTCGGCACGGTTGCCGTGGTCGCGGAACAGCTTCACGACCGCCTCGGCGGTGCCGACGACAGCCCGCGCGGGGACGTAGCAGATCGGACGGGCGAGGTGCGGGAACGTGTTGGCGTTGCCGTGCGTCATGCCCATGCCGCCGCCGACGAGGACGTTGTAGCCGACGATGACGCCGTCCTCGACGACCGCGAGAAGACCCAGGTCCTGGGCGTAGACGTCGATGCAGTTGTCGTCGGGCAGGGCCAGGCCGGTCTTGAACTTGCGCGGCAGGTAGGTCTTGCCGTAGAGAGGCTCTTCCACGGGGGCGTGGACGGGGTCAAGCCCAGCCGTGGCAACGGCTGGGCTTTCAGGGCCGACGGGTTTGCCGTTGAGCCAGATCTCGTGATAGGCGCGGGTGCGCGGCGCGAGGTGCGCGGCCAGCACGGCGGCGGTTTCCTGGAGCTGGACGCGGAGGCCGTCGTGGTGCGGCGCGGGGCACGCCATCACGTTGCGCTCCACGTCGCCGCAGGCGCCCAGGGTCGTCAGCAGGCAGGCGTTGATGCCCGCGATGGTCTCCTTGAGGTTCGCCTTGAGGACGCCGTGCAGCTGGATGCCCTGCCGTGAGGTGAAGCGCAGCGTGCCGTTGGCGTGGGCACCGGCCAGCGCGTCCACGGCGAGGTACTGCGCCGCCGTCAGCCGCCCGCCCGGAATCTTGCAGCGCACCATGAACATGTGGTGCTTGCCGACGCCGTCCTTCTTGCGTGCCTTGCGGGCGTCCCGGTCCTCCTGCTGATAAGTGCCGTGGAACTTCAGCAGGTTCTTGCCCGCGTCGCCGAAGTGGTCGGTGTCGTTCTGCAGTTCCTCGAAGACGGAGCCGCGCAGCTGCCGGCTCTGCTCCTTGAGATCCTCAGCGCCAGAGCGCTTCGGGGCCGGCTTGCCGGCGGCGGGGGCTTCTTCGCGAACGGGGGCAGGGATGACGGTATCCATCGAACCTTCTGATCTGGCTGGAATCTTTACTAAACTTATCAGTCTATGTAACTCTACGAGTCCGGCGACGGAAAATCCAGAAGAGTCTACCCGGTTTTCCCGTTCTTGCCAGGGGATTTTCGCGGTCGGGGCGGGGTTCCCGGCGCGGGAAGGCGGGTGAGGTGGGTAATGCGGTCCGGTCCGCCGTGGACTAGCGGAAGGACGGCGGTGGGGAGGGCCGGCGACAGCGGAGAGGCTGGGGGGGCGGGTAAAGTCAGAGCGGCGGACACCCGACTGATAGAGATGCCAGTCCCGCGAACACGGGCCCCGCGGCCGGCTGCTTGCCGGCCGCGGGGCGGGGGAGCGGACCACGTCTCGCCGGACCCGGAGAGGACATCACCTTGACGGACACGAATGCGACGCCGACGTTGAACCTGGGGTTCCTGACGGTGCTGCACGAGCCGAGCGGTTACCTGGGCGGTTATCTGGTGACGAACCCTTGGGGCCGGCCGCTGGAGTTCCGGTTGAGCACGGCGGTGCAGCCCAACCGCGTGCAGCAGATCCTGTACGCGGCGACGCTGCAGCCGTACATCTGCGCCGACCTGATCGGCAAGACGCTGGTGGAGAAGACGGCGGTGCCGGTGCAGATGGTGCTGACGGACACGGAGGCGGCGCTGGACCTGCGGCTGTCGCTGGAGGTGCCGGTGGCGCTGGTGGCGCCGCCGGAGAAGGTCGAGCGAGGCCTTGGGCCGTTGCTGGTGCCGGAAGGGCCGCCGCGGACGGGGCGGGCCAATGTCCGGACGCACCCGCGCTTCCCCGCGGACGCCCAGGCGGTGCAGGAGGTGCTGGAGCGGTTGCACGGCCTGATCGACCTGGCGGAGCCGTTCCTGCGGATTCGGGAAGCGATCGGCGAGGCGCGGAAGATGGGCGTGACGAGCCGGTCGTGATCAGTACCCCCACTCCAGGTTGACCACTCCTTCCAAAGGCCGCCCCGCCAGCCACGCGCGCAGGTTGCGCGCGAAGCGTTCGACGGGAAGGGCGGAGTTGTTGACCGTCTCGCCGCTGTAATGCGGACTGACGACCACCTGCGGCATGGCCCAGAAGAGGTGGTCGGCCGGCAGCGGCTCGACGGTGAACACGTCCAGCCCCGCGCCCGCCAGTCGCCCGGAGCGCAGCGCCTCCAGCAGCGCCGCCTCCTGCGCGACGCCGCCGCGCGAGACGTTGACGTAGAACGCGCCGGCCTTCATCGCCGCGAACTCGGCCGGCCCCAGCATCCCCTCGGTGTGCGCGGTCAGCGGCGCCGTCACGGTGACGAAGTCCGCCCCGGCCAGCATCGCGTGCAGATCTTTCAGAGGATAAACCCGATCGACGAACGGCGTCGGCCGGTCGGTGCGGCGGCAGCCCAGCACGCACATGCCGTAAGCGCGCGCCAGCCGGGCGACGTGCCGGCCGATGTTGCCGACGCCGACCAGGGCCAGCGTCCGCCCGTGCAGGTCGGACATGCCCCGGGCCACGTCGCGGTCCCAGGTCCGGCTGAACTGGTTACGGCAGGCCGTGTGGAGGTTGCGCGCCAGCATGGTCATCAGGGCCAGGGCGTGCTCGGCGATGGTGGGGCCGTACAGGCCGGCAAGGTTGGTGACCGTGAGGCCGCGCTCGTGGGCCGCGGGACACAGGTCCTGCGGCACTCCCGCCGAGATGAGTTGGATCCAGCGCAGGGCCGCCGCCTCGCCGAGACGCGCCACCGGCGGCTGGCCGTAGACGGCGGTCGCGGCCGGCCAGTGGCGGTCGAAGGCGGCGGCCTCGCGGGCGTCGAGGAAATCGCAGCCGGGGAACTCGGCGGCCAGGCGCGGCAGCACGCCGTCGGGCAGCCAGGCGAGGATCAGGACTTGCGGCTTGCTCATGTTCTATGGCCCCGAAAAATATCCGTTTAGCCGCTCTAAACGGGGGAGGGCACCGCGACCTTCAGGCGCGACGCCACCGCCGTCAACTGGCCCCACGTGCCGTCGTCCAGCGCAATCCCCTGCGCCCGCCGGGCCGCCGCGCGCCGCTCCGGGTCGCCCGGCAGCAGGATCTCCTCGATGCCCTCCGCCCGCGGACAGCCGCGCACCGACGCGGCCAGCTCGCTCACCTCGGCGAGGAAGTGCCCCGCCCCGGCGAAGTGCTCGATGTCCAGCAGGATGAACAGCACCGCGTTGGCGACGAGGTTCGGCGCGTCCGGGCGGCTGCACGGCGCCCCCGACAGGCCGCCGACGAACATGTCCAGCAGCAGGCCGATGCCGAAGCCCTTGTAGGCTTGCGGGCCGCCCAGCGGTAAGATGGTCCCACGCGGCTCGCGGTACAGCACGCCCGGGTCGGTCGTCGGCCGGCCCTGGGCGTCGAGCAGCCAGCCCTCGGGCACCGGCGTCCCCTTGTTGAAGTGGACGCGCACCTTGCCCTCGGCGCAGACGCTCGTGCCGATGTCCAGCACGACCGGCGCGCCCGCCGTCGGCGCCCCCAGGCACAGCGGATTGGTGCCGATCCGCCCCTGCGTGCCGCCCGGCGGGGCCACGCCGCGCCCCAGGCCGTGGTTGTTGACCGTCGCGATGAAGGCCATGCGCGCCGCCGCGGCGGCCTCGGCGTACTCGCCGAGCCGGCCGATGTGGCCGCAGTGCTTCAGCGTCCCCACTGCGATGCCGGCCGTGCGGGCCATCGAGATCAGGCACTGCAGCAAGCGGTGCGCCTGCACCTGGCCCAGGCCGCGGCCGCCGTCGGCGTGGAGCAGCGCGGGCGTTTCCTTCAGCACGGTGAACGGTGCCCCGGGTCGCAACCGCCCGTCGCCGACGGCGTCGAGGTACTGCGGGATGCGGATCAGGCCGTGCGAGTCGTGGCCGCGCAGGTTGGCGTCCACCAGGCTGGCGGCGACGATCGCGGCCTCGTCGGCCGGCACACCGGCGGCGCGGAACAGGGAGTCGGCGAAGGCGGTCAGGGTCTGCGGGAGGAAGGTCGGCACGGGGCAGTTCCTGGGTTTCGTTCTCGTTGGGCGGGCATTTTCACACTACGAGCGGCGCGTGTACGCGGGGAGGGAGCGACCATGAGTTTTCAGGTCCGCAGTGAAAGCAGGCCGGGGCCGGACGGCGAGCTGACCGTGTGGGTGCTGGAAGGCAGCGGCCGCGCGGAGGTCTGCCCGGCCCTGGGGTTCAACTGCTTCCGCTGGGCGGCGGGCGGCGGACAGGCGGAGTTGCTCTTCGCCACGCCGACGTTCCTCCAGGGAGACCGCCCGACGCGCAGCGGCATCCCCGTGCTGTTCCCCTTTCCCAACCGTATCCGCGACGGCCGCTTCACCTGGGAGGGCAAGGAATACCGCCTGCCGCTCAACGACCCCGCGGGCAAGAACGCCATCCACGGCTTCGCCTGCCGCCGCCCCTGGCGCGTCATCGACCAGGGGGCCAACGCGACGAGTGCCTGGGTCACCGGCGAATTCCACTGCGCCGCCGACGCCCCGGAGGCCCTGCCGCACTGGCCGGCCGACCACCGCCTGCGCCTGACCTGCCGCCTGCTGCGCGGCGTGCTGCGGCTGGAGGCGGTGGTCGATAACCCCGACCGCGTTACTCTGCCATTCGGGCTGGGCTACCACCCGTACTTCCGCGTACCGGGAGCGGACGTCACGGTCCAGGCGTCGGCGCGGCAATACTGGCAGTTGCAGGATTCACTGCCGACGGGGACGCTGTTGCCGGTCGATGTGGGTCGCGATCTGAACGCGCCGCGCCGCTACGCCGATCTGCAACTGGACGACGTGCTGACGGGCCTGGACGACACGCCGCATTCGGAGGCGGGCGGGCTGTGCCTGCGCGGCCGCGTCGAGGGGCTGAGGCTGTACGCCTCGGCGGCGTTCCGCGACCTGGTCGTGTTCGCGCCGCCGCACCGGCAGGCGATGTGCCTGGAGCCGTACACCTGTCCGACCGACGCGATCAACCTGCAGCAGCGGGGCCTCGAGGCCGGCCTGCTAGTGCTGCCCCCGGGAGAGCGCTGGGAAGGTGTCGTGGACATGGTGGTGTGAGGCGCGGCCCCGGCGGGCCGCCGCTGTGGAGGAAGAGGTCGATGGCGCGGAAAAAGACGGACGTCTCGTTCGCCGAGCTGGTGGGCGTTCTGGAGGGCAAGCTGCGGCCGCCGCTCGGCGTCGTCCTGGGGTCGCCGCGCGAGGCCGCCGAGATTGCCACGGCCCTCACCGCGCCCGAGCGCGGGCCGATCGTCTGCTACCAGATGGACCTCTACCAGGCGGAGCGCCTGACGGAGGAGCTCGCGGCGCAAGGCGCCGAGGGCCGCGTCGTGACCGCGCCCCACCTGCGGGACCTGCCGGAGCCGCTGCAGACGCTCGTCTACCCGGTGCCGAAGGGGGGCGAGCGCATCCTGAAGCTCGACATGCTCGAACAGGCGTTCCACGCCCTGCGGCCGCACGGCACCCTGGTCGTCCTGTCCCCCTACGAGAAAGACCAGTTCATCCCCGCGGCGATGAAGAAGATTTACGGCCGGGTGCATTCGCCGGCCGGCGGCGGCGGGGCGGTGTTCTGGGCGCAGCGCGAGCGCGAGCGGCCGCGGCGGCGGCATGAGATCACGTTCCAGGTCAGCCGTGGCGATACCCCGTCGCTGCGCTTCCTATCGCGCCCCGGTGTCTTCTCCTACGGCCGCTTCGATGACGGCGCCCGCGCGCTGGTCGAGACGGCCGAGGTCGGCCCGGGCGATAAGATCCTCGACGTCGGCTGCGGTTGCGGCACGAACGGCGTGTGCGTCGGGCTGCGGACCGAGCCGCAGGGGCGCGTCACCTTCGTGGACAGCAACGTGCGTGCGCTGGCCCTCGCCGAACACAACGCGCGGGCGAACGGGCTGGCGGAGTTCCGGGTGGTGGCCAGCAGCCGCGTGGAGGGAATGCCGGAGGGCGATTTCGACGTGGCGCTGGCGAACCCGCCGTACTACGCCCAGCTCGGCATCGCCGCGCTGTTCATCGAGCGCTCGGCGGCGCTGCTGCGGCCGGGCGGCCGGCTGTACCTGGTGACGCGGCAGCCCGACCAGGTCGGCCCGCTGGTCGCGGAGTCGTTCGGCCCGACGCAGGTCGTGGAGCGGCGCGGCTACATCGTCCTGTCCGCGGAAAAGCCGCGCCGCGGAGCTCCACGCAGGGACGTCTGACGGGCATCGCCCCTGGCCCCGTCAGTCATTGGAATGCGGCGGCCTGGGCTGCCGATCGACGTCCTGCGTCCCCGGGAAGCTGCTGTGCATCTTCATGTTGTCGCCGCGCAGGTCTTTCCAGAACTCGTCCCACTGCCCCTTCGTGCCGTCCGCGGCACACCCGGGGGCGAAACAGAGGACGGCGCAGAGCAGCACGCGGAGACGCTTCATGGTCCCGGCTCCGTGGACGGAGTTACTGGGTCCCGCATGGCGAAAGCGCGCTTTGACCGTGCTGCCCTCAGTAGTGAAGGGATAAGCCGCCACCCTATAACCCCTCCGGCGCCGCGACGCAACAGCACTTTTCAGCCTGATCCGTCACCCCATCACCCCCAATGCGAAGGGCCCGCGGACGGGTGTCCGCGGGCCCCTGGAAGTCAGTACCGTAGCGTCGGAGACCTCAGGCCAGTTCGCCCACCTTGTAGCGGACGAAGCCGACCATCTTGAGGCCTGCCGCCTTGAGGAGGTCGCCGACCGTCTTGGAGTCGTCCTTGACGAAGGGCTGCTCGACGAGCACGTTCTCGGCGAACCAGGTCTTCAGCTTGCCCTCCAGGATCATCTCCTGGATGTTGGCGGGCTTCTTCGCGTTCTTCGGATCGGCGGCCAGCTGCGCCTTGGCGATCTCCTCCTCCTTGTCCACCACCGCCTGAGCGATGTCCTCACGGCGGGCGGCCACGGGGTTCTTGGCCGTGATGTGCATGCAGACGTCGCGCAGCAGCTGCGGTTCGGCCCGCGCCCCTGCCGTGAGGCCCTCGACCTGGACGAGCACACCGACGCTGCCGTCGTGGTGCGTGTAGCTGCCGATCAGGCCGCCCGTGAGCCGGACGAAGCGCTGCGGCTTCATGTTCTCGCGGATCAGGCCGATCGTGTCCTGAATCCGCTCGCCGACGGTCCGCTTCGGGTCGCCGGCGAACGGCTGGGCCAGAAGGGCCTCGACGGTCGCGGGGCTCTTCTCCGCGATCTGGCGGGCGACGTCGTTGGCGAGTTGCACGAAGGCGTCGCTCTTGATGACCAGCGGGCTCTCGCAGCGCATCTCGACCAGGGCGCCGGTGGCCTGGTCGGGAGTGACGAAGGCGCCGATGCGCCCCTCGGCGGTCTCGCGGCCGCCCTTTTTGTCGGCGACGTCCTTGCCGCGCTTGCGGAGGAGTTCGACGGCCTTCTCCATGTCGCCGTTGGCCTCGGTCAGGGCCGCCTTGCAATCCATCATGGGCTGGTTGGTTCGGTCGCGCAGGGTCTTGACCGCGGCTGCGGAAATCGTCATCGCTGGTTCGTCCTCAGTCCGTTGTCCGTTGTCCGTTCTCACCGTCCGCCGTTCGTCGCCACGGACCAGGGACAACGGACAACGGACGGGCCTTTATTCAACGACCGCGGTCGCGGGCTTCGGGTTCGCAGGCGCCGCGGCGCCGACCGGTGTCGGGGCCGCAGAGGCCGCCCCAGGCGCGGCTCCGGGCATCGCCCCAGGAACACGTCCGCGCGGAGCGCCCTGCTGGTCGGCGGGCAGGGCAGCGCGGCCATCGCGGACGGCGTCGGACAGCTTGGCGAGCATCAACTCGATGGAGCGGATGCTGTCATCGTTGCCCGGGATGGGCAGATCGACCACGTCGGGGTCGCTGTCGGTGTCGATGAGCGCGACGGTGGTGACGCCCATGCGCTGGGCTTCCTTGACGGCGATCTCCTCGCGCTTGGGATCGACGACGATCATGGCGTCGGGCAGCCGGTTCATCTCCCGGATGCCCTGAAGGTTGCGGGTGATCTTGCTCAGCTCGCGGCTGAGGGTGGCGACCATCTTCTTGCTGTAGCCGCGGATCGACGCCGTCTCGGGGGCCTTGCTCAGGTCGAACTTGCCCGAGTCGTTGAGCATGGTCTTCATGTAAGGGGTCATATCGACCTTCTCGGCCCGCTCGCCGGCGGGCAGCCACATGGCCTCGAGTTCCTGAAGGCGCTTCAGGCGGTCGCGGATGGTGCGGTAGTTGGTCAAGGTGCCGCCGAGCCAGCGTTCGCTGACGTAGGGCATGCCGCAGCGGCCGGCCTCACGCTCGACGGTTTCCTTGGCCTGGCGCTTGGTGCCCACGAAGAGCACCAAACTGCCCTTGGCGGCGAGCTGGGTGAGATAGCGGTAGGCCCGCAGGAGACCGCGGACGGTCTCGCGCAGGTCAATGATGTGGATGAGGTTGCGCTTGCCGTAGATGAACGGCCGCATCTTGGGGTTCCAACGACTGGCGCGGTGTCCGAAATGGACGCCAGCCTCGATCAGGTCCTTCACTTGGACAATCGCCACGCACGGCCCTCCTGCCCCGAAGGCGGGAATTAGGTGGAAGTTAGGGATGGCACAACAACGGCGGTTCTCGGGTATTCTATCCGTCCCCGGGCGGGGGGGAAGAGGTAAATCGTACCAGGGTCGGCAAGGGCGGTCAAAGGGTTTCTGCCGAAAACGCG
>JBBRPS010000087.1:0-18475 GCA_038227745.1 Gemmatales bacterium | reverse complement strand
TTCTCGGCGTGTGCCATCCCTGGCCCCTTTCAGGACTTGGGGGGAAAATGGGGTCGCGTTCGCTCAGGACAGTGTAGGACTTCCCCCCGGCAGGTGCAAACCGTGTCGTGCGCCCCGGGAAACCTGGAGGTGCCTCGGGGGCTTGACATGCCAGCGAGTCACGGCCAGAATTATGGTCGTAATGGCACGCCGCCGACCATTCTCCCTGATCTTCGACCCGGAAGTAAAACAGCACCTGCGCGCCATCGACGGCAAGTACCACTCCCTGATCCGTGCGGGGATCCACGAGCAGTTGGTGTTTGAGCCGGAAACCGAAACGCGAAACCGCAAGCCCTTGCGACCGCTGGCGGCTTTCGGGGCAACGTGGGAACTGCACCTCGGGCCGGACAACCGCTTCCGCGTCCTCTACACGGTGGACCTCGAACGCCGGGAAGTGGCGATCCTGGCCATCGGGGTCAAAGAGGGAGAGCGCCTTACCATCGCGGGAGAGGAGATAGAACTATGAAGATCGCTTCCGTTGCGGACGTGAAAACGCACTTCAGCGCCTACTTGAGGGCGAGCGAGCAGGGGCCGGTCGTCGTCACGCGGAACGGTAAGCCCGTGGCGGTCCTCCTGGCGGTGACCGACGAGGAGGAACTGGAACGCTTGCTGATGGCCCATTCGCGGCCACTGCAAGCGATCCTGGAGGCCGCCCGCCAACGGATTCAAGCCGGGGAGGGGATTCCCGAAGAGGCGTTCTGGGAGCAGGTGGAGGGCGAGAAGGAGACGAAGAAACGGGACAGGAAGCGGGGGAAAACGGCCTGACGAACGGGCCGCCGCCCTGCCCCGGCTGTGGGGCGTGGGAGGGCGTTACGGCAGGCCAATGATCGTTATACGGCACGCGGGATTACCTGACACCAGCCCGAAGCGCCAGCGAGGGTCGGTCCTTCGCTTGCGCTTCAGGCTTGTATCAGACCAACCCGCGGCGAGTATATAATCGGAGAGCGCTCGACCCGTTGGCGGTCGGCAAAGGGCACGGCCCCGGCGACAGGTGGCTTTGAGGTGGCGACATG
Source organism: Gemmatales bacterium (assembly GCA_038227745.1). GTDB lineage: Bacteria > Planctomycetota > Planctomycetia > Gemmatales > Gemmataceae > DASPXY01. The sequence goes on along the minus strand of JBBRPS010000087.1, from coordinate 17,423 downwards.
GGATGGCAGCTGACCCTTCTGAGCGTGGTGGCTGGGCTGCTCGGCGCCCTCCCCGACGCTTCTCCGGCGCAGGGCGGCGGGCAGGCCGCCGGCCGGAACCCTACCAGGCCGGCCACGGGTCTGCCGCCGGGCGCGGTGATTCGGCTCGGCGAGGCGGGTTTCCGTCCGCCCTCGGAGGTCTACGCCCTCGCCTACTCCCCCGACCGGAAATACCTGGCGACGGCGGGCGACCCAAACCGCGTGTGCCTGTGGGATGCCGCGACGGGGCGGCTGCTCCGGGAGATCACCAAGCACCGCAACCCCGTCCGAAAGCTGGTCTTCTCCCCCGATTCGGATTTCCTGGCGTCCGTCGGCGTCGGCAACGAGATTCGCGTCCGGGCTCTGGCCGATGATGTCGATTACGAATTGACGGGGGCAGACCTGGCCTTCTCCGCGGACGGCCGCACTGCCTTTGTCGGGGGGACCTGGCAGCCGCACGGTGAGAAGGGTTCCCCGGCGAACATCCAAACGCGCGAGCCGGTCCGCCGCTGGGATCTCCGGGCGGGCAAACCAACGCCGGGCGGCAGTTTCGCGCCGCTCGGGTTGCCGCTCGGCGTGTCGCCGGACGGGCGCCGACTGGCGACGTTCGTCGGCGACCTCGCGACGGGCAAGGGGCACGAGATTCACTTGTGGGACGTCGCTTCAGGCAAGCCCCTGGCCGCGGAGTCGCTCGCGCCGGGCCGCTTCGCGGCGGCCGCCTTCGCGGGCCAGACGCTCGTCGTCGTGTCCCGCACCGAGAGCCCCAAGGCGTTCTGGCTCCGGCACGTCGGCAGCAAGCAGCGGCCCGCGCACGTGGCGGATTACAAAGTCGTGCCGACCTCCGTCACCCTCTCCGCCGACGGCGCCCGCCTGGCCATCAGTTTCCCGGAAGGGATCAAACTCTGGGACGTGGGCGCGGGCAAATGGCTCCGGCAGGTGGAGAAGAGTTCGCACGACGTCTACGCCCTCGCCCTCTCCCCCGATGCGGCGACGCTCGCGGTCGGGGGGGCAGGGCCGGTACTGGAACTCTGGAATGTGGTCAACGGGGAACGGGTTTCCACGGGGGGGCACACGGGGGGGGTCACCGCCGTGGCCGTATCGCGGGACGGCGCGCGCGTGCTCACCGCGGGTAGCGACCGCACGATCCGCATGTGGGACGTGAAGACGGGGGCGCAACGCCGGTGCCTCCGGCGCGAGCAGGGGGGGATCGCGGGGCTGGCCCTGTCGGCGGACGACCGCTGGCTCGCCGCCGGGGGTTATGCCCTCTGGCTGTGGGACACTTCCTCGGAGAAACACCGGCGCACGTTGACCGGCCTGGACTGGGCCGACGACGTCGTCGTGTCGCCCGAGGGCGAACAAGTCGCGGCGTTCGGCCGCAACTCGAACCGACACCCCCCGGAGTCCGTGTGTGCGTGGGACACGCGGACGGGCCGCCCCCTCTGGGACGCCCCCCTCGACAGCAAACACTCCCACCGGCTGTCCTACACCGAGGACGGCCGGGCCCTCCGTGCGGTCGATGCAGGCAAGGGAGTTGTCCGTGAGTGGGACGCGGCGACAGGAAGACCGCTGCGCTCGGTCACCTACAAGTCGGCCAAGGGGGAGGCGGGGCAGACGTTGAGCCATGCCGCCTTCTCGGCCGACGGCCGGCTCCTCGTCAGTGCGCACCGCAACGCCGTCACCCTCTGGGAGGCGGTCACCGGCACGGAGTGCGCCCGCTTCCCGGCGGGGCGGAACGCGGTCACAGCCCTCGCCGTGTCCCCGGCGGCCCCGCTGGCGGCACTCGGAGAGGAAGGCGGCGGCGTGTCCCTCGTGGACCTCCGGACCGGGCAGGCGGTGGGGCGCTATCAAGGACACCGCCAGGCCGTCACCGCCCTCACCTTCACGCGTGACGGCCGGCGGCTCGTATCGGGGAGCGCCGACACCACCGCGGTCGTCTGGCAGGTGCCCCCCCGGCCCCCGGCACCTCGGACCGAGGGGCTGCCAACCGAAAAGCTCGATGCCCTCTGGCAGGAGCTGGCCGGCCCCCCGGCGGCGGCCTACGGGGCCAAATGGCAGCTCGTCGCGGCGGCGAACGCCGTGCCCTTCCTGGACGCCCGGTTGCACGCCGCCCGGCTCGACGCAGAGAAGGTCGCACGCCTGATCACCGACCTCGGCGACAAGGAATACAAGGTGCGCCAGCGGGCCACCGACGCCCTGGCCAGGGTCGGACCGGCGGCGACACCCGCACTCGAACGGGCGCTGGCGGAGCGCCGGCCCCTTGAGGTCAAACGGCGTCTGAGGGAGGTTTTGGAGAAAATTGCGACTTCCCCCCCGGACGGCGAGCAGCTGCGCCTCATGCGCGCCGTCGAGGTCCTGGAGCGAGTGCGGAGCGCGGCAGCGCGAGAGGTACTGACGCGCCTTGCCGGCGGGGCGCCGGCGGCCCCGTCCACTCGGGAGGCCCGGGCCGCCCTGCGGCGGTTGGGCCGTTGACTCCCGTGAAGGCCCACGCAGTGCCGGGCGTGGCCTCGTCAGCAGCGCACCCCCTTCCGCTTCCGGAGGTAGAAGAAACCCAGGACGCCGCTCAGCGCGAGGAGGGCGACGAGGCTACGCGTGAGCCAGTAGTACCCATCGACCTCGGGAGTGGCGGCAATAACCGGCGTCAACCGGTAACCGTTCGCGGGGGTCACCTCCCAGCGGGCCCCCTTGACGTGGTGGGTGGTCAAGCTGTCCATCACGCGCCAGGCGGCCACGCCGCGGATGGCGAACGACCCGACCTGCCGCTCAGCCGGGGCGAGGGATGGGTCGATCTCCAGGGCGACGGAGGTCTGCCCGCTAAGCAGTTCGATGATGCGCAGCAGGGGTACCGCGTTGAGGTCGGCGTTGACGGGCACTTGAAGCCGTGTGTCGGAGGCCAGGGGGGAAACCTCCGCGGGGCGCGAGTCCTTCTGCGCGGGCGGCGCCGCCCGGCCCGGTTTGGTCGCGGGTGGGTCCGCCGCATCGCCCCCACGCGGCGAGGGCGGCGGCTCGGGGGCGGTGAGCAGGGTCGCCGTCAGTTCCACCCGCCCCCCGTAGGAGCGGCGGAATTCACTCCACCACTTCGCCCCGCGGGCCCACTCCTGCGAGACGGTGACGAGGCGCTTGCCGTCCCGGTTCAGCCCACGCTCGATGTGGAGGGCGGCCCCCCGCTCGACCCGGCGGAAGTGATGGGCCGGCGGGTTGGGCCCGCCCGCAGGCGTTCGACCCGAAAGGGGCATCAATTCCCAGGGCAGGCCGGGGGGGGTGTCGGCGAGCAACGGTTGCGTGGCGGACGGGTTGATGGTGAGGGTCTTCCCTCCCTTCCGGCAGATCAACCGTCTGGGCCACTGGTCCTCCCGGCCGACAAACAACCGGAAGGAATAGTCGTCCAGAGGCTTGCCGTCCGCCGTCGCGTAGAAGTCCAGTTTCCAGCAGTCGGCGCCGTTGACAGAATCGGTGCCGACCACGGCGACGAAGACGTCGTAACGCTTCTCCCACGGTGGCGGCTTGGCAATCCCCCAGGTCTTCAGCCGCGGCGGCACTTCCTCGGAGAGGTGGCTCTTGACCGCGAGGTGCCAGGTGTCGCCCACGCGCCAGCGGGCGGAGGGGCTGGCTTCGTTCGGGGGAGGTGGGGAGGCAAGGCAGGGCTCTGCGACGGCGAGGAGACCGCTCATGCCTCCCCGTAGCGCGAGCAGGAACAAGAGGGAGCGGAGAGCGACCGGGTTCATGGAGAGTCTCTCGCAGGCGAGGTGGGGCCAACGGAGGTGCGTCAGCGCTCCACAGACAGGAGTTCGGTGACGACGACAATGTATTTGTACCTCGGAAGGTTCGTCCCCTCGACGTTCAGGGCACTGGGCATCCCGGCCCCATAAGGGACTGGGAGCAAGTAACCTCGCACGGTCACCCGTTTGCCCTTGAGGGCCTGTGCGGCCTCCGGCAACCCTTTCTTGCCGCCCAGGAATAGCTCCCACGTGCCGCCGGGGGCCGCCAGGAGCTTTGCGCCCGGGTGGAGGGTATAGTTTGCTTGCAGACGCTTCCGGTCGGTAACGATCGGGCCTGTCACTTCGAGCCGCCCGCGCCCCTCGAATGAAAGTTTGACATAATCGGTCGCCTTGTCTCGTTTATCCTGACCAACGACCGGAAAGAGGACGGCAAGCCAGAGGCAGCCCCCCAGACCGAGCAGCGGGAGACGACGATGCATCATCGAAAGGCCTCCATATTCCGATCGCCAAGGGCTCATGGAACAACGAAACCAGGCGAACCGGCGGGTTTATCCAGGGGGAAAGCCCGGCGGCTCGCCAAACCTTGGAGTTGTTGATACACGCCCCCTACGTCTTCTTCCCGACGGACCGGTGGGGAGGGGGTTCAATGTCCATGACCGTCCCCACACTGCTTTCCGAGAGGAGACGGTTCTTCCCGGCGGCCGGCGGGAGGTCGTCGGGGCCGACGGAGACGCCCTGCCAGCGGAAGAACCGCCGCGGCCAGCGGTCGAAATAGCCGACGGCGTACCGGCCGCCCGGGGCGGGGTAATAGTAGACGGGGGGATCGACTTCCACGACCGTCACCGCTTCGAGGGGCAGCGGCTCCAGCCCCGAGGGGGAGGTGCGCATATCCCTGAGGATCTCCGCCCGCGCGATCCGGATCCCCTTCCAGGCGTAGAATTGCCCCCTGGGCTGGTCAAAGAAGCCGACACGGCCTCCGCCACCCACGTCTTTGCTGAGTCCATAGGTGATCGGGAGGTTCGGGTACTCGACCCCACCGGCCAGCGCGTCGGCCGGGCGGGCGGCGCCGTCCTGCTCAGGTGCGGGCGGGCGGCCGCCGGATTGCCGCTTCCCGGGGTCTCCCGAGGCGGCGTCCGGTGACGTCGCTTGCGGCAGGGGTGTGGGGGCCGACGATTTCCAAAGGAACCAGCCCCCGCCTGCCGCGCCGAGCAGACCGACCCCGAGGCTCAGGATGACAACCTTCCGGTTCATGCGCCGACCCCACAGGGCGAGGGTGGTGCAAACAAGGTGTCTGGAACTGTGGTTGGAGAGTTCCAGACACCGTTTTTCGCACAGGCTCTCAGTTCCAGTCCGCGCCGCCGTCGTTCCCCACGGGCGCACCGAGGGCGTCGGGGACGGCATTACTGCGCGTCCAGCCGGTGCTGCTGTTGTTGGCGTTGTTCCCCCCGGCGGCGTAGGTGTAGTTGGCGGCCCCGACCGCGGGCGGACTGATGACGCCGTTGTAGCGGATGTTCCACTCGCAATTTCCCAGCGGGTACAGCGTCCCATCGGGGTACGTCCAGGCGGCGTACAACTTGTAGCGGTAGGCCACATCGACCGTGGTGGTCTTGCCCGCGGCGGGGAGGACGCCCATGCCGCCCGCGACGGTGATCAGGCGCAGTTTCGGCGAATCGAGATCCGAGACGGTCTCCACGCCGTTGACGACGACGTCCGTGTGTGCCAGGCGGTAAAAGGGCCTGGTCGCCGCGGCGCAGTCCACGAGCGTCTTCCCCGCGTTCGGGGCGGCGAAGTCCCACTTCTGCTTCATGCCCCCGCCCAGGTCGGCCCCGAAGCCGCCGGCGAGTTTGTTCTCGAACCACACGTTCTGGACGAGGTCCAGGTTCCCGCGCGGGGCCGGGAGGGCGCTGGCGTTCAGGGCAAACGTCTGCGTCCCCAGCGCCCCGCCGGCGGCGCTGCGGAGATACCAGTCCCCGCTCCCCGCGGGCATCTCGGCGATGTCCGGTGCCGTGCCCCGACTCTTGGCGCCATAGAGGTTCTGCAGGATCGGCGTGACCGTCACCTTGATGGTGTCGGTGCTGGAGGTGGCCCCGTTCGACACCTTCAGCTTCAGGTCGATCTCCTTCACCGCCGCCCCCTCCAGCGTGCCCTCGACATAGAGGCTGTTCGGCACGTTATTCTGGTTGTAGTTCGCCGGCAGGGGGACGTTGTTCTGCTTCGTCATCGTGTCCCAGACGCTGATGCGGGCCCGGCCGTTGTTGGTGGCGGTGAACTGAAAGTTGAAGGGCGTCCCGGGCGGGCAGTTGTTGTCGCAGGCGAGGGTGATCGAGGCCAGGTCGGTTTCGTTGGGGATCGGGTTCTTCTCGAAATCGCGTTTCGCGGGGATGTTGTTCGTCACGGCGGAGCCGTTCTGGTTGTCCGCGTTGACGCCGACGTTCCCCCCGGGATTCAGCTTACCGTTCGCCGCGACGCCGTTCATCCCGAGGTTGGCGCAATAGGTGTAGAGGGTGATGACGCGCGGCGGGGCCGGTGGGATCCAGATCGGCGGGCACCTCCGGCCGCGGAATCGGCCGAAGCAGCGAGTCGAGCCGACGTTGACGCCGGAGACCGTCGTGATCGGATAACTCCAGCTCACCACCTGTGCCACGCCGAGGTCGTCGGTGTCCACGCTGATGTCCGACGTGGGGGAATAGTCGGCGGGGATCACCGAGACGTAGACCGGGGCCGTGTCGCCGATGGCCACGATGGTCGGATCTGTGGAGAGGTTGAGGTCAATGACCGTGATTGGGATGGCGATCATCTGTTCGCCGTACCAGCAGTCGCTGCCGGCGGTGTAGCTCACCGACGCCTTGAGATTGACGGTCCAGTAGCCGCCCCCCGAAAACGTGGCGCTCATGCTCGCCTCGCCGCTCGTGGTCGAGGGCTGCGAAATCGAAACACCATACCCGTACGGCGGGGCCCCGTCTTTCCCGTTCTGAGTTGACCGATAGAGGACCCCCACGACCGTCCACGACCACTTGGGGTCGCTCAGAGGCGCGGAGGTGGGATCCGGAGGGGTCGTGGAAGCGTGCAAAGAGGCGGTGATTGTCTCCTCCACGACCGCCGGGGCGGGCGTCAGGTTATCGTAGGAAGCCGTGACGGTCAACGGCTTGGGGTTGGGGCCGCCAGCCTGTGCGGCGCCGTATTGGGTAAGCAAAAGGAGTCCGAGCAACACTGCTCTGCAGAATGTTCTCATCGACCAGTCCTTTCATTGAGGACACGGGGATGGTGGGTCACAGAGAACGTGAGGACATACCGCGAACCTCCGCCACAGGGTGGACGAGAGGACCCCCGGCGACGCAACCTATTATGGTACAGGATGGTGATGCGTACCACAACCACAGCTCTGCTGCGTCTCTGCTGCGTCTCTGCTGTAGCTCGGAGTTGGGTCGAGGGGAAAAGGCCGGGGTCGGGCAGAAATTGCTTGACAGTTGGAAAAGGGGGCGGGTAGAGTAGCACAGCTTGACTCCAGTCGCCGCGCCTCAGGGAGGAACTCGCCGTGCCCCATCCTTGTGCGAAGCTCGCCGCCGCCCTGCGTCCCTGGGTCCTCGCCCTCTCCCTCGCCGGCGCCCTCTTCGGCTTGCCGGTCCCCGCCGCGGCCCAGACGCCGCCTCTCGTCGTGCAGTTCGAGTACGACCAGTACCAGGTGTCCGAGGGGGACGGGCAGGTCGCCGTCAACGTGATCCTCTGGGACACCGTCAACAACGCGCCGGCGACCGCGCCCGGAGACCTGTCCGTCAAGGTCCGCACCGGGGACGGGACGGCGATGGCCGGCAGCGACTACACCGCCATCGACCAGACGGTGCAGTTCAAGAAAGGGGACTCGTCTCAGACCGTCATCGTGACGATCATTGATGACAGCGACGGCGAATTCACGGAAAATTTCTACCTGCAACTGTACCAACCGGTCCACGTCGGCCTCGGCACGCCGGCCGTCGCCTGGGTGTCCATCCTGGACAACGACCCCATGCCCACCGTCACGATCAACATCACCGGGGTCGCCGCGGCGGACAAGCAGAACCCCGGCGGCTACGTGTCGGTCAACGCGAACAACGACAACGGCTCGCGGCTGAACGACCGCCCGCCGGCCATCCTGCCGGACACCATCATCCAGCCCGGCATCCCCCGGACCCGTGACTTCTCGGCGATGAACCTGACCATCGACGACCCGGACCTGGCTGAAGTCACGCTGTCGGCGCAGAACCTCGGCGTCAACGACACCTTGAAGCTGCGGGTGGCGAAGGACGGCCGCGGCAAGATCCGCGTCTGGGACACCCCCAAGAAGCAGAACGAGATCGTCCTGCCGAAGACCTACGCCAACGCGGCAGCGCTGCCGCAGAAGGTCTACGTCGAGGGCACCAAGGAGGGGCAGGCCGAGCGCGAGGTCGATCTCCGCCTCGAGGTCATCCGCGCCAACGCCGTCTTCACCGACGACAAGGTGCTCCTCACCATCACGCCCGTCTTGCAGGAAGTCAAGGTCGCCAAGGTCGATGGCGACGCCCCCGTCCTCGTCAACACCCGCGGGAACTGGTCGCTGGAGACGGACAACACGGCGGGAAACGCGGACCCGGCGTTCCAGATGTCGGCCAAGGCGATCATGAAGAACGTCCGGGGGTCGTTGAACTTCGTGCAATTCGTCAAGCTCACCAACAAGCTGGCGAACGGCCTGGGGGCAACCCGGGGCACGGACAAGTTCAAGTGGGATTTCGGCGGCGCCGACGCCGGGCAGAAACTCCTCGACGTCTACGACGCCACCAAATACCCCTTGTACACCCTGTCCGAGAACACCGCGACGGCCGGGAACGTGACGACCTACAAGACGAACGACAGTCCCTCGCTGCTGTTCAACGGGGGGCCGATCACCGACGTGCGGCCGGCCGTGGGCGGGACCACGAACGTCGATGTCGTGTACGATTACGAAACGTATGCGGTGGTGAGTTTCACCGACCCCGCCACGCGCTACAAGAGTATCTACTTCCTCGGCAAGGTCACCTGGAACGTCCGCTACCAGGGCGCCCTCAAACAGGCCGTGGCGAATACCTTTACCTTCGACGCCGGAGCGGCTAACAAGAACAACCCCAGCGCGGGGGCCGTCACGCTGGACAACACGGACTATGCGCTCAAGGGGTCCGCCGCGAACGCCGGCCGGCAGAACTGGTACGCGCAACCCTGACGGCGGCTTGCGGGGCCGGTGGGAAAGAAACGAGATGGCCCCCGATGAATGGCAGGTCGATTGTCCTTCTGGTCGCCGTGCTCTCCCAGGCTTCTCCGGCCTCCGCCCAGGAGCGCCGGGTGAACACGAATTACCTGCGCGCCGACGCGCGCCTCCAGGCGCGCGTCCAGGTAGACCCCGATCGGCCGTCGCTCACCCACATCCTGGGCAGGTTGCGTGAGGCGACCGGACTGGACTTGACCCTGGACCAGAACCTCCAGGATCATCGGCCGCGTTTCGGCCGCGTGCAGCCGGCGCGGAGGGGCTACCTCGCCTGGCAACTGCTGGAGCTGGTCGCCGAAAAAGGCCTCGAGGGCGGCGAGTGGAAGCCCACCCCGCGCGGGTTTTATCTCGTCGGGAAGCCACTTGCCAGGCCCCACACCGACGCAGAGGAGCCGCCGTCCCTGACGCAGCCGTTGCTTCTGTCGCTCACCGCGTTTGCTGGGGTGGTCGCGTCGCTGGCGGTGCTGCGCTGGCTCACGGGCGCCGGCCGCAAGTCAGGGCGCAAAGACGACGGCGCGGCGAGCGCGCCGCCCTCTCCCCCTGTCCCGGATTGAGTTGCCCGACCCGCCGCGTGCCAGGGAAGCCGTGCCGTACTCGGTGCGAGCGGCGCCACGGGCCGGCTAGTAAGGGATAAGGGACTCGCCGATGCTCCGATCCGGTTTCCTGCTCGCCGCGCTGTTGCCCTTCACCCCGGCGGCGGGAGAGGGAGCGAAGAAACCTTTCCTCGGCCGCGAGCAGGTGGCCCTGCTCGAAGTCCGCCAGGCTCAGCCACAGCCCTCGCCGCGCGCGGAGGGGCCGGGCTATTCGGCCTTCCGCCTGCTCGTTGAAGTCAAGGACACCTTGCCCCGTGCCGCGGCCGCGAAGCAATTCGAGGTCACCATCCACCACGCCTCGCGCCTGGCCTTTGCTCCCATCGAAGTCCAGAATTGGTTCCCCGTCGAGCCCGGGGCGCGGGTCGCCGTCGCCTACGATGGCGACTGGCCGCCTCGGCCGGTCGATCTGGTGCGGGTTTCCGACGGCACGGAACCCGCGGACGCAAGTTGGCAGGATTGTGCCGCCTTCCATCGCGTCACCCGCGAGGGGCAGGGCCCGACCGCCCTCGCCGCCATGATCAGGGGCGGGCAACATCGCCCAGGCGCGACGTTCTTCCGGTTGCTGGACCACTACGACCGCCGTCTTTTCAACGACCCCCAGGTCACGCTGGCCTGTGCCGCCTACCTGCGTGACCGCCGGGCCCCCTTGGCGGCACGGGTGCAACTCACCCGCTTCTTGGGCACGGCGGGCCGACACGACCGGGAGGGCAATCGGGCCTTGGCCGCCGCCCTCGTTGACCTCGTACTCGAAGCCAACGGGGCGCGGCTACCGGCGGGGCGGACCGACGACGTCCTTCTGCTGCTCTCCTGGAACTGCGTCGCCGGTAGAGACCCAACTGACCTGCCGGATCTCACCGACAAGGCGCGGGAGGCACTCCTCGCACTCGCGCAGGACGGCTCCGCTCTGCAGGGTGGCGGGCAACTCCTGCCACTGCTCCGGTGGCTCCGCGGCATCGCCCCGGACGAGGTGACGGCCGGCGACACGGGGCCAGGGCGTTCTCCGGAGTCGCTCCCTCAGGGGAGGGCTGCGGCCCCCAAAACACCGGATGAGGCCAGCCCTCGCAACGACGAGGACAGGGAGGCGGACCCCTCAGGGAGACGCGCCTGGATCGTCTGGGGAAGTCTCGTTGCCGTCGGCACGCTCCTTGTCCTCTTCCGCTACCTCCGGCGCGGACGGGCGTAGGGGGGAAGTCTGTCCAACGATCTCGTCGGTCGGCCCAGAGCTACGGCAGAGCGGTGCCTGCGATATTCCTCCGGCGCGAAAGATCCTCACACAAGCCCGACGCGCCAGCGAGGGATCCCTCGCTGGCGCGTCGGGCTTGTGTCGGCGCTGTCTCGATTATTTTCACTCTGAATGAGAATAACTCGTCGCCGAAGAAGACCATAGAACACGGAGGACGCGGATTGGTCAGGATCCACGTGGATCCGTTCCATCCGTGTCCTCCGTGTTTCATTCTGCCCAGCGAAGGAGTCAGATCATGCGTCGTTCCCTCTCCGCCTGCCTCGCGGGGTGGCTCGTCCTCGGGGCGGCCCTGACCGGGGCGCAGCCGGCGCGGCTCCGCGTCCTGCTGCTCGGCGACACCGGCCACCACCGGCCCGCCGACTTCGCGAAAATCCTCACGCCCGCGCTGGCGAAGGCCGGCATCGACGTCGCATACACGAAGGACGTCGCCGATCTGAACCCCGCGAACCTGGCGAAGTACGACGCCGTGGCCATCTTCCGCGACAGCGGCGACCTGCCCGTCAAGCAGGAGGCCGCCCTGCTCGACTTCGTTGAGGGCGGCAAGGGCCTGGTCGCGATCCACTGCGCCTCGCACTGCTTCCGCAACAGTGACAGGTACATCGCCCTGGTCGGCGGCCGGTTCAAGCGGCACGACACCGGCGTCTTCCGCGCCCGCGTCATCGACGCCCAGCACCCGGCGATGGCGGGCGTGCGCAGCTTCGAGAGCTGGGACGAGACGTACACGCACGACCAGCTCGCCGACGACCTCCGCGTGCTGATGGTGCGCGACGAGCGCGGCGGCGGCTGCGAGCCGTACACCTGGGTGCGCGAGCAGGGCAAGGGCCGCGTCTACTACACCGCCCTCGGCCACGACGAGCAGACCTGGAAGAAGGAGGGATTCCACGCTCTCCTCGCCCAGGGCCTCCGCTGGGCCGCCGGCCGCGCCCCGGGCAGCCAGGACCTCGAACCGTTCACGTACGTCGAGGCCAAGGTGCCGAACTACGTGGCGGGCAAGCAGTGGGGCAAGATGGGCGAGCCGATCCGCAAGATGCAGCAGCCGCTGTCGCCGCGCGAGTCGATGAAGCACATGCACCTGCCGGAGGGCTTCGAGGTACAACTCTACGCCAGCGAGCCGAACATTGCCCGGCCGATCGCGATGGCCTGGGACGAGCGCGGCCGGCTGTGGATCGCCGAGACCGTCGATTATCCCAACAACCTGCAGAAGGCGGGCCAGGGCCATGACCGCATCAAGATCTGCGAGGACACCGATGGCGACGGTCGGGCCGACAAATTCACCGTCTTCGCCGACAAGCTGAGCATCCCGACGGGGCTGGTGTTCGCCAACGGCGGCGTCATCGTGTCGCAGGCCCCGGACATGCTGTTCCTCAAGTCGAGCAAGGGCGACGATAAGGCCGACGTGCGGCGGGTGCTGTTCAGCGGCTGGGGGACGCACGATACCCACGCCGGGCCGAGCAACCTGCGCCGCGGCCTGGACAACTGGATCTGGGGGACGGTCGGCTACTCCGGCTTCAAGGGCGACGTGGGCGGCCGGGCGCACAAGTTCGGCCAGGGCGTCTTCCGTTTCCTCCCGGACGGCTCGCAAATGGAGTTCCTCGGCTCGACGAGCAACAACACCTGGGGCCCGGGCCTGGACGAGTCGGGCAACGTGTTCGGCTCGACGGCGAACAACCAGCACAGCTTCCACGTCGGGCTGCCGAACCGGCTCTTCGAGGGCGTGCGCGGCTGGTACGGCAAGGGGGTGGTGGGCATCGCGGACCACCGCAAGATCCACCCGATCACGAAGGCGGTCCGCCAGGTGGACTGGCACGGCGGCTTCACGGCGGCGGCGGGGCACGCGGTCTACACGGCCCGCAACTTCCCCGCCGAGTACTGGAACCGCGCCGCCTTCGTGTGCGAGCCGACGGGGCACCTCGTCCACGTCAACTGGCTGGTGCCGCAGGGCAGCGGCTTCGTGGCGCGCGACGGCTACAACATCCTCGCGAGTGACGACGAGTGGACGGCGCCGATCCTGGCGGAGGTCGGCCCCGACGGGGCGCTGTGGGTGATCGACTGGTACAACTACATCGTGCAGCACAACCCGACGCCGGCCGGCTTCAAGACCGGCAAGGGCAACGCCTACGAGACGCCGCTGCGCGACAAGACGCACGGCCGCATTTACCGCATCGTCTACACCGGCGGCAAGAAGGAGGCAAAGACGGCGCAGCCGCGCCTCGACCGCGCCGACCCGAAGGCGCTGGTGGCGGCGCTGGGCCACGACAACCTGTGGTGGCGGCAGACGGCCCAGCGCCTGCTCGTGGAGCGCGGCCAGGCCGACGTGCTGCCGCTACTGGCAGCGCAGATCCGCGATGGGAAGAACGGCCACGCCGCCCAGCACGCATTGTGGACGATGCACGGCCTGGGGGCCTTCGCAAAGGCCGAGTGGGTGGACGCGGCACGCGTCGGCCTGTCGCACCCGTCCGCCGCGGCACGGCGGGCGGCCCTCGCCGTGCTGCCGCGCACCGCGGAGTCGGTGTCGGCCGTCCTTGCGTCGAAGTGCCTGGGTGACGAGGACGCCCGCGTGCGCCTCGACGCCCTGGTCGCGCTGAGCGAGATGCCCGGCTCGCCCCAGGCTGCCGCCGAGGTCGTGGCCGTGCTGCAGGAGCCGCGCAACGCGACCGACCGCTGGATCCCCGACGCCGCCACCGCCGCCGCCGCCGCCAGCGCCCTCGACTTCCTCCAGGCGTCGGCGTCGGCCGCCCCGAAGGGCGACGGCGAGAAGGCGCTGGTCGAGTCGGTGCGCGTCGTCGCCGGCCACCTGGCCCGCGCGGCCCCCAGCGACGCGCCCGGCAAGCTCCTGGTCGCGCTGGGCAAGGCCCGACCTGCCGTCACCGAAGCGATGCTGACGGGCCTGGCGAAGGGCTGGCCCGCGCGGCAACAGGTCAAGCTGGACGAGAAGACCGCGGCAGAGTTGACGGCCCTGCCCGGCAAGCTGTCCGCCGGTGCGCTGCTGCAGCTCAGCGCCCTGATGCAGCGCTGGGGGCAGCAAGCGCGGCTCGGCGAGCTGACGGCCGGCCTCCACAAGGCGATGCTGGCCCGCGTAGCGGACGAGAAGCTCGGCGAGGAGGACCGGCTGGCCGCGGCGCGCGACCTGATCGGCCTGGGCGGCGGCGATGCCGGCGTCAAGGCCGTGCTGGCGCAGCTCACGCCGCAGGCCTCGCCGGCGCTGGCGCGCGGCCTGCTCGACGCCCTCGGCCAGTCGTCGGCGGACACCGTCGGCGCCGCCCTGGTCAAACGCTGGCCGGCGCTGACGCCGTCGACGCGGCCGGCGGCCCTCGGCGTGCTCCTGCGCCGCACCGCCTGGACGAGGGACCTTCTCGCCGGCATCGAAACGGGCAAGATCGACCGCAGCGATCTGGGCGTCGATCAGGTGCAGCTCCTGACACGCCACCCCGACAAGGCCCTCGCCGCCCGCGCAAGCAAGCTGCTGGCGGGCGGCGCCGCCCTGTCCAGCGCCGAGCGCCAGAAGGTCGTCGCGACGCTGCTGCCGCTGGCGAAGCGGCACGGCAACAGGGGGCGCGGCAAGGTAATCTTCGAGCAGAACTGCGCCAAGTGCCACCGCCTCGGCGGCCTGGGCCAGAGCGTCGGCCCGGACCTGACGGGCATTGCCGTGCGCGACCGCGCCGACATCCTCATTGACGTCCTCGACCCCAACCGCTCCGTCGAGGGCAACTACCGCCAGTACACCGTCGAGACGAAGAGCGGCACGCTGCTGACGGGACTGCTGACGGCGGAGACGAAGACGGCGGTCGAACTGCTCGACAGTGAGGCGAAGAAGCACGTGGTGCTGCGCGACGACATCGAGCGGCTCATCAGCTCGAAATTGTCGCTGATGCCGGAGGGCTTCGAGAAGCTGCCGGAGGCGGACCTCGTGTCGCTGCTGGATTTCCTGACGGCGCGCGAGCGCTTCTTCGCCCTGCCGCTGGCGAAGGCGGCGACGGTGACGAGCGTGCGCGGCATGTTCTACAGCCGCGACAGCGACGTGGAGCGGCTGGTGTTCGAGAAGTGGGGGCCGCACACGGCGTTCGGGGTGCCGTTCCAGGTGATCGACCCGCGCGACGGCTCGATCCCGAACGTGGTCCTGCTGCACAGCCCGAACAGCCCGCTGACGAAGGCGCTGCCGAAGTCGGTGAGCGTGCCGTGCAACGCGCCGGCCAAGGCGATTCATATGTTGAGCGGCGTGGGCGGCTGGAGCTGGCCGGCGAGCAAGAAGGGCACGGTGTCACTGATCGTGCGGCTGCACTACGCGGACGGCAAGACCGAGGACCATGCGCTGCGCAACGGCGTGCATTTCGCGGACTACATCCGCGAGGTGGACGTGCCGGAGTCGAAGCTGGCGTTCCGCGTCCGCGGGCAGCAGGTGCGCTACTTGGCGATCACGCCGAAGCGCGACGCGGTGATCGAGCGGATCGAGTTCGTGAAGGGGAGCGACCTGACGGCGCCGATCATCGTGGCGGTGACGGTGGAGGGGCGCGACTAGAATGGACACAGACCTTTTTCCGTCTGGGCGACGGACTCGAGGAACTGGCCGACCTCAGGCAGGCCCAGCTCGCGCGGAGGGCGCTTGCCGTGGAACAGGATGAAGCGGCGATTCCAGTCGGCGAAGGCGGCCACGGTCGGCTCAGGGTGGCGGCGTTGCCGGGCGGCCTGGCACAGTTGGTCGAGCAACCGCGGCGGCGCGGCTGGCGGCGCGGGCGGCGGGGACGCTGGCGGTGTCGGTTGGGAAGCGGGGACTGAGTTCATCAGTGTCCTCCCGGGCGAGTAGGTGAACTGGTGTTTGGTTAATAAATGTACAGACACAGGGCCCGGCTGTCGAGAAAAAAGACGAAACGAGTGCAACCATGCTTGACAGGAGAGGGAGAGGGTGTTCAATGAAGGAGCGTCGAGGGAACGGGCCGGGCATCGGGCAACCACAGCGGTTGGCGTGGCGGCCGTGACCTGTGAGAGGCTGACCGGCGCCGGGATAGGCTGACCGGCGCGAGCCGAATTAGGCTGACCGGCGCGGTGATAGGCTGACCGGAAGGCTCGGATTATGCTGACCGGCACCGTGATAAGCTGACCGGCGCCGTCATAGGCCGACAGGCGCGGTCATAGGCTCACCGGGCCGAATTAGGCTGACAGGCCGGTCGGCTCAATCACCAGTTCGACGCTGGAGCCTTGCAGATGTTCGGCCTTGATCACGGATTTGAACACTTTTTGTGATCGTTTGACCAGTAGCGGGCCACAACCCCTTGCTGGACAGGCCTCTCGGTCATGAATACACCTGTTCAGTGTTCAAATCCGTGATCAAGGCCGAAGGAGCAGGTACAAGGTCCGCTGCATCCCTACGAGCGCGCTTTCCTGCCAGGGGATGGAGTTCCGGGACGCCAGCGGCGGGGCGTTTGATGAGGCGATGCAGTCGAGAGCTCAACCGCTGAGCGCCGAGGCCCAAGCACGGAAGCAGTTGTTCGCGCAATTTGCCGACCAGTTCATCGAGCAACTGCATCGCGCCGAGATTACAGGCGCGACGGAGGTAAGCATCGTTTATCGTTACGTGGATCAGCATGGGAACGCTCTCAATTCCAGCCCTACTTCAAGCACACCCCAAACATCAGTACGGTTCCCAGGCGACGTTGAGGGGGCGAGGCGGTTCGCGAGTGCCGCGCACCTGGATTCGCTGATCGGTAACATCAACTCGCTGGTCCGGAACGCGCCGACAGGCTTTCTCTCATTCCCGGAGTATCCTGGTGTGGCGGTTCAGATCCACGGTTTTGAGCTTGAGATCGTGCAACCATCGACATTGCCTGCATTCAATGAAGAAGGGGATCTTCCGCCCGGCGTGCATTGTGCGACGCTGTCGGATGTTCTTGAACGCTTCGGTCAAGGCTCGGTCCAGCGTTGTGCCGTGGCTGATCGGCTGAACCGCATCTGCCAACTCGCGGCCTCGACCGGGCAGTTGGCGCGTTTCGTCGTTTTTGGATCGTTCGTCACCGCCAAGGCCGAACCGAACGACGTTGACATCGTCCTCCTAATGGAGGACACCTTCGACCTGGCGTCCGTGACGGGTGAGGCCGCTTTGGTGTTTCAGCACATGGAAGCGGCTGCTCATCTTGGAGCGAGCGTGTTCTGGACCAAGCGCTCCGGGGCGATTGGCGGGGAGCAGGCCATGATAGAATATTGGCAGGCACGCCGCGAAGGCGGCCGACGGGGCATTGTCGAGATTGTAGGGGAGGGATCATGATCGCGAACGACCGGGAGCTGCAAACGACTTTGGAACGCATCGCCTGGTTCCAACAACAGGTAGCTCATCTCCGCAGGACCGAGGCCAACCTTGTGAACTATCGCGCAGCGGCTTCCGGGTTCCTGGCCGAAATCGACCGCATGCAACTTGAGGTCCGAGAGTACTTCTGTTTCCTTCCAACCGAGAGTGTAAAAGCCGCCGAGCCAGGCGCTGCAGCAGACGGCGGCCGCGTTGCTGGCGTCTCGTGACTTCACGGTGCTCAGCGCGGCCGCCACTGCTGAGCTTGGCCGTTCGGGTGCGACACGAAGGTGTCGCGGTAGCTGTGGCATGCTACCGATCAATGCCA
>JBBRPS010000086.1:0-18590 GCA_038227745.1 Gemmatales bacterium | reverse complement strand
GTGCCGGTCGTGTTGGTGCGGTCCACCGTGCGCTCGACGCGGAACTGCTCGGGGTTGGTGCCGCCCTCCTCGTTGAACGAGGTGTTGCGGTGGAAGCCGGTCGCGATGAGCTGCGCCGGCGTCGGGTTCGGCAGCAGGTCGTCGGCGACCCGGAACTCCGCCAGGACTTGCGATATCCCCTGGAGAGGCACGCGCTCAGGTCAGCAGCGCCTCGCGGAACGCCGCCATGTCGGGACAGCTCGCCGCGACCACATTCAGCTTCATCAACCGCTTCTCTTTGAGGATGGCGCGCAGGAGCCTGCTGACGCCCCGCGGCACCGAGCCGAAGCGAGCCTTCAGCAGTTCGAGGATGGCTTCGTGAACTGCCTCGGCCCTCAACTCCTGGATCAGTGGAAATTCGGCCATGACGGCTTTACCTCCTAATAAACTCCATAATTCCGGGTTCGGAAACTTGAGCTGCGCCAGGACCTGGGCGACGGACTTCAGGCCGGGCTGATCTTCCGGGTGCGCCTCGCGCTCGATCTTCGCGCGGCAACGTTCCAGCAGGGCCTCGGGCGGGCCGTCGAACTCCATGAGCGTCACCCAGGGCACGACGCTGGCATCGCCCTCCGCGAGGTGCTGCTCCGCCGACAGCGTCCACAGCTCGACCGCCTTCCACTCGCCCTCCAGCCGCGACCAGCCCAGCTCGCTCCGGATCTCGTACTTGCCGCCGATGTGGTAGCGGCCCTTCGGCCGGAGGACCAGCATCAGGAGTTCCGGCAGCTTCTTCAGCACGTGGGAGGCCAGGGTCAGATCCCCGAGCGCCTGCTCCTCCGCCCGCCTGTCCGGGTAGGTCGCCACCTCGATGAGCACGGGCAGCGGCTCCTTCCGGCCCTCGACCATCACCTCCAGCAGGCCGTCCGGCAGCTTGGTCGGCTGGACGATCTGCCCTGGCCTGGCCCGGTAGGAACGCACGCGCGATAGTCCGCCCAGCCGCAGGATGCCCCGCGCCTGGTGGTCGATCAGCCATTTGCTGCTCTTGTCGAACGGCTGTTCCCGCATGTCAACGCTTCCTTGCCTCCATCGAGCCTTGGGCAGCCACCACTCTAACCGAGCTCGCTGCCCCGGCTCCAGATCAGCCAGGGCCGCGCTTGCGGAACTTGCAGGCGTAGACGAGGTAGACGCGCGGCCTCAGGTCCCACAGCCACGGCCGGACGCATTTTTTCAAACCTGTCCTTGACGCATCCGTTCCCCGCGCGTAAAGTCTGTAATACGTTGTTATACTAGGCCCGCCCGGAGAGAGTTTGCCATGCGATGCCGGTCTTCTCGTCCCGCGTTCACGCTGATCGAGTTGCTGGTGGTGATCGCCATTATTGCGATCCTTATCGGCCTGCTCTTGCCCGCCGTGCAGAAGGTGCGCGACGCGGCGGCCCGCGCCCAGTGTCAGAACAACCTCAAGCAGATCGGCCTGGCCCTGCACAACTACCACGACCGCATGAAGCGCTTCCCGCCCGGGTATACCGACCGGAACCCCGACCCCAACTCCGACGCCAGCCTGGACCAGGGGCCGGGGTGGGGTTGGGCCGCGTTCATCCTCCCCGACCTGGAACAGACTCCCGTGTTCAACCGGATCAACTTCAGCCAGAACGTGGGGGCCAGCGCGATCTGCCGGACCATCCTGCCGGTGTTCCTGTGCCCCGCGGACCAGGAGCTGCCGACGTTCCCCGTCTACAACACCGCCGTCGTGGTCGCGCACGGCAACTACACCGCGGTGAACGGCGTCAAGGAGACCAGCTTCTACCCCGGCAACAACACGGGGCCGTTCCTGCGGAACACCGCCTTGCGCACCGCCGACATCACGGACGGCCTCAGTAACACGCTGTTCGTCGGGGAGCGCAACAGCGGCCACTCGCGGACGACATGGACGGGGGCCGTCCCGGGCGGCCTGGTCACCGCGGACCAGTCCCCCGATCCGATCGGCAACGCGGAGTATGCCCCGGCCCTGGTCCTGGGCCACGGCAGCCGGACGCACCTGCCGAACGACCCGCAACTCTGGGATGCGGACGTATTTTACAGCACCCACACCGGCGGGGCGAACTTCGTCTTCGGGGACGGCTCGGTGCGCATGATCTACGGTTCCATCGACGGGATCGTTTACGAGAACCTCCTGAGTCGCAATGACGGGAACCCGCTCGGAGACTTCTGAGAGGCCTTTGCACCCAGGATGCGAGCGAACGCCGGGGGAAGCCATGTCCGCCCTCAGACGCCTGTACCCCTGCTGCTTCCTGCTGTTCGCCCTCGGCTGTGGGAAATCGACGGCCGACTGGCAGGCGGAGGCGAAAGACCCCGATCCGCTGAAGCGCCTGCACGCCGTCCACGCCCTGCAGGGCCGCGCCGGCGAGGGGGAGGCGGTGGTCCCCGTCCTGACGGAGGCCCTGAAGGACCAGGACACCTACGTGCGCCGCGACGCGGCCCGGGCACTGGGGCAGTTCGGCCCGGCGGCCAGGGGGGCCGTACCCTCTCTGCTGGCGCGGCTGCGCGACCGCGAGCCGAGCGTCCGTAAGGCCGCCGCCCGCAGCCTGAAGCAGATCGACCCGGCCGCCGCGGCCAAGGCCGCCGTGCGCTGACTCGTCAACTCCAGCAGCGCGTCATTCGTCCCATCGTCGCGGACGGCTGCCGACGACAGCGGCCCCAGCGGCTGGTATCATAACCGGAGGCATCAGGACGCGGCTGCGGAGTCGAACATGCCGCAGGTGTTCCGGGCGATGCGAAGAGACGAGGACGGCCTGCCGACCGTCGATCGTGCTGCGAATGCCCAGGGCATTCGCCTGGAGACGGACATCGACGTGGATGACCAGGACAACGCGGTCGTAAACCACAAAGGGATGTCCGTGGCACCACGGTGGCGCGACCTGCCCATCTTTCGCATCCCAAAGCGGCTCGGAGGGCAGGGGAGCAACAACCCCTGCTGCTTCACGACCGGCACCGGCGCTTTTCAACAGGCGGCTTTCGCCGCCGGTCTGGAACTCCTGCCCGACAGTCCGACGCATGCGGTCGTTCGCCCGGCCAGGCGCGCTGTGCCGGCGGCGCGCGCCTGGCTTGCCGTTTCGCGCTCGCGCCACCCCTGCCGGCACTGCCCCCTCACCCCCGACCCCTCTCCCCCGCGTACAGGGGCGAGGGGAGAAACCAGCACCGGCCGCTCGCCTTACTGCCCCTCCCGGACGAAAGGGTGTTGCTTGCGGAACTCGTAGCCGGCCCTCTCGGCCCCGGCCCAGTCGCGCGCGCGGGCCTTCTGGATCACCGCCCGTAGGCCCTGGTACTGCTCGTCCGTGAGCTGGCCGGCGTCGTGTCGCCTGTCCAACCGCCTGGCGTTGTCCTCCACCAACCGGGCGTTCTTTATCGTGATGGCGGTGAGGATGGCGTCCACCAGGCGGCGGTTGTCCCGCTCCTCCTGAGTCGGTGTACGGCATCCCGAAGTGAGCACGGCCAGGACCAGCAAGACGCCCCCAAGGCGGATCGTTCTCATCGCGTTCCCGGCTCCTTTCCTCCGGCCCGGACTGTGGCCTCGGACCGGGGCAACTTCTCCTCCCGCCGGGCCAGTTCGTACAGCAGCGCCTTGTTGTTCCGAAACGGCGTGTCGCCGTACCTGGCCCAATGGACCTGTCCCGCCCGCCCGACGAGGAAGGTTGCGTGCAGGACCTCCGTCGGCTCCGACGCTGCCGCGGGCCGGAACGTGCCATAGGAACGGGCCACCCCATGGCCGGGGTCGGACAGGACCGGGAAGCCGAAGGCCCCGTAGCGCTCGAAGCGCTGCCGGGTGAGGTCCGGTGCGTCGCCGCTGACGGCGACCACCTCCGCTCCCAGGCTGCGGAAACGCTCGAGATCGGCGTTCAACTCGAACAAGTCGTGGACGCAGAGATTGCAGGCATACCCGAGGTAGAAGACCAGGACCACCGGCCCCCGCGCGCGTTGCGCGCGCAGACTCCAGGGCCGACCGCGGTGGTCGCGCAGGGTGAAGTCGGGAGCGGGCCGATCGAGCAGCGGGTGGCTGTGCGTCTCGACCCGGAACGGTACGCTGGGGTCGGCCAGTTCCCGCAACCACTCGTCCGCCGACGCACCGCGACGGTCGTCGGCCAGCAGCTTCGCCAGCACGTCGAAATGCACCTTCCCGGTGAAATGCTTGCCGGCCGCCTGCGGCTGCGCCGCCCTGCCGGGTCGGTCGGCCTCCGGCGGTTTGGGGCGCGCGACGACCCAGGCCAGGGCCCCCAGGCAGAGGGCCGTCAGAGGGATCCCGAGGTACAGAAGCGGCCGCCTGCCCATCCCCCGCACCGGGTTAGTAATCCTCATCGATCACCTCCCCGCCGTTGCGGCTGATCAGGGCTGCCCAGGTGGACAGCCTGTGGCTATCGCTATAGAACCGCACGGCGCCGTCACCCAGCAGGATGTTGATCCCGCCGGGGTGCATGGATTGCATCTGGTCGCTGTGGCCCGCTGGACTGTTCGGCGGGTGGATGAGGACCGGGTCTTCATAAGGGCAGGGTCCGCCGTGCGCCCCGACAAAAGCGCCCGGGCCGTCATAAGGTCTGTTGATGCCGCCGGTCCCGACGCTGGCGAAGGGCGGCCAGGCGAAGTGCGTCGCTTTGGGAACGGCACCGGGCCACACACTGTCCGCCAAGTTCGACGACCGCTCCCCCGCGAAGACCGTGTTGCTCAGGCCGTCCGTCACGTCCGCGACCCGGGTCGCGCTGTTGCGATACATGGCCCCGTTCGGTTGTATGGTGACCGGCCAACTGCACCACAGAGTGCTTGGCCCGACGCTGTGGACGTAGTTCGACCGGCCGAAGACCGCCAGGGTGTTGTTGTTGATGTCCACCACGTTCACCGTGTCGCCGTAAGCCGGGTTGCCGCCCCCGAAGTCGGACGGGCAGCGGAAGAGAGTCACCGGCGTGCGGATGGCGGTGGCGTTGGCGGGGTGGTAGCAGGGCAGGTTCAGGTTGAGCGACCGATACAGGGGAGCCTGCTCGACGTGGGGCAGCAAGAGCGTCAGCCAGCCCCAGCCCGGTCCCGCGTCGTTGAACTCCGGATCGACAGGCCCCATCGCGGGGTTGTCGGGCTGGCTGAGGTAGCCCGGCGGGAAGCGACTGTGGCTGTCGTGGTAGTTGTGCAGGGCCAGGCCGATCTGCTTGAGGTTGTTCTGGCACTGGGTGCGTGCGGCGGCCTCACGCACCTTCTGCACGGCAGGCAGCAGCAGCCCGATCAGGACGGCGATGATGGCGATCACCACCAGCAATTCGATCAGCGTGAACGCGGAACGGACAGGAGTGCGGCGCATTTAGGTCCTCCTCTACCAGCTCATAGGCTTTCCTAGTTTTATTATTAGGACACCCTATTCTAATCGCAAAGCCGATCCTATGCAAACGGCTTTGCGCTGTCAAGAGGCCAGGGAAGTTTGCTCCGCGGATCTCTGGTGCGGAGTCAAGCGACGTGTTGGGGACGGTGGTGTGGCTGGGGTGCCGCTGTCGCCCAAAGGCATCGGCGCACGCCCCGGAGGGCCAACTTGACACGGGCGTGCCACGGCTGTGTCAGCCGCGCTCGTTGCAAGTGATTAGTCAGGCAGGTGTTCTGGCAGAAGCGGTGGCAGGAGTTGGGGCGGGTCGCCCCTGGAGAGGAGAGGGAACCAGCACCGGAACCGCCGGGCCTTGCGGCCCGGCAGTCCGGCGCTCACCTGGAGGTAGTTTCTTCGCGGGGGTTCAGCGCGTCGCGCGCTTCTGGTAGGTGACCTGCTCGATTGGCCTGTTCGGGTTGGAGTAATCGACCTTGCCCGTTGCCCGGAACTCCCCGGTGGGCGCCGACGGCGCCCGCAGCGGGGCCTTCGTGACCGCGGGAATCCCGCCCGGACGGCTCTTGACGTACTTGTTCCAGCTCAGCACGCCAAAGCCCAGGATGACGGCCAGGACACCGAAGCCGAGCACCTTCGTCGCCGTACAGGTTGCGTTCCCGCGCATGTTCCGTGTCACCTCAGTGGAAAGGGTATCGGGCAGCGGCAACCTCGGGGGACCGAACCGGAGGTCGCGGCCTGTTCCTGAAGCATAGGTCGCGATCGACGGTCGTGCAAATCCGGGGCGCCGGCGCCGGCTCAGGGGCGGTCCCCGGCCGTGCGCAGCCCGCGGCGGACGGCGCGCCCGAGCCGGTGCAGCCAGGCGAACACCCGGCCCCGGCGCGGGACCAGGCCGCGCCCCGCGAGACGGGCGATCAGCCGCTCCGGCCGGCGCGTCAGTTCCCGGTAGAGGGCGTCCGCGACGGCGGGCCGGTCGCACGGCGGCAGGACGTGATCGTAGTAGCCCGCCAGCAAGGCCCGCGTCTCGGCGGTCCGCGACCCCGCGCCGTGGTGGTAGAACAGGTGGCCGTACACGCCCGCCAGCACCGGGTGCGGGTTCCAGACGTTGGTACGCAGCAGGGGGAAGCACCGCTCCAGGGGGATGCGGCACGCCGTATCGCGCACTTCCTGCCCGAGGAGGTTGCGGCAAGGCCCGACCGAGAAGTCGAGGAACGGCTCGTGGATCGCCTCGCC
Organism: Gemmatales bacterium; assembly: GCA_038227745.1. Classification (GTDB taxonomy): domain Bacteria; phylum Planctomycetota; class Planctomycetia; order Gemmatales; family Gemmataceae; genus DASPXY01. The sequence goes on along the minus strand of JBBRPS010000086.1, from coordinate 12,040 downwards.
GCGGATGAAGAAGGCCGACGGGTGCGGGAACAAGTCGAGGTTTTCGACGCGCACCGCCGCCGCGCACGCGAAGTCCCCCATCAGCCGGACGAGGTCCCCCTGCCACGGGCGGACGGGGAAGCAGTCGCTGTCGAGGAGGAGGTAGTTGTCGTAGCGGTGGGCGCGGCAGTAGCGGAGGACGTGCGCCAGCGCGTTGGCGTGCTCCTGGCTGCCGGGCGCGCCGCCGGCGTTGCGGCCGATCAGAATGCAGTCGCGGAACAGGGCCGGGTCTTCGCGGTTGAGGAAGACGGCGTGGTCGTGGTCTGCGGTGGTCCGGGCGAGGAAGCGCCGCTGCAGCTCCAGCCAGGTGGGGTTGCGGTCGCTGCGGACGAAGACGGACGCCACCAGCAGTTTGCCGTTCATCGTGTCCCTCGCGACGGCGCGCCGGGGGCTGACGCCCCCGGAGGAGCCCCGGCGTCTCCTCCGGGGCTGATGCCCCCGGCGCGCCGGAACCAGGTCTCGTGTGAGGCGCGGATTCTACCACGGGCGCGGCGAGCCGGAGGAGGCCAATCGGCCCGGGTCGCCGCGGGCGCTTTGTGCTGGCACCTGACCCCCTGGCGCGTTCTCATAGCGTTGGAGACGGTTGCCCGCCCGCCTGCCCGGGAGGTGTGTGCTGTGCTGCAACTCATCGGCCGGTTGCTGGTTCTCGCCCTCCTCACGGCCCTCGGCGCCGGGAGCGTGGCGCTGTGTGCCTCGGCGCATCCGGGGCAGCGGATCGCTGGCGCCGTGGGCGTGGCGGCTTGCCTCGCCGCCATGATCGCCGTGGCCGTGAGCGCCGTCAAGGACGCCCGGCGGCGGGCCAACCCCACGCGGGTGGACCAGACCGCGGAGGAGTACCACGATTGAGCCGGACAGGTGCCCCGCTCGCCCATCCCGCGACGGCACGGAAGGCGTAGAATAGTCGCATCTGCGTCACGGGATACAGCGAATGACGAAAGAGTTGCGGCGGCTCTTCCCTGGCCTGCGCGCGGGCACGTAGCGGGTCACAAACGAGGTCGCGCGAGCTTGTAACTACAGAGAGCCGTCACATCTCCATTAGGGAGGGGAACGCCGATGCGTCTGCTCGTTGCCTGGCCCGTGCTGGCCGGTTCGCTGCTCGGCCTGGTCACCGCTGCCGCACAGGTGCCTGCCGGCGCCCTGCCCGCGCCGATACTGGAGTCGCCCTGGGCGGACCTCGCCGGCGCCGACGCGGCCAGGGCGTACGAGGCCGTCCGCCTGTTGATCCGCTCACCGGACCAGGCGGTGCCCCCCTTCCTCAAGGGCAAGCTGCGGCCGGTCGCACCCGCTGACCCGGCGCAGGTGTCCCGCCCGATCGAGGATCTGCGGAGCAAACGCTTCACCGTCCGCGAACGCGCGAACGCCGAGCTGGAGCGGCTCGGCGAACAGGCCGAGGCGGAACTGCGGAAGGTGTACGCGGCCAACCCGCCGCTGGAGGTGCGCCGCCGCGTCGAGCAGTTGCTGCAGAAGCTGCAGGGGCCGATTGTCCTGCCGGAACTGCTGCGGGCCTGGCGCGCCGTCGAGGTGCTCGAGCACCTCGGCACGCCGGCAGCGCGGGAAGTCCTGCACGCCCTCGCGAGCGGTGCCCCGGTGGCCCGGCTGACGCGCGAGGCCCGCGCGTCGCTGGACCGGCTCGACCGCCGGCTCACGGCCCCGTTCCGTCCCGCCTTCGCCCCCCGGCCCGCAACGGACTTGTACGGCGACCCGCTGCCGGCCGGCGCCGTCGCCCGCCTCGGCACGGTGCGCTTCCGTCACCCCGGCGGCGGCCTCCATGTCCTGTTCGCCCCGGACGGGAAGACCGTGATGAGCACCGCCAATGAGACTTCCCTGCGCGTCTGGGACGCGGCGAACGGCAAGCTGCTGCGGGGCATCGACGGGGCCGACTCCCTTTTCGTGGCGGTCGCCCTGTCGCCCGACGGCAAGCTGCTGGCGACGGCCGGCGTTACCGGCCTCGGGCAGGGCGGCGGCAGCGTCATCAAGTTGTGGGACACGGCCACCCTGAAGGAGCGGCGGACCATCGCTCCCCTCGAGCGGTTCCCCGTCGCGCTGGCCTTCCTTCCGGACGGCAAGACCCTCGTCAGCACGGGCAAGCGCGAGGGCAAGATCTGGCTGTGGGACGTCTCTTCCGGGAGGCAGGTGCGCGCCTTCAAGGCGGTTTCCGGGGGGCCCACCCTGGCCGTCTCTCCCGATGGGGCCCTGGTCGCGACGACTCCGGGCGGGGGAGACCGTGGCGTCCGCCTCTGGGACGTGAAGACCGGCCGCGAGGTGCGGAAGCTCAAGGGCCGCGACCGGGACGCCACGGTCGTCGCCTTCGCCCCGGACGGCAAGACACTCGCGACCGGGGGCAATGACCTCTTCGGGGTTCGCCTCTGGGACGCCGCCACCGGCCGGCTGGTGCGGAGCCTCGCGGCCGACGACGGCACGAATTTCACCCATGCCGTGACTTTCTCCCCGGACGGCAGGCTGGTGGCCTCGATTTACGGGCGAGAGCGGGGGATCCTCCTGTGGGAGGTGGCATCGGGGAAACTGCTCCGTCGCCTGCCGGTCGCCGACGGCGCCTACGGCCTGGCGTTCTCGCCCGACGCACGCATATTGGGGGTGGCGACGGGGTACGGCCTGCGCCTTTGGCGCGTGGATACGCTGGAGGAGGTCGCGGGCCGCGCGGAGGGGCACCGCGGCCTGGTCCACCGCATCCTCTTCACGCCGGACGGCAAGCGGGTGGTGACGGCGAGTGACGACGAGACGGTGCGCGTGTGGGACGCGGTCGGCGGCAAACCGCTGCACGTGCTGGGCCACCAGTCCTGGGTGCGCGGGCTGGCGCTGTCGCCGGACGGCCGTCTGATCGCCTCGTCCAGCCTCGACGACACGGTGCGGCTGTGGGAGACGGCCACGGGGCGCGAGGTCTACCGCCTGGCCGGCCACGGCAGGCTCGGCAGCCGGCGCGCCCTGGCCTTCAGCGGCGACGGCAAGGATCTGATCTCCTGGGGGGACGACATGTACCTGCGCACCTGGGACATCGCCCGCGGCAAAGCCCTGCGGGAGCACCGCGTGCGTCCCACCGGCTTTGCGGTCCGCGAGGAGGGGGAGGAGCCCAACGCGATGGAGGAACTGCAGAATCGCGGGGAGGGCCTGCACGACGGCGCGTTCGCCGCGGACGCGCGGGCCCTGTTCCTGCAAGTGGGCGCGAAGCTGCACGTGATCCACGTCCGCACCGGCAAGGAATTGCGGGCCGTCCCCGCTCCGGGGGGAGAATCCCTCCACGTCGCCCCCGCCGGCAACCTGCTGCTGACGACGAACTGGAGCCAGCCCGGCTCGCTGCGGTTGCACCGGGTCCCCTCGGGGGAGCACCGCCAGACGATCGCGCCTGTGGGGGGCCAGAGCGGCTACGCGGCCTTCACGGCCGACGGCAAGATGTTCGCGGTGGCCAGCGGCGCGCCCGAGAGGCGCATCGACTTGTGGGAGACGGCGACGGGGCGGAAGCGGTGGACGATCCCCAACCTGCCGGCCGTACCCGATGCCCTCGCCTTCTCGCCGGACGGCCGTTTCCTCGCCGCCGGGCTGGAGGACACGTCCGTGCTGATCTGGGACCTGCTGGCCGAAGACACGACCCGCGAACGATGACCCCGGGAGGTACGCTCCATGCGCATGCCAGCCAGAGGATTTCCGCGGCAGCCCGCGGCGGCCCTGCTCGTTATCCTGCTCGCGGCCATCCTCCTCTCTCCGGGCGGACGTGCGGCGCCCGCCGACGGGACACCGGACGAGTCGCCGGCATTCCGCGCCGTGGCCATCTCGCCCGACGGCCGGCTGCTGGCGGCCTGTTCCGGCGAGCCGAAGGACGCGGGCACCGTGACGGTCTGGGACATGCAGACGCGCAAGCCGCGCCTGCACCGCAGCGAGAAGCGCGGCATCCCCGCCGTGGCCTTCGCGCCCGACGGCAAGACCCTGGCCGTCGGCTGCTTCGACGAGCACTGCCGTCTGCTGGACGTCGCGACCGGCGCGGTGAAGGCGCTGCTGTCCGGCCACGGGGAGGCGGCCCGGGCGGTGGCCTTCTCTCCCGACGGCAAGCTCCTCGCCGTCGGCAGCTACGACCACACCGTGCGGCTCTGGGACACGGCCACGCGGCAGGTGCGGACGGTATTCAAGGGACATACGAAACCCGTTTACTCCGTCGCCTTTTCTCCCGACGGGGCGACGCTGATCTCGTCCTCACCCGACGGCAGCGTCCGCTTCTGGGACGTGGCCGGCGGCCGGCCCGGGCAGCGTATCGCCGACCATCAGAGCGGCATCCCGTGGGCGGCCCTGGACGTGACGGGGGCCAGGCTGCTGACGGCGAGCTGGGACGGCAGCGTGCGGCTGCGCGAGGTGCGCTCGGGCAAGGCACTCCTGGACCTGCGGGGTGGCGCCGCGCAGCAGGCGGCCCTGGCGCCGGACGGGCGGGCGCTCGCCGTCTGCCGGATGGGGCGCCGCGGCGTGGACGTCTTCGACCTCGATGTCCGCGAGCCGAGTGCGGCGGAGCGCAAGCGCATCGGCGAGCTGCTCGCCCTGCTGGACGACGACGCTTACGAGGCGCGCGAAAAAGCGGAGAAGGAGCTGGCGGCGCTGGGGTCGCTGGCCGAGCCGGAGGTGCGGCGGGCGGCGAAGGAGTCACCGTCGGCCGAGGTGCGCATCCGCGCCCGTCGCCTGCACGCCGCCGCCCGCGCCCCGAAGCCGCGCCTCGTCCTGAACCACACGGACGAGGTGTTGTGCGTTGCCTTCGCGCCGGATGGACGGTTCGTGGCCAGCGGGGGCAAGGATGGCGCCGTGCGACTGTGGGACGCAGCGACCGGCAAGGAACGGGCGACGCTCTTGCCGCCGCCCCATTGACCCGGCGGGGCAGCCGGCGTGCGGGTGCGGGAACAGATCAAGGTTTTCGACGCGCACCGCCGCGCGGACAGAGGAGGAGGGTCATTTCGGCAGCTCGAACTGTTTGGCGTCGAGCTTCTCGTCCGTCTTGAAGTCCGTGTAGTACTCGGTGACCCGGACGTTCGTCCGGTTCTCGTCGGACACGACTCGCCGCAGGGGCAGGTTCGTCTTCGTATCGATCCAAACCGTGACGAGTACGTTCTCCTTGCAACGGTCCTTGACGCGATGCGTGAGCACCTGCGCCTCGCGGCCGCGGACCTTCTCCTTTGGCGCCAGTTTGAAGTCCGAGGCGGGGAACAACTCCTCGGGGGACAGTTCCAGCTTTCGGTCGGCGCCGGGCGCCAACTCCAGCAGGCCCGCGAACACCCCGACGCTGCCGAGGGCCTTCGCCAGGGCACCGTGGAATTGCTTCGGCGTGGCGAGGAGCTTCGCCTCCCGCTCGCCGTTCACCGTGGCGCGCAGGCGCGTGCCGTCCGAAACCAGCTCCACCTTATCGTTCTTCCCGAAGAACTGTCTCGTGCCTTCCAGGCGCACCTTGTTCCCGCCGCCGAGCACCAGCGAACCGTCGAACTTGACCTTCCCCATGTCGCCGAGTTCGCCGTCGATCTCGAATTTCAGGCTCAGCGTCTTCGCCCGGGCGAGGCGGTCTTCCATGGCGCGGAACAGCTTTTCCGCGTCGTTGCCCTGTTGTGCCGGGGCCAGGGCCGGCAGTGCCAGCACAACGGTCAGCAGCGCGAGTCGCATGACGGCAGTCCTCCCGGGGAGTCGGCGTCTCGTGGATGGTAACCTATCGTAAGCCCGTTCGCCTGCCGACGCAAGGAGACGGCGCCGCCCTGGCGGCCTCGAGATCCTGGCCGGTCACAGAGTCGCCTGTACCACGGCAAGCTCCCGAATCACTGGCCGCGCCCTGGCCTCCCGCCTTGACAGCCGCCCCTTCGGTCCCTTGAAAGTGGCCGCAGGCGTGCGATAATCACATTTCGTCCGTTCCCCGTCCCGGAGGCACGCATGGCCCAGACGTTGACCTGCCCGCAGGGCCATCAATGGCAGGCCACCGAGATGGGCCTGGGTCGCGGGCCGATCTGCCCGGTGTGCGGTGCGACGCCGGATGTGACCCTCGCGCGCCCCCCTGGTAAGCCCGTGCCGGCGGCGCCTGCCGTCGCGGCGCTACCCAGCCGGGCGCCGGGTCGAGCTGCGGAGGACGCCGACGATCCGACGATCATCCACACCGGCCCGCCGCTGGCCCTGACGGTGCCTCCCCCGTCGCGCGCGCCGACCGGCGTCGTGCCCCCGTCCGCAGATCAGGTCGGGGACGATACCCTGGTCCGCGCAGGCCCGCCCCCTTCTGCCGAGCAGTCGGTCTCCGCCACCCTCCACCCCCCCGCGGCGCTCCCGCGGCGCGAGCACTGGCCGTCCGTGCCGGGCTATGAGGTCGTGGGGTTGCTCGGCCGCGGCGGCATGGGCGCGGTCTACAAGGCGCGCCACCTGCGCCTCAAGCGCCTGGTCGCGCTCAAGATGATCCTCGCCGGGTCGCACGCGGACCCCGACGCGCTCGCCCGCTTCCGTACCGAGGGCGAGGCGGTGGCGCGGCTGCAGCACCCGAACATCGTCCAGATCTACGAGGTCGGCGAGCACGCCGGGGCGCCTTATTTTTCCCTGGAGTACGTCGAGGGCGGCAACCTCCACGAGCGGTTGAACGGCACCCCGCAGCCGGGGCACGAGGCGGCGGCGCTGGTCGAGATCCTCGCCCGGGCCATGCACCACGCGCACCAGCAGGGCATCGTCCACCGCGACCTCAAACCCGCCAACATCCTCCTCGCGCGCACCGACGAGCCAAGCGGGAGCGCGGCGGGCAAGGGCGGCGCCGCGTCCGCCGCGCTCCCCCCGGGCGCCTGGCTGAAGGATTGCACCCCAAAGATCGCGGACTTCGGCCTCGCCAAGTGCCTGGGCAGCGACAGCACCCAGACGCGCACCGGCACCCTCCTCGGCACGCCGAGCTACATGGCCCCCGAGCAGGCGGGGACCGACGACCCGATCGGCCCCGCGACGGACGTCTACGCCCTCGGCGCGATTCTCTACGACATGATCACCGGCCGACCGCCGTTCCGCGCCGAGACGGCGCTCGACACGGCCATGCAGGTCATCCGGGACGACCCGGTCGCGCCCCGCCAGCTCAACTCGAAGGTGCCGCGCGACCTGGAAACGATCTGCCTCAAGTGCCTGGAGAAGCCGCCCGCGCGGCGCTACGCCTCGGCGGCGGCGCTGGCCGACGACCTGCGCCGCTTCCTCAACAACGAGCCGATCGAGGCCCGGCCGGCCGGCCGCGCCGAGCGGGCGGTGAAGTGGGCGCGCCGCCGGCCGGCGCTCGCCTCCCTCCTCGGCGTCGCCTCCCTCGCCGTCGCCGGCCTGCTGCTCGTCGGGGCATGGTTCAACGTCCGGCTGCGCGGCGAGCGCGACATCGCCCAGCACGAGCGCGACGAGGCCCTCCGCGAGCGCCGCCGCGCCGAGGTCAACGTCGCGCGGGCCATGCGGGCCATCGACCAGATGCTCACCGAGGTCGCCGAGGAGGACCTGGCGCACGTCCCGCGCATGGAGGAGAAGCGCAAGGCCCTCCTGAAGAAGGCCCTGGAGTTCTACCACGAACTCTTCACGGAGGAGAGCAACGACCCGCTGGTGCGCAAGGAGACCGGGCTGGCCCACAAGCGACTCGGCGACGTGCTCCGCCTGCTCGGCAACCACGAGGAATCGCGGCGGGCCTACGGGCAAGCCATCGCGCTGCTGGACCGCCTGGCCCAGGAATACCCCGACGAGGCGGCGTACCGGCACGGCCTGGCCGAGAGCTACAACTGGCTGGGCGAGGCCCTGCGGCCGAGCAGCCCCGTCGAGGCCGAGAAGGCCTACCGCGAGGCGGCGCGACTGCAGGGCGAGCTGATGCGGCAGCACGATGCGGACCCCGCTTACCCCCGCGACCTGGCCCGCAGCTACGACAACCTGGGGATCCTGTTCGGCGAGACGGGGGAACGTCTGGAGGCGCAGCGCTGCTTCACGAAGGCGGCAGAACTCCTGCACGGGCGCTTCGCCGACCGGGCGGATTACCGCCGCGAGTTGGCCAAGGTGTACCTGAACCTCGGCCCGGTCCTGCGGGCCGCGAACCTGCCCACCGCCGCCACCACGGCCTACGACAAGGCGATCGAGCTCCTGAAAGACCTCGCCGACAGGGACCCCGATGTCCCCGGATACCGCTACGAGCTGGCGGTCGCCTACAACAACCTGGGCATCCTCTTCCGTGGCCTCCGGGACTCCGCCCGCGCTCAGCAGGCCAATGAGAAAGCCTACCACCTGCTCGACGCTCTGCACGCGGACTTCCCGCGGGTCGTCCTTTACGGCAAGGAACTGGCCGTCGTCTGTAACAGCCTCGCCCTCGTGACGGCCAATCGGGGCGCGCACGCCGAGGCGGAGAAATACTGCTGCCGGGCGAAGGCCTTGCTGGAAGGCCTGATCGCCGGAGGCAAGGGCGAGGCCGACGCGCACGCGCGGCTGGGCATGGTGCTCGGGACGTACGGCTGGCTGCAACTGCAGCAGGCGAAGGAGCCGGAGAAGGAGCGCGCACGGCTGGAGGCGGGTGCCCGTGCCCTGGAAAAAGGGACCGAGGAACTCCGGGCTGTCCTGAAGACGACGCCGGGGCAGCCGGCGTGGGTGCGCTCCCTGCGCGAACAGTACGTCTTTCTGGGGCAGACGCGCGCGCGCCTCGGGGACCACGCCGGGGCGGCGCGGGCGACGGCGGCGCTGGTCGAGGCGCCGCTGCCCCCCACGGGAGACACCCTGGGCGCCGTCCTGCGCGCCGCCGCCACCATCCGCGACCTCCGCGACCTGGCGGCGGCAGACGCACGCCTCCTGCCCGCCGCGCGCCGCGCCGTCCTGGGCGACTACGCCGCACAGGTCCTCGACCTGTGCCGCGATGCCCTCGCCCTCGCCGCCGCGCAGCCCGAGGTCGCTCTGCGCTCCCTCGCCCCGACCGCCGGCAAGAAATGAGGGCGTGGGACAAATCTTCCGGGAGCGCCCCCGGAGGGTTGGACTTGCACGCGGTCGCCGGAAGGAGTATAGCCCCGCACTTCGCTACCAATCATCGCGGGGATTCCCTCCCTGGACCGAAGGCCGGGACTTTCACGGAGGAGAGTATGCGCTCGTGCGTCGGCCGGAAGGCGTGGCTGGCGGGCCTCATCGCGGCCCTGGGACTCCTTGCCCCTGTGGCGACGGCACGGGCGCAGCAGGCCGCCCAGCCACCCAGCGCAGCGTCGCCCGGGTTCGGCGACTCCCCGTCCGCGGAGTCCTCTTCGGGAGACCAGGGGCCGTCCGACGCGGAGAGCAGCGTCGGCTACATCGATAGCGCCCTGGTCCGGAACCAGTTCCGCCTGCGCTTCGACACCTGGTATCAGAACCACCGGCCGACGCGGGCCGAGTTCCTCTACGTGAAAAACGGCCTGCCCTTCACCCACGAGCCGACCCCCGAAACGAACCTGAATAACCAGGAACTGTCCGCCTACATAGAGGCCGCCGTCCGGGACAGGTTCTCCGTCTTCCTCGACCTGCCATTCCGCTGGGCCGACCCGACGGTGAACCTGAACGAGAGTGGCCTCGCCGATGTCAGCGCCGGCTTCAAGTGGGCGTTCATCAGCTCGTCCGAGCTGACGACCACCTTCATGCTCCGCGGGACCATGCCGACGCGCATCGGCGAGTGGATCAGCACCTATCACTGGAGCCTGGAACCGGGCCTGCTCGTCAACTACCAGCCGATGGAATACGTGACCTTTGAGGGCGAGCTGCGCTACTGGACGGCCCTGGGGGGCAGCGACTTCGCCGGCGACTTTGTCCGTTACGGCCTGGGTGTGGCCGTCGGACGGCGCTGCGACGACGACTTCTGGATCACCCCGGTGGTCGAGTTCGTCGGCTGGACGCTGCTGAGCGGCAAGGAACTGGTGGTCTTCCCGGCGGGGAACGTCGGGGTGAAGAGTTCGGGGGGGGAGACGATCTTCAACGCCAAGGCGGGCGTGCGTGCCGGCTGGGGGAAGAGGGGCGACGTCTACCTCGGCTACGGTCACGCCCTGACCGGCGACGTCTGGTACAAGGACATCGTGCGCGTGGAACTCCGGGTCTTCTATTGAGAAAGGCCAAGGCCCCGCCGTCTCCCGGCACCGGCGCTCCTGGCGCTGCCGAGCGGGCCGGCGGGGAATAGAATCGATCCTGGAGGAAGCAAGTCGGTGCGCGGGGCCTCTGGTAATGGGCCGGAGACCTCCTGGAGTCCTTTCGATGAGCCGACGTATCGCACCCGGGGCGTTCTGCCTCTCGGGGCTGGCGGTTCTCTTCCTCCTCGCGCCGGCCGCGGCGCAGCAACCCGAAACACCTGACGGAAAGGCGGCGCTGCAGCGCCACCGCCAACTGCGGGCGCTGCTGAAAGAGTCCGTCGATCTGCCCGACTTCCAGGTTCCACTCTCCTTCAACGACGCGCTGCGGTTGATCCAGCACACCCTGGACGACGCCCACAAGGCCAAGAACGTGCTGCCGATCCGGGTGGACGCGGAAGCGCTCCTCGCGGAGGGCGACCAGTCCGACATGCCCGTCAACTTCCCGCCGTCCCCGCGGCGCCAGTCCGTGGCAGGTGCGCTGCGGTTCCTCCTGGCTCAACTCCCGTCAAGGAATGCGATGTTCCTGCTGCGCGGCGGGGCCGTGGAGATCACCACCGCCAGGGGGGCCAGTCCGAAACGGCTGCTCCAGAAAAGATACCTCCTGACCTTCGAGAAGCGGCCGCTGGCGGAAGTGGTCGAGGAGTTGTCGGTTCTGGGCGGCGTCAACGTGATCGTCGATGTCCGCATCGCCGACAAGGTGAAGGCCCCCGTGACGGCGTCTTTCAGCAACGGCGTCAGCGTGGAGGGCGCACTCCGTCTGCTCGCCGACATGGCGAGCCTCAAGGTGTTCCTCACTGAGGAGGCGGCTTACGTCACCTCGGCCGCGAACGCGCAGGCGCTGGAGAAGGAGCAGTGGGGGCGGCAGGAAGAAGAGCGGCGGCGGGCGTGGCGCGACCTCAACCCGCTGCCGCTGGAGGACCCGCCGCCTGCGCCGTCCGCGCCGCCCAGGAGTGGGAAAAAGGAGAAGGCGTCGGCCGCACTGCCGGGCATCTCCACCGGCGTCGCAGTCATCGAGCCGCCGGTGCTGCGCGAGATGATCGACACCAAACCGCTGCAGGCGGGCACGACGCTGGACAAGGTCTTTGACCTGGTCCGCCGCGTCCTCAAGGAAAAGGGCAAGGGAGCGCGGCTGGTCGTCAATGAGGCAGCCTTCGCGGAAGCGAACCCCGACGCGCCGGACATCAAAGAGACGCCGGTCAAGCTCCCCGCGGACGTGCAGCAGCTGCCGCTGTTGGACCTGCTGCGGCTGGCCATTTCCAGGATCCCGACGAACGATGCGGCCTGCTTCTGGCGGCAGGGCGTGCTGGAAGTCACCATCGTAGAGCGGGCGACCGTCGAGGCCTTGTTGAGCCATACGGTCCGGGCGAAGTTCGAGCGCCGTCCGCTGAGCGAGGCGCTGAAGGCGCTGGCCGAACTCGGCGGCGTTACCCTGGTTCTCGACCCCCGCTGTGCCCGCAGGGCGGAATTCGCGGTGAGCGGAGACTTCCGCCACGGCGTGAGGTTGCAGAACGCACTCTACCTCCTCACGAACATGGCGGCACTGGAAACCGTGACGGTCGAGAACGTCGTTTACGTCACGTCGCCTCTGAACGCTCGGCGGATCCGGGAGGAGCGAGCGCCTGCACTCCCGGCGGGAGTCAGGGCGTTCCCCTGGGCCGCGAACCCGGCGGGAGTCGAGAGAATTCCTGCTGCCCAACCCGGAGTTTACTACCCGTTGTTCGGGAAGAGAGAAATGAAGGAGGCCCCGTAACCGGAGCGGCATGCCCTCACGCGCTCCGGCGCAGGCTCCGCTGCTCCGCTGCTCCACTGCGGGCAGAATGAGTGTTAGGAGCATTATCTCCCCACAAACGGGGTAAAGGTTCCCGCCATCCTTTGAGGGCCAGTTTCCAGGGGCGGGGCTAGAGCGGACTGCGGTCGGGTGC
>JBBRPS010000085.1:0-18695 GCA_038227745.1 Gemmatales bacterium | reverse complement strand
CTTGCATCCAAGTCGGTAGCGATGACAGTGTGGTGTCACTCTTCGGAAACCGCAGAATTCATGCGGAAAGCGCGACAACACGGGCTGTCGCGGCTCTCCTGAATTCAGTGCAGGTTTTCGTGCCAGGGACACTACGTCCGCTTCGGGGAGGACGGTCGCGTGATCCAGGCCAAATGGGAACCGAATCCAGGGGCACCGACAACGCCGCTCTTGGACCGCCTTCGTTCCTGGCTCGGCTGGTAATACTGTTGCTCGCCACGACCCCGTCGCCCGCCCACGCCCTCGCCGTCCCCGCCACGACGGCCAGTCCGACGGCCGCGTCGCCACCTTCACACACGCCGTCGATAACGACGGCCCGCCCTCGTGACTGCCCTCGCCCGCAGCTACGGCCACGCCCTCGGCCACTGCGTCCGCGTCAGCGCCCACGGCGACGGAGCCGTGCTGTCTACGGGCACACCCACGGCGGCCAGCGGGCGGCCTGGCCGGTGTCCTGCGCTTAACCCGGCCGACAACGCCGTGGGCCGGCGCGTGCGGGGGCTTGGGCGACGGCGGCCTCGGCCACCCGCTTGAGGGCGCGGAGCCGCGCCCGGGTGTCCTGGGCGAAGACGGCCGCCAGCAGTGGGTCCAGTAGCGGCCGCAGCCAGCGCGGCCACGCCTTCAGGTGGTAGCGGAAGGCCACGCGCGTCGCCCCCGGCCCGTCCTCCTCGAACCGCCAGGAGCCGGCGAAGGCGGCGAGTGCGGCCGGGCCGCGCGTCATGCGCACCGCCGCCAGGCGCGGGGGCGCGTAGGCAACGTACTCTGTCTCCATGCCCATGCCGTACCAGGCCACGCACCAGGCGCGCACCCCGACCGCCGGCTCCGCCGCCCCGCCCAGGAGGCGGGCCTCCGTGAGGAACGGATCCCAGAGGAGGAGGCGGCCGTAGTCCTGCGTCAGGGCGAAGACGGCGGCTTGTCCGGCGCGGGGGAAGCACCCCACTTGCTCCTCGGTCTCGCCAGTGACCAGCAGGAGCTTGCGCCCCGAGGCGCGCAGCCGCTCCAGCACCCGCACCGTCGCGCGGGCCACCGCCTTGCCCCGGCAGAGGGTGCCGTCACAGTCCGATGCCAGTACGGCGAAACGCATCGCTCTCCTTTTCTGTTCCCCGAGTACCGCGCATGCCGTCCTGCTTGACGGTTGGCGCGTGGACAGTTGCTGGGTGCCCTTCGCTGGCCCGCGTCTGCGACCCGTGGCGGCCGGTGCGGGTCGAGCCGGCGTGGCGGACGGCGGCCGTGGTCGCGCTGGCTCGGGCGGTGTACGAAGAGGGGCGGTGGGCAGAGTTGCCGGTCCTGGCCGACGCGCTGGAGGAAGCCGGTTGTGCGGACGTGGCTCTGTTGGGTCACCTACGCGGGCCGGGGCCGCACGCACGCGGGTGCTGGGCACTGGATCTGCTCCTCACGAGGGAGTGACGCCGTGACCGAATCCGAGTGGCTGTCGTGCAGCGACCCGGGGTGGCTGCTGTTCCACCTGACCTGCGTGCGGCCCAGGCGGGTCCGGCAACGGCGCACCCGCGCACGCAAGCTGCGGTTGGCCGTGTGCGCCTGCTGCCGCAGGGTCTGGCCCCATTTAACGGACGCCCGGTGCCGGGAGGCGGTGGCGCTGGCCGAGCGCTACGCGGACGGGCTGGCCGACGAGGCAGACCGGCGGTCCGCCAGCGCCGCCGCCGAGGAAGCCCTCGGGGCGTTGACCGGGCCAGCTGCCCGGGCCGCCCGCTGCGCCTGGCGCTGCCTTGCCGACGACGCGGATGCCTTGGCCGCCTACACGGACGCCGCCGAGTCGGCCGCCTGGGCCACGGCCGGCCCCGGCGAGGAGGCCAACTTCGGCACCTCCACGGACCCGGCCGGGTTCCCAAATTACGCCGCCGAGCGCCGCGCCCAGGTGCCCCTGCTGCGCTGCATTTTCGGCAACCCTTTCAAAGAAGTGGCGGTCGAGCCGGCCTGGCTGGCGTGGGGCGGTGGGGCCGTTGTGAGGCTGGCGCAAGCCGCCTACGACGAGCGCGATCCGGAGGGAGGCGCGCTGGACGCGGCCCTACTGGGGGTCCTCGCGGACGCCCTCGAAGAGGCCGGCTGCACCGACGCGGATCTCCTCAACCACCTTCGTGGCCCTGGCCCGCACGCCCGGGGCTGCCACGTCTTGGACCTGCTGCTGTTCGCTGGGCGCTGCTGATCCTGTCACCCCCGCGCCGGCCCATCGCCGCAGCGGGTTGCCGTTAAACGACCTTCTTGCTGTAGGTAGCCGACGACACACGCAGATGGGCTCCGAGAGAGCAGACCAAGTCCCACTACCTCCGCCTCCGCGCCTTCTTCTTCGGCGGCCCCTTACCCTTCGGCTCGGCGGTGTCCGCCCCCAGGCGCGCAGATGACACCTCCCCGACCGCCTGCGACTCCACCTTGAAGAGGCCCAGTCCAAGGACCGCGCACACCTTGGCCGCGGGAGTGGGACTTGTGTCAACGGACACATAAGTCTCCTTTTGAGGAGGCCAAGGGTGATAATCCGGCGGTGCCGCCGCCCTTGGCGCTCAGAGGGAGAGGGGAGGGGACATGGGGAAAGCCACCACCGCGTGTGTGGTCTGCGGGGCGGACCTCGGGTTCGACCTTGCCCTGTTGTCTGGCCCGGCTGATCTCCTGGCCCCGCAGTGCGTGACGTGCCTCGATCAGCAGCTTCCAGCAAGGGGCGACCTGGTCCTCCGCCTGCGCCGCACGCCGGCAGGCGCGCTGCTCGGCCTGGGGCGCGTGGTGATCTCCCGCTGCCGCCCTGGACGAGGCCAACGCCGAGCCGACGAAGGACACCACGACGCCGCAGCGGCACGGCCAGGGGTCGGGGCCACGCCGGAAGAGTATGATCGAGGGTCGCCCTGACCTCCCCTCCAATTCGCGCCGTCACCAACTTTTCAGAGGCTCCACGTCTTCCATGCTGGATAAACGCGCCGGCTCGGCTGCTTCCGTGGTTGCATTCCCGCGCCATCCGGGTAGACTATCTCCTACAACCTGGGCAATCGCTCGAACCCCCTCGGCTGGGAAGCGACACCCTCGGCAGGCGGTTTTTCCGTTGCCGCCTGCACGCGCCCGACGTTGCCGGCACCCTCGTGGGACCGCTCCCGGCCCCGCGCCTCACGACCGAGGAGCCCGTCACCATGCCGCGCATCTTCGACAACATCGAGCAAGACCTGCGCGACGCCCTGTGCGAAACCCTGGAAGTCGCCAATCGCGCCGACTTCTGCGTCGGCTACTTCAATCTCCGCGGGTGGAAGCAACTCGACGCGGCCGTCGAGGGCTGGGCTGGCGGCGAAGGCCAGTGTTGTCGCCTCCTCGTCGGCATGCAGCGCCTGCCGCAAGAAGAACTCCGCGCCCTCTTCCGCCTGGACCGGCCGGACGATGGCATCGACAACGCCACTGCGTTGCGCCTGAAGAAACAGTTGATCGAGGACTTCCGCGAGCAGCTCACGGTGGGCGCCCCCACCGACGAAGACGAGGCCGGCTTGCGCCGCCTTGCCGCGCAGATCAAGGCCCGCAAGGTCGTCGTCAAGCTGTTCCTCGCCTATCCGCTCCACGCCAAACTCTACCTGCTCTTCCGCCCCGACAAGGTCAACCCGACCACCGGCTTTGTCGGCAGCAGCAACCTGACCTTCGCGGGCCTGCGCCGTCAGGGTGAGTTGAACGTGGACGTCCTCGACCATGACGCCTGCGCCAAACTCGCCCGCTGGTTCGAGGAACGCTGGAATGACGACTGGTGCCTCGACATCTCCGACGACCTGGTCCGCATCCTGCAAGAGAGTTGGGCCAGGGAACCCGCCCCGCCGCCCTACCACATCTATCTCAAGATGGCCTACCACCTGTCCCGGGAAGCGCTCGCCGGCATCAAGGAGTTCCGCATCCCCCGCGACTTCGGCAACAAGCTCTTCGAGTTCCAGGTCAAGGCCGTCCAGATCGCCGCGCACCACCTCAACAAGCGCGGCGGTGTCCTCATCGGCGATGTTGTCGGCCTGGGCAAGACCCTGATGGCGACCGCTCTGGCCCGCATCTTCGAGGACGATCACGACCTCGAAACGCTGATCCTCTGCCCCAAGAACCTCGTCAAGATGTGGGAGGACTACCGCGAACAGTACCGCCTCCGCGGCCGCGTCCTCTCGATCTCGATGGTGCGCAAGCTCCTGCCCGAACTGCGCCGCTATCGGCTCGTCCTGATCGACGAAAGCCACAACCTCCGCAACCGCGAGGGCAAGACGTACCTCGCCATTCACGAGTACGTCGAGAAAAACGAGAGTAAGTGTATCCTTCTGTCCGCCACCCCGTACAACAAGACCTACCTCGACCTCTCCAACCAGCTGCGCCTGTTCATCGCCGAAGGGCAGGATCTCGGCGTTCGCCCCGAGCGCTACCTCCGCGAACTGGGCGAGATCGAGTTCCAGAAGCGGCACCAGGCCAACCCGCGCACCCTGCCTGCCTTCGAGAAAAGTCCGTACGCCGACGACTGGCGCGACTTGATGCGCCTCTTCCTCGTCCGCCGCACCCGCAGTTTCATCAAGCAGCACTACGCCCAGACCGACGCGCAGACCGGCCAGAAGTACCTCACCGCCGCGGACGGCAAGCGCCTGCCCTTCCCCGAGCGCGTCCCGAAGACGATCAAGGTTCGCATCGACCGCCGCAGCGCCGAAGATCAGTACGCCCGCCTGTACGACGATGAGGTCGTGGTCACGATCAACCGCCTCCACTTGCCCCGCTACGGTCTGGCCAACTACATTGCGCCGACCCCCGACTAGCCACCTACGCGCACCGAAGGGGGGCAGCTCGAAAACCTGTCCCGGGCCGGCCCGCGCCTCAAGGGCTTCTGCCGCACCAACCTGTTCAAGCGACTCGAAAGCAGCGGCGAGGCGTTCTTGCTCTCGGTCGAACGGCACATCCTGCGCAACTACGTCTTTCTCCACGCCCTGACGAGCGGTCTGGAACTGCCCATCGGCACGCAGGACGCTCAACTCCTCGACCCGCGCATCAACGACGTCGCCGATGACGCCCTCTGGGCCGAGGAAGACGACGAGGACACCCCTGCGGACGCAGGCGATGACGCCGCCGGGCAGACGTTCGCCTCGGCTGAGGACTTTGCGAAACGGGCGGCGGACGCTTACCAGCGCTACGCCGGCCCGCTCCGCAA
Organism: Gemmatales bacterium; assembly: GCA_038227745.1. Classification (GTDB taxonomy): domain Bacteria; phylum Planctomycetota; class Planctomycetia; order Gemmatales; family Gemmataceae; genus DASPXY01. The sequence continues at coordinate 13,513 of JBBRPS010000085.1, read as the reverse complement.
GCGTTTCAAGTGGCTGCGCCCTGGGCTGTTCGTCCCCGCGCTCGCCCAGCACCTGCGCGAGGACATCGACGCCCTGATCGCGGTCTTGCAGAAGAGCGGGCCGTGGGACGCCGACCGCGACGCCAAGCTCCGCGCGCTGGTCCGGCTCCTGACCAAGCAACACCCCGACGACAAGGTTCTTGTCTTCACGCAGTTCGCCGACACCGTCGCGTATCTGGCCCGCGAACTGCCTGACCGCGGGGTCACCTGTCTTGAGGGCGTGACGGGGAACTCGGATGATCCCACGGCCCTGGCCTGGCGCTTCAGCCCCGAGAGCAACGAGAAGCGCGCCAAGGTCACCCCCGCGCAGGAGCTGCGCGTCCTCATCGCTACCGACGTCCTCAGCGAGGGCCAGAACCTGCAAGACGCCGCCATCGTCGTCAACTACGACCTCCCCTGGGCCATCATCCGCCTTGTCCAGCGTGCCGGCCGCGTGGACCGCATCGGCCAGAAGGCCGACAAAATCCTGTGTTACTCCTTCCTGCCCGCCGAAGGTATCGACCGTATCATCCGCCTGCGCTCCCGCGTGACGCAGCGGCTCAAGGAGAACGCCGAGGTTGTCGGCACCGACGAGGCGTTTTTCGAGGGCGACCCTGCCGCCGCCATCCACAACCTTTACCACGAGAAGGCTGGCCTGCTCGATGGCGAAACCGATACCGAGGTCGATCTGGCCTCCCACGCCTATCAGATCTGGAAAGACGCCATCACCGCCGATCCTGCGTTGGAGAAGGTCATCCAGGGCCTGCCCAACGTCGTCTACTCGACCAAGGCCCACACCCCGACCCCACGCACGCCGGAGGGCGTTCTGGTCTATCTGCGCACGGCGCAGGGCAACGACTCCCTGGCCTGGCTGGACCGCAAGGGCAAGAGCATCAGCGAATCGCAGTTCGCCATCCTCGACGCCGCTGCCTGCACGCCGGACACCCCCGCCCTACCACGGCACGCGAAACACCACACGCTCGTCAAACGCGCGGCCGAAAATGCGGCCGAGGAAGAGAAGCAGGTCGGCGGCCAACTTGGCAAGCCGACCGGCGCCCGTTTCCGTACCTACGAGCGCCTCAGCGGCTACGCGGACAAGGTCAAGGGCACGCTGTTCGCGTCCCAGGAGTTGCTCCGCGCCATTGAGGAAATCTACCGCTTCCCGCTGTTCGAGTCCGCCCGCGACACGCTCAACCGTCAGTTGAAAGCCGGCATCGAAGAGAACGACCTGGCCGACCTGGTGTTGACCCTCCGCCGTGAGGGCCGCCTGTGCCAGGTTCAGGACGATATGGTTCGGCAGGAGCCGCAAATCATCTGCTCGCTTGGCCTCAGCACCGAACACTAGCCCGAAGCGCCAGCGAGGGATCTGCAATGTCCCTCGCTGGCGCGTCGGGCTTGTGTCCGAATTTCGAGGATAAGTTGATGTCCACCAACCTCGACGTTTTGCGGCCGCTGCTGCGGCAGTTCGAGTTCAAGGCCCTGTTCAACAAACTGGGCTGGGAGCATCATCAGGCACGCCCGCTCCAGGTGGCCCTGGACAACAGCACCTACACCCTGGACGCCGTCGCCGAAAAGCGCGGCCTGGTCGCCTACGTCTGCACGCCAGGCCCCGGCGGCGCCCTCCCCGGCCCTACGGAGCGCGGCCGCATCGACAGGGAGGCGACCAAGGTGGCTCACGAACACATTGTGATCTTCACCGACGGCACGAAGACGACGCAGGTTTGGCAGGTGCGGAAACGCCAGCGCGGCAAGCCGGCGTCCTTCCGTCAGCACACCTACCACAAGGACCAGCCCGGCGACTCCCTCCTGCAGAAACTCCAGGGCATCCGCTTCACGTTCGCCGAGGAAGAACACCTCACGCAGCCCGAAGTCCCCGGTCGGGTGCGGGCCGCCTTCGACGTGGACCGTATCACCAAACGCTTCTACGAGTTGTTCAAGAAGGAACACACCGCCTTCTTGAAGTTCATCGACGGCATCCCCCTGGAAGACGACCGCGAGTGGTACGCCTCGGTGATGCTCAACCGCCTGATGTTCGTCTACTTCATCCAGAAGCAGGGTTTCCTGGACAACGACCGCTTTTACCTGGGCAACCGGCTCAAGCTCGTCAAGCAGAAGCGCGGCTCGGATCAGTTCCACGGCTTCTACCGCCATTTCCTGCTAGGCTGTTCCACGATGGGTTCGCGCAGCCCCTGGGCAAGCGGAAGGCTGGCCTTGACGCCCTGCTCGGCAAGGTGCCGTACCTCAACGGCGGCATCTTCGACCTGCACGAACTGGAGAAGAAACACGCCGACATCAAGATCCCCGACGAGGCGTTCGAGCGCATCTTCGCCTTTTTCAATGAGTTCCAGTGGCACCTCGACGACCGCCCCCTGGCCAATGACAAGGAGATCAACCCCGACGTCCTTGGCTACATTTTCGAGAAGTACATCAACCAGAAGCAGATGGGGGCCTACTACACCAAGGAGGACATCACCGGCTACATCGCCCGCAACACCATCGTGCCGTTCCTCCTGGACGCCGCGGCCCGTGCCTGCCCCGACGCCTTCCGCCCTGACGGGCCGGTCTGGCGCCTGCTGCGGGAGGAACCCGACAAGTACATCTTCGAGCCGGTGCGGCACGGCGTGGACCGGCCGTTGCCCCCGGAGATCGCCGCGGGCCTGGACAACGTCGCGGAACGGAAGGACTGGAATCGGCTCGCCCCGATCGGGTTCGCCCTGCTGACGGAAACCTGGCGGGAACACGTCGCGCGCCGGCAACGCTGCCTGGACATCCGCCAGAAACTGACGGCTGGTGAGATTCACACGGCCAACGACCTGATCACCTACAACCTCGACGTTTGCCAGTTCGCCGAGGATGTCCTCGACACCTGCGACGACCCGAAGTTGCTGCATGCCTTCTGGCAGGCGCTGGAAAAGGTGTCTATCCTCGACCCGACGTGCGGCTCGGGCGCCTTCCTGTTCGCGGCCCTGAACATCCTGCAACTGCTGTATGACGCCTGCCTCGACCGCATGGAAGCCTGTTTGGATGACGCTGGCGGGACGGGCGGGGCGGCGTCCGCGCAACTCGCCGACTTCCGCAACATCCTCGACCAACTCGAACGCCACCCCAGTCGCAACTACTTCATCTTCAAGTCGATCATCGTCCAGAATCTCTACGGCGTGGACATCATGCGGGAGGCGGTCGAGATCTGCAAGTTGCGTCTGTTCCTGAAACTCGTCTCGCAGGTGCAGCTCGTCGAGCAGCTTGAGCCGCTGCCCGACATCGACTTCAACATCCGCGCTGGCAACACGCTGGTTGGCTTTGCAACCCTGGCGGAGGTCGAGAAAACCCTGCAAGGGACTCTCGGCTTCACCCGTGACGAGTTCGAGGAGATCGTTGCCGCGGCGAAGCGGGCCGACGAGGAATTCCGGCTCTTTCGCCAGCTGCAAACGGAGTTTGGCAAGGGGGCGGTGGACTTCTCCGAGGTGAAAGGGAGGCTGAGGACGCACCTGGACGCCTTGCGATTCCGCCTCGACTACTACCTCGCCGGCGAGTACGGCAAAGACACGACCAGTCCCACGGAAGTCGGCCCCTGGATTCTGTCACACCAGCCGTTTCACTGGTTTGCCGAGTTCTATGGTACCATGAACCGAGGTGGTTTTGATGTTATCATTGGCAATCCTCCGTATGTTGAATACCGAAGGAGCAAAGTTGATTATGTGGTAACTGGCTTCGCCACCGCGGATTGCAAGAATCTATATGCCTTTGCCGTCGAGCGCTCATTCAATCTCCTCCGAGAAGAAGGTCGCGTAGGCCTGATCATACCGCTGGCCTCGATCAGTATCGACGACACGCACTCGCTACGGACGTTCCTTCTACAAGAAGCTGGCTTGCTGCTGCACGCCAGTTTCGGCTTCAGGCCTGCCAAACTATTCGAGGGAGTTAATCTCCGTCTAACTGTTCTGTTAGCGGGCAAGAAAGGAAGCTCTCGCGCGGCTGTATGGTCCAGTGGCTATTTGTTGTGGTGCCAAGAGGAACGCCCGCACCTCTTCTGCAAAGTGTCGCCACTCCGGGTGGAGCAAACCGACGTACTTGGTAGGCTACCGAAGCCTGTCGCATCGCTCGGGATCTCTATCTTGAGCAAGGTTCTCTCCAATACAGAGTTACTCGGCTCCTTGGTCTCGAAAACTGGCAATGCGGTGTTACACTATCATCGTAGCCCGCTCTACTGGATACGAGCGATGGACTTCGAGCCGTATTTTCAATCCGCAACGAAAACGAGATCCGTTCATCATCTCCGAGATGTGTATCTTCGCGATTCCCAAGCTACGGGTTTTGTGGGATGCGTCCTCAATAGCAGCCTGTTTTATTGGTGGTTTGTCAATGTCGGAAATTGCCGCAACCTCACAGGAGAAGACGTTCGTGGCATCCCGATCGGTCGGCCCTCTGCAGCCACGTTGTCCAAATCCAACACTTTATTCCAGCAGCTGATGAATGACTATCGGCAGAACTCCAAGACTACGATCCGCTACAATTGCGAATATCAAACATTTTTCCCAGTCTCTCAAAACCAATCCTCGATATCATCGATAAGATGCTGGCCGAACACTACGGCTTTACCGCCGAGGAAGTGGATTTCATCATCAACTACGAAGTCAAGTATCGCCTAGGCCAGGATGCGACCGATGGGGAAGAGGACGAATAACCTCCGCCAAGCCGACGCCCCGGAGTGAGGCCATGATGCAAGATCGCATCCGTGAGATGCTGGAAGACCTGGAAGCCGTGCGCGAGAACCTGCTCGCCCTGTCAGACGAGTTCTGGCAGAGCATTCAGCACAACGACCCGGAGGCGCTGGAAGAGGGGGTGCAGTTCAAGCGGGCCTACAACGAGAAGCTGGCCGCCTTCGAGCGTCTGGCAGGCGACCTATCGGCCCTCGTGCAGCAGTTCACCAGCGTCCGCCTCGAAGGCGAGGAGCAGACCGGCGCCGAGGACGAGCCGCAGAACGTCCGCCTGATCCAGGAACTGAACCGCGAGGAGCCGCACTCCATCGACGAGAACTTCACGTTCAAGCGGCCGCATGGTTTCATTCTCCAGGGTCAGGCCACAACGGGAATCACCACCTGGCGACGGTCAACCAGATGGAGTCGGACCTCGCGGCGCTGAACGGGTTGAAGGCGCAGGCGCTCGCCCAGGTGGTGAAGATCACTACCCCGCCCGACACGCGGCTGGTGCGGGTGCGACTCTCGGAGTTCTTCGGCGCGCTGGAGAGTGAGGACGCGATCCGGCAGGCGGTGGAGCGGCTGCGCGACCACTTGCTGAAACTGCATCAGGAAGGCGTCAAGATCGTGGTGGAGTGACCCGATGGACCAGACCCTCCGCAACAAGCTCCGCGCCGCCGTGACGCTGTACCGGCTGGAGGTCGGCTGCTCGCCTGGGACCGGCAAGCTGAAGGTCGCTGGCGGCGTGCAGGGGGTCATGAAGGAGTCCCTGACCCGCGCCTTCGCTTACCTCCAGGGGCAGAAGGTCCGGCTGGGGATCGCCCAGGTCATCGACAACACGGACTTCCACGTCGAAGCCATCGACCTGCTGGCGAATCACGTCCCGTGCGAGGCGGGGGTCGCCCTGGTGGTCGCCGTGTACTCGGCGGTCAAGAAGCAGTCGGCAGCGGCGGGGCTGCTGGTGCTGGGCGACCTGTCGATCCAGGGCAACATCAAGGCGGTGCGGTCGCTGACCGAGCCGCTTCAGGTGGCGATGGACAACGGGGCGAGGAAGGCCTTGGTCCCACTGGAGAACAAAAGGAACTTCCTCGAAGTGTCGGGCGAGATCATGGAGAAGGTGGACCCGATCTTCTTCTCCGACCCTGCGACGGCGGCGATGAAGGGGCTTGGCTGAACCAGACCGTTGGACACACGAATGCAGGCGGCAATTGCGCGGAGAAGCCAACCCGGAACGACCAACCGAGAATCCACCCTTCGACCGTCCTCACCTCCGGCAGATCCGGCTTTCCCGCTGGCCGGCCGCCGAGCAGCACGTTCAACATCCCCACCAGCCCGACGACCGCTTTGAACGGATCCTCGCTGTCCTTCGACGGGCCGAAGCCGTCCTCGACCTGCGCGCGCAGCGCCGGGTCCACGTCCATCCCCCAGTTGGGCCGCTCGGCCCAGCAGAGCCGGAGCGTTCGCCCGTCGGTCCGCCTGGACGCGCTTACCAGACTTCGTGCCGACGCGGCTCGGGGAAGGTCACACCAAGGCGCGCCAGACGCTTGACCGCCCGCCTTCTATCCCCGAAGATCTCCAGGAAACCGGGGCCGGCCACCTCACGGCAGGCCCCGGCGCTCTCCCCGTGGGGGTTCCGCCATGCCGCGCCGCCTGCACGTCCGCCTCGCCGTCCTGCCCGCCACCGCGATCATCGCCTGGCTGCTGACCTTCGTAGCCGGCATCGGCCGAGACGTGGCCGCCCAGGACCAGCCTGCCCCGAAGGCCGCCGCCCAGGACGCCAGCGCCAGCACCGCTAAGGCCCTCAAGGACGCGACGCCCGGCAAGGTCGCCCGCGTCATCGACGGCGACACCGTGCAGTTGGAGGGCGGCGAGCGCGTCCGGCTCGTCGACGTGGACTGCTGCACCGCGCCGGCTGGTCGGTCGGCGACGCGGCGTTCGTGAGCGCGGGCGGCCGCGTCGCCTGGGTCGTCGGCGGCGCGGACGGCGAAAACGTCGTCCAGGTCGGGGGGCGTCGCGGGCTGAGGCGTGGGGGCGGGCGTGCGTCCAAGCCCGCGAGGTCGGGATGATCGGGGCGGCCACGGGCGGCGCCCAGCTGCCGGGGCGGCCGTGCGGTGGTCGGCGTCAAGGCAACGCCGGCGCGGTGACTGGACGGCTCGTGGGCGGCGCCGCCCGCCATTGGGACCCTGCTGGCGACGTACGTCCGCCGCCAGCCGCACCGCCGCTGGGCCGGCGTCTACGACCGGCCTCCGGTCGGCCCGCCCTACGGCAACCGCGCGTACTGCACGAGCAGCCGCCGCAGCGTCGAGCCGCCCGGCAGGCCGCGACAGCCGGCCCTCAGCGACTCCTCGACGGCCTTCCACGTCGTCCCCGGCGCCTCCACCACCTCTCCCGACCGCGCCTGGGGCCACCTGCCGGTGCGGCGGTGGTGCGCGTCCGCCCACACCAGGATCTGCTCTTCTGTGAGCTGAGGGAGGGCCGTCCGGTTCCGCGCGCCGCCCCGCTCAGCCAGCAGCCGCGCCAGCGAGGAACCCCCAGGTAGCCCCCGGTGCCCGCGCTTCAGCGCGGTGTCCAGGGCGGTCCAGGTCTCGCCCGCCGCGCCCGGCACCGGGTCGTGCGTCTTGCGGTCGGGCCAGTCCCCCGTGCGGCGCCGGTGCGCCTCCGCCCAGGCCAGGATCTGGTCCTCCGTCACCGGCGGCAGGTCCATCCGGTTCGGCACGCCGCGCCGCCGGGCCAGCAGTCGGGCGAGCGAGACGCCGCCGGGCAAGCCCCGGCAGCCGTGCTTGAGGACAGCGTCCACGCCATACCAGGTCTCGCCACCGCTGTCCGGGACCGGCCCGGAGTCAGCGGTCGGCCAGGCCCCGGTGCGGCGGCGGTGGGCGTCGGCCCAGCGGAGGATCTGCGCCTCCGTCAGCGGCGGCAGGCGCTTGGCGTTGCGGTGGCCCCGGCGCTCGGCCAACATCTGGGCGAGCGACGAGCTACCCGGCAAGCCTCGGTGCCCGCCGCGTAGGGCGGCCTCGACTTTGGCCCAGGTCTCATCGAGCGTGCCGGAGATCGCCGTCCGTGCGGCGCGGCCAGCGGCCGGCGCGGGCGTGGAAGGCGTCGGCCCAGACGAGGATCCGGGCAACGGAGAGTTCAGGGCGCGATCGGGCCTTTCGCCGTCTTATGAGCCGGGGCATTGGTCGGTATCCATGCGGAGAGCTTGCGCAAGGAGGAGTGTCCCGCCGCTGGCGTTGCCCATCACCGGCGGATCGGCCCGACGACGGGGCGGGTGGTGTTGTAGGCGGCCCGGGTCGGCGGGCAAGGCGACGGGCCGGCGGTGTCGGAGACGGCCACGCCGGGCGAACCGCGATTTTCTCGACGGCGCGACTGGCGGTGTACCGGAGCATCGGGTACGCTTCTGATGGTGCGAGCCGGCACGTTGCCGGCCGCGAACGTCCACAGGCAGCTTGAGGGACCGGGGCATCATGGCGGCCCACCAGGGCCGCTGACAACACGAAGCGCGAATCTTCGCGCTGCACCCGAGGAAACCGCAACCCTGGGCCGCAAGGCCCTTGTACCCGCTAAGGGCAGTGCCTGAGCCGCGCCCCCGTAAGGGGGCAGCGGCCAGGCCCTCTTAGCGTGCGCCGTTGCGGGCGTCCTCGGGGGTGGCTCTGGTCTGCTGCCTCCTGTTTTTGCGCTCCGCAAAAGTGCCGGTTCTGCCAAGAGACGCTCGACCCAGCCCTCCGCGCCGCCGAAGAGTCCAGGCGGGCGGCAGCGGCACAGCCGCGCCCGGTACGCCGACGACGGTTACGACCGCGCACCGCGCACCGCCCCGCAAACGGAAGTTCCTCGGCATCGGCCTGAGCGGCCTGGTCATCGTCCTTCTCGGCCTGGCCGTCATCGGACACCTGCTCGGGAAGAAGCAGCAGATCGAGGCTCTCAACGAAGGCAGCCGGCTGTGGGACGCCGGCCAGCGCGACGCCGCCGTCGCCAAGTACGAGGAAGGCTGGACCGCTGCCGGCAGCGAGAAGCCCGGCATCCTGAAGCGGATCGTCGAACATGAGCTGAGCAAGGGCAACGCCGCCAACGCCAAGACGTGGCTGGAGAAGGGCGTCGCGGAGAGTCTGAACGTCCCCTACGAGCATCCCGCCGCCCTCGCCCTGGTGGCCCAGTTGCGGCAGGAGCATGAGGCCCAGGCCAAGCAGCAGCAACAGCAGCCAGAACAGGCAAAGTTGCTGCAGAATAAGCGCGGTGCGAAGTACAGCCGCGACGAGTTCCGGCAACTGGTTGTCGGCAAGAGCCGCCAAGAGGTTCTTGACCTGCTTGGCCGCCCCCAGGCCACCCAGGAGGGTGACGGGTTCGAGTTCTGGGATTACCAGGGGCGGACGTTTGACCCGGTGACCAACCGGACGGACCACAACGCTCAGGTCGAGTTCCAAAACGGGCGGGTGTCCAATGTCACGTTCGTCCGGCTGTAGAGGGGTGGGACGTTCCAGGCGGCCGACGGCGCTCTCGATGAGTTGCGGCAGGTCGCGCTCGACGTGGGCGGTGTGCTTGCGCGCCAGCTTCACCTCTCCGCTGAAGCTGAGGTTGTCACAAACGAACACGGACGCCCCGACCGCCAGGCCAGCCGGGAAGGATTTGTCGTGGCTGTTTCTGAGTCCGACTACCAGCCCGAAGTCCTCGGCGTTCTCGCCATTCGCCACCTGTAGCAATCCGAAATAGCGGTTGCCGTCCCGCGTCAGCCCGTGGGCCTCCGTGACGACCGACAGGCCGGCGCGCTCCAGGCACGTCTGGACTCCGGTGAGGAGCCGGTCGTGTGGAATCGGCACCCAGGTGGTGGTGCGGGGAGGCGTCGCCACGGTGGTGATGCGGTCGCGGGACACGGCGGTCGCGCCGCAGTGCAGGGTGAGGTTGGTTTTGCGCATGGGTAGTCTCCTCGGGTTGGGTGGTGGGCCTTGCTCTGCGTCAATTAGTCAATTGACGTAATATCATCTTACGCGGCGCTCCGGAGATAAACAAGGTCCGCAGTGACTTCTTCCCGAGATTTTCCAGGTTTTTTCCTGGGCGGCTGCGACGCGACCTGCCAGCGCCACTGGCCCCTGTCGTCAATTGACTTATCGGCTGCCGCCGGGTAAAGTCGGTGGCGTCACCCAAGAGAGGAGGTCACGATGCGCAGAGAAGAGGTCGAGACACTGGGCCAGCGGCTGCGGCGGCTGCGTGAGGCCGCCGGGCTGAGCTCGGATGAACTGGCGGCGCGGGCCGGTGTGCCACTTGTAAGCTATCGAAACTGGGAATACGACCACAGAGTGCCCGGCCTGGGGGCGGCGTCGCGAATGGCGAAGGCGCTGGGCGAGCCGCTTCAGGTGCTGGCGGACTGCGTCGAGGGCGTGGGGGATGGGAGGAACCAGGCCAGGAAAGAAAGGGGCGGGCGACAGGTCGGTGAGAAAGGTGGGCCGGCGAAGCGCAAGCGCGGCCAGGCCGCCCGGCGCGGACGCAGGCAGGGGGGGCGGGCGGGGACGGCTCAGGCGGCAAGGCGTGACGGCGGCCGTCTCTGCCCGCCCTACCGACCTCCCGTGCCGGCGTCGTTCGAGCTACACTGCTCGCGTGTCAAGCACTCTTCGCATCTCTAATACCACAAGGGAGACCGACATGGCGAAGAAGCGCAAGGCCGGCAAGCGTCGGGCACGCAACGAGGGCTCCGTGTACCGGCGCGACTCCGACGGGCGGTGGGTTGCCACTCTGGTCGTCGGGTTCGACAAGGACGGGAAGCAGAAGCGGAAGGTGTTTTACGGGTGGACGCAGGAGGATGCCGTCGCTAGCCGCGACGGGTTCCGCGCCAAGCTCACGCTCGGCGAGGTCCAGCTGGGGGCCGACTCCAAGCAGACGGTCGGTCAGTACCTCGACACTTGGTTCAAAGCCCTCTGCGTGAAGAAGACCACGAAGCGCCGGTACGGGCAAATCATCGACTACCGCATCATACCGTACCTCGGCGGCTACCCCTTGGAGAAGCTGGCCCAACGGAAGGTCGGCCAGCAGATCATCAAGCTCTGGCTGGCGTGGCTGCGAGAACAAGACGCGGCCCCACACCCGTCACGGGAGCAGAACGGAGCGGCCGTCAAACCGGCGAAGAAAATCACGGAGCGGGGCCGGTCGGCCCCGGGGCCGAAGATGTCGGGGCGGTGCGGCTGCTGGACGCGATGCTGGCCGAGGCGCTGCCCGGCGAGGGGGGTTGAGGCTCAAGCTACACTCGAGCTACATTCTGATGGTTCCGGGACTCATCTCGGAAAACGACAAGGGCCGCAACTTCTTGCGGCCCTTTGTCATTCGTTGAGTAGCGGCGGGTGGGATCGAACCACCGACACGCGGCTTATGAAGCCGCTGCTCTAACCGCTGAGCTACGCCGCCAAAGTCTTACTAGTCAACCGCTTACGTCACTTCTTGTCAGCCTCTCTACCATCCTTGACACCCGATCTGACACCTGTTAACCTCTGATGAAGTGGCCGGAGCGTCGTTACCGCCCCGGCCGCGAACCCAGTGACACCCGTATGAAGGAGCAGTCACCATGTCCGCAGATCATCCTACCACGCCTGCCAAGCCGAGCAAGCCCTATCCCGATTTTCCCCTCTTCCCCCATGCCACCGGGCGCTGGGCCAAGAAGATCCGGGGGAAGATGGTCTACTTCGGCCCTTGGGCCGATCCCGACGCCGCCCTGGCAAAGTACCTTGAGCAGAAGGACGCCCTGCACGCGGGCCGCAAGCCGCGCCCCGACCCCGAAGCCCTCACGGTCAAGGACGTGGCCAACGCCTTCCTGAACAGCAAGACGGCGCTGCTGGACGCGGGCGAGCTGTCGCCCCGGACGTGGGCCGATTACAAGCGGGTCTGTGACCTGCTGGTCGCCCACTTCGGCAAGCAGCGGGTCGTGTCCGACCTGCGCCCCGAGGACTTCGCGGGGCTGCGGAAGAAGGCCGCGAAGAAGTGGGGGCCGCACCGCCTCGCGACGACGATCCAGTACGCCCGCAGCGTGTTCAAGCACGCCTTTGAGGCGGAGATGATCCAGACGCCAGTGCGCTTCGGCCCGGACTTCAAGCGGCCGACCAAGAAGACCATGCGCCTGCACCGCGCGGAGCAGGGGCCGAAGCTGTTCACGGCGGAGGAGGTCCGCAAGCTCATCGACGCCGCCGGCACACAGCTTCGGGCCATGCTGCTGCTCGGCATCAACTGCGCCTTCGGCAACGCGGACTGCGGCGGCCTCCCCTTGACGGCCCTGGACCAGGAACGCGGTTGGGTGGACTACCCGCGGCCGAAGACGGGCATCCCGCGGCGTTGCCCCCTGTGGCCCGAGACGGTGCAGGCCCTCAAGGAAGCACTGGCCCGCCGCCCCGCCCCGAAGAAGGACGAACACGCCAACCTGGTCTTCGTCACCAAGTATGGCGACACCTGGGGTAAGGACACGAGCGAAAACCCGGTCAGCCGTGAGGTTGGCAAGCTGCTCAAGAAGGCCGGGATCGATGGCCGCAAAGAGGTAGGGTTTTACACCCTCCGGCATGTCTTCAGAACGGTGGCGGACGAAGCCAGAGACCAGCCGGCCGCCGACTACATCATGGGGCACGAGAGCGGCCACATGAGCACTATCTACCGCGAGCGCATCAGCGACGAGCGGCTGCGGGTGGTGGCGGATTACGTGCGCAGTTGGCTGTTCGCCGACGTGGATGACTCTCGACCTGCGGAATGAAGACGTCTGCTCTGGCAAACTGGCAGGGTAGTTCTGTACACTCAGGGCTATCGGGACTGCTGGCCTCATGAACCGGCACGGCCCGCTCTGTCGGCCGCGGACGCTGGTCCCCCGCGGCGGCAGGGCGGGCGCATCCCGTCCGGGATCAGCACCATGACCACCCCACCCATCGACCGGGCGGAACTGCTGCGCCTTCACGCCGCCTCTGAAGCAGCCTCCGGCCCGCACCATCTCACAAGCGTCCTGGTCTGCAATACGGACCCCGAATGGTTTGTCACCGTCCCCACACCGTTGCTGAACTGGCCGCGCGAAGTCGTGGAGAGGCTGGCTGATGGGCAGTCAGGTGAGCAATGGAGTGACGTAACGATTTGCGGCACCCGCTGTCGCTCCCTGCTCTTCGGCGATCCAGGGTCGCTTGGGCACTTCCGTAGACTGGCGGCACAGGCAGCGGAAGCCCTGGACGGGCGACTGAGCAGGACTCTGCTGCCGAGCTACCTGACACCGAGCGAGCGGTGGGTGAATGCGCTGCGCTGCCAGTTCGAGCGCAAACCTGGCTCCCCTTACCACTCCCGGCCGCGGTCGCTTTTGTTCTTCCCATGCACGCGTGACCGCAGAGTCCTGGTGGACGACAACACGCTTGAAGGTAAGTACCGCCTCGAGGAGCGAATCTTGGCCAACGGGCTTTCCGGGGAAAGATCGATTCAGTTTGCGTTCCTTTGGATGGGTAACCTCTGGGATGCATCCCTGGAATTCCTGCGCGTGCTTCAGAGTGAACTATCAGACGAGGCGGAGGAGGGAGCAAGATTAAGTGAGGACAGGGTCGTGAATCGGGGTGGAGAAGGAGCCCCACACCCCGCTAGCCGGATCGAGCCGGCGCGGCCTGCGGTGGCCATGCCAGCTGCTGCCAAGAAGACTCCGACGGGCAGTTCGCCCGCCGCCCAGCCCTTAGGATCTGTGCAAGTATTACTTAGCATTCTCTCAATATAGACAATTCTCAGGCAATCGCTGGTTTAATCGTATAGTTCCACTGGGGAAACACCCTGTGACTGGCCAAATTGATTCCCGCCATTTGCTCATCCGAGAT
>JBBRPS010000084.1:0-18733 GCA_038227745.1 Gemmatales bacterium | reverse complement strand
GAGTGATCGCGTGTCCATGACAGCAAGGCTCTGGGGTGAGTTGGGGGGGAATTATGGAGTTATACAGAAAGACGGCCGAGTTATACAGAAAGATTCTCGGGGGTGAGAAAAATCGCCGAGTTATACAGAAAAAGGCTTGACAGGTGCCTGCGGGGCTGAGAGCATGCGGGGTGTTAGACAGAAACAGGGCCGAGTTATGCGACCGGCGCTTGTGGTCAATAACTATGTTCGGTCTCAGAAAGCGCGGTTTGAAGGTACTTCACTACCATTAAGATTGCCAGGAACGCTCCTGTGAAACTGCCACACTTTGAAGGTTGGCATCTGATCGGCATGTTCCCCGACCACGCGCCCGGCGACGTCGGCAGCTGGCTACTCATGGATGAGGGCAAGGCGATGCTGTTGGAGGTTCCGGAGGGACTAACCGTTGAGGACGTTCGGCTGGCCCTCGCCAACACGGGGACGACCCTTCGCTACGCCACAACCTCGCACGATCATTGGGACCACCTTGACCGGAACGTCTGGGGCGACTTGGCCGGGGCTTTCCCGAGGGCCAAATTCGTCCACCCAGCGTCCGTCCGCGGCGACCGCAAACTCCAGATCGGAAGTGAATTGGTTTGGCTCGTGGAGGCTCCGAAGCATTCGCTGGCCGACGTTGTAATAGTTTTCCGCGGGGTAGCCATGACAGGGGACATCGAGTTGGGGATGCTGGAGTCCGTTACGAACGAAGTGCCGTTGGCGACTAGGCGGAGGAGTATGCGGCGCCTCCGTGAGTTCCAAGACCGAACTGGCTACCAAGTCCACTCCATCGTCAGTGCCCACCTCAACGACGTAAGGGTGACGGTCAGTTGGCCGGACCTTTTTGAACTCCCGTTGGGAGTAAGGTAGCAGTGGAAAAGACATTTTGAATAACAGTTCGGCGGCGATGAAGTGCCAGTGGCAAAATCCTACGACTATGTACTTGCTGTTTGGTTGCGTCTTGGCTACTCGCGCACCCCGCCAGAATTGCTGGTGGAATTGCGGGAGTACCTTGAAACAGAGTATCAAGTAATCAAGATTGAGATTGTCGAAGAATCGGAAAATGAAGAAGATGAGTTAACGGTTTCAATGCAGTTGCAGCTGAATTTTAATGAATCGCAGATGGACGGCGAAGACCCTACCGACGAAGCGATTGGGGAGTTCGACGGGGAATTGAAAACTTTTCTTGAAGCCAAGTACCAGGTGAATTCTCAAGAAATACTTGATGACGCCCTAACGTCCTATCTACTTGCAGAATGGGAAGAACCAGAAAGAACTTGACCGAACCAGATGCTGCTGCGGACGGGCCATCTGAGGTTACTCGGACACGCCCAGTCCAGTGGCCCGCCGCAGAGCTATGTCGTTCGTCACCAGAGGGGGTCACGCGGTGTGCCAGGGAGGTTGCGGCTGAGGTGGTTTACCGAATCGCATACTCACCGGCGGCCGAGGAGCACCTGCGAGTCCTGACTGCTCTTCAGCGGGCCACCATCTTCGACAGCGTTGACGAGCAACTCGCACAGCAACCGGCTGTGGAGACACGAAACCGCAAACCAATGCGTCCCAATCCCATCGCGCCTTGGGAACTTCGCATCGGCGATCTTCGCGTCTACTACGGTATCGAGGAAAAACCGGAGAACGTCGTGACAATTCTGGCGATCGACATCAAGGATCACAACCGTGTTCTGATCGGTGGTCAGGAGGTTGAGTTATGAAGGTCGTCGAAAAAGAGAAGGCTACGGCAACTCTCGCCGCGTATACGGAGGAGATCGGGAACGGCCCCGTGGTCGTCACGGACCAGGGAAAGCCTGTGGCCGTCCTCGTGCCGATCGAGAACGCGGATCTGGAAACGGTGGCCCTCAGCACCAATCGCCAGTTTATCGAGTTGATCGAGCGCTCGCGCGCACGTGTGCGCGCGGAGGGCGGGGTATCCAGCGAGGAAATGCGCCGCCTGTTTGGCTGACCAACCCGGCAGGTGCCGAACAGCGGGATCCGCCGCCCTGAAAATGTGCTTACTCCTTCTCCGACAGCAGCAGCCGCACGTCCTCCGCCACCCACGCCGGCCGCAGGAACTCCAGGTTGTAGATCTCGCGGACGTCGCCGCGCCGGTCCACCAGGAACACGCGCGACGGGTGGTCGAGCTGTCCGTTCGCCGTTGGCTTCGCCCACATGCCCCACGCGGCGATCACCTTCGCCACTTCCGCGGGCGGCCCCGTCAGAAAACTCCAGCTCGCCGGATCGGCATCGTACAGGCGCATGTAGTGCCGCAGCACCTCTGCCGTGTCGCGCTTCGGGTCGAGCGTGATCGACAGCAACCGCACGCGGTCGCCGGCGAGCAGGCCGTGCGCCTTCAGCTCGCGCTGCACCAGGCCCATGCGGTGCGTCGTCGCCGGACAGGAGCCGTTGCAGGTCGTGAAGACAAAGCTGACCAGCAGCACCTTGCCCTTGAGGCTCGCGCTGCCCACGGCCTTGCCGGACTGGTCGGTGAGCGCGAAGCCCGGCGCCTTCTGGATGACGGCGAGGCGCGACGGCGGCGCGGACTCACCGACACAAGCCCGAAGCGCAAGCGAGGGATGTCCCTCGCTTGCGCTTCGGGCTTGTGTGCAGAGGAGCGCGAGGAGTGCGAGCGCGGACATGAGGGCCTCTCGTCAGTTGAGCAGCATGTCGTGGCCGCGGGCCGGGCCGGTCTTGAACTTGTTGAGGTCAACGTGGAAGTCGGGGACGAGCTTCATGCCGTCGGGGCCGACGTGCGCCAGCTTCACCCAGAACTCGCCGGGGCGGTCCAGAGTGCTCAGGAGCGAGTTGGTGATGTACATGCGCTTGCCGTCACCGGTCACGTGCATCATGTTCGGCTGGATCGCCAGCTTGAGCGTGCTGTGCAACCGCGGCTTTTGCAGATCGCTCACGTCCCATTGCTGGATCTCGTCCGAGGCGAAGCAGCTCACGTAGAGGAAGCGGTCGTCGGGCGACTGGCGCAGGTCGGCCGGCAGCTTGCCCGTGTCGCACAGCTTGCGGGCGCTGTAACTGCCGTCGGCCTTGCCCTCCCAGACCCAGAGCGAGTTGTCGAGCGCGCAGTTGGTGAAGCCGTGGTTGGCCCCCTCCTTGAGCGACCAGCGGCACTCCAGTGGCGCGGCGCCCGTCCTGAGTTTCGCGAGCACCTTGCGCTGGCGGAAGTCCCAGACGAGGAGGTCGTTGCCGAACTTCTTGAAGTCCATCTGCGCCATCGGCTTCTTGTAGTTGTCGTAATAGGTGAAGCCGGACGTCACCATGCGGTTGAGGTTCGGCTTGATGGCCACGTCGTAGCCGTAGGGCGCCTCCTTGGGGAAGGTCCACTTGCGAATGAACTTGCCGTCGTTGGTGAACTCGGCCATGCCCGCAGGTAGGCCGCCGTCCTTGCCGCTGAGGAAGCTGATGAGCATGCGGCCGGGCAGAGCGTAGGCGCTGTGCGGGCTGGCGAGCCCCGCCTTGGCGCCGAAGTTTTCAATCACCTTCTCCAGGCGCGGCCGGGCGGGGTCGGTGGCGACGTCGATGAGGAAAACGCGGTTGGAGAACAGGGTGAGGCCCCAGATGCGCGTGCGGTCGTCGGTGAAGCCGAAGTGGTGCGTCTCGTTGCCCTTCGAGCCGAGGTCGAGCTTGTGGATGACCTTGCCGAAGCCCTTCGAGTTGCGGTCCACGTCGATGACGATGAGGAAGTCGTTGTCCTTCGCGTCGGCGTCCACGCAGTAGACGTAGAGGTATTTCTCGGGACGGTCGAGGCGCTTGACGAAGGGCGAGAGGCAGGTTTCCGCCCCGACCGGGGGGCAGATGAGCAGGCCGATCAGCCCGAGGGCGAGCGCCGCGAGGCAGGCCGCGGCGAGGGAACGCTGGAGTCGTGCGGACATGGGATAGCCCTCGTCCCGAGGTTTAGCCGCGGTTCGCAGAACCGCGCTCGGCGAGCGCGGTTCTGCGAACCGCGGCTAAACGGGTGTCGTTCGCTGGACAGCTTATGTCCCGCCCGGCCCGCCAGCAACGGCGGAACCTTCCTCGGGCGGCAGCGGCGTGGCACCGGGCGGCGGCTTGCCCTTGCCGGCGCGGATGTACTCGGCGCGGCGGCGCTCGTACTCCTCCGGCGTCAGTTCCTCCAGATCCGTCTCGCCGCCGCGCACCGTCTGCTCGAAGATCTGCTTGACGAACGGGATGCACCAGCCGCAACCGGTGCCGGCGCCGCCGCACTCCGAGAGCTGGCTGGCGACCTTCGGCCGGTACAGGCGTGCGAAGTTCAGCAGCTTGCGGCGCGTGATGTGGAAGCAGTAACAGACCTTCTGGTCGATGTCCATGAGAGCCCCGCCGCTCGCAAGTTCAAGGCTTGCTGTGGACGAACTTGTTCGGCGTGCCCTCCAGCACGCCGCCCGCTGTGGGGCGCCAGAGGACGACCTCCTCGATCTTCTTCGCCAGGGCAAAATCCTTGTCGGTGATGCCGCCCGCCGAATGGGTCTTGAGCTTCACCCACACCTTGCCCCAGGTGACCGACAGGTCCGCGTGGTGCCAGGCCGCTTCGCAGAGATAGCCGATCGCGTTCGTCAGCATAAGAGTCGTCGGCCAGCCGTCCGTGTTGTACTTCCGCCGCAGCCAGCCGTCTTCCAGGTACCAGTGCGTCAGCCCGTGCTCGGCCAGCTTCGTCGCGACCTCCGCCTCGCTGTAGACGTGCAGCTTCTCGTCTGCCATGGGAAACCCCTCGCTCGGTCGCCGTCGGGTCGCCACAGGGATTATTCTACGAGTTCGGCGGGGGACGGGGGACGCATCAAAGCCCACGGGTGGCCACCCGTGGGCTTTGGAGTCCGCAGAGCTTCCCGCCTACCGACCGTTGACCCGGGTCGGCGACGTACTCAGCCGGCGCGGCCGTCGGCGAAGATCGCGTCGAGGGCGTCCGTGCGGCGCGTGCCGAGCGGCAGGTAGGTCCCCATCAGGCCGTCGTTGTTGTCGTCGGCCAGGCCGGCGATGTGCCCCATCTCGTGCAGAACCGTCGTGAGCAGGTCGGCGCGGCCGGCCGCCGGGCCGCCCGCCGCGCGGCCCCCGGCGTACTCCTCGTCCCGCAGCGGCGTGCTGTCCACGAACCAGCCATAGCCGGCGCCGTCGTCGTCGATCAGGATCCGGTTACCGTGCAGGGCGCTCATTCCCAGGTAGCCGGCCGGCAAGTCTCGTATCTCCACCGTCACCGACGCGAGGGTCGCGAGTACGGCGGAGGACACCCCCGCCTCCCGCAGGCGCGTCAGCGCCGCCGTCACAACGGCGTTCAACTGGCCGGTGCTGAGCAACGCCGGACTGCCCGACGGCGGCGCGGCCGCCAGCACCAGCTGCGGCGCGGTCGAGAAGTTCCAGTCGCCCGTCACGGGCCTGAACGTGCCCTGCCCGAACGGGAAGACCGGGATGTCCACGCCGCCGGCGCTGTTGCTGTTGCGCAGGTTCCACTGCCCCGACGTGTCGAACGTGCCGACGGTGGAGACGCCGTCGCCGTTCCAGTCCCCCGCGATCGGCGCCGCTGTGGCCGCCCCGAACTGGAACGGCCCCACGTCCGGCGGCCCGGAGAAATTGCTATTCTTCAGATACCAGTTGCCGCTCGGGTCGAAGACGCCGACCGTGGTGGTGCCGTTGCCGTCCCAGTCGCCCACCACCGGCTTCCAGTTCGCCCCGCCGTAGGGGAAGTTGCCCGCGTCCGGCGCGCCGGGGCTGATCTCGTTGCGCAGGTACCAGGTGCCCGTGCTCGGGTCGAAGACGCCGATGCTCCACTTGCCGTCGCCGTCCCAGTCGCCCGCCAGCGGGATCCAGCCCGGCGAGCCGAAGCGGAACGGCGTATAGTCCGGCGAACCCGCCGTGTTGCTGTTGCGCAGGTAGAAGGTCGCGGTCGAGGGGTCGAAGATGCCAACGGTGAACGTGCCGTCGCCGTTCCAGTCGCCGGCGATTGGGGCCCAGCCCGCCCTGCCGAAGGCGAAGCTGGCGATGTCGGACGTCCCCGCGGTGTTCGTGTTGCGGAACGACCACGTGCCGGTCGCCGGGTCGAACCTGCCGGCGGTGGACACCGTCGGCGGCCCCTGCAGCCGCGCCAGCGCCATCTGCGTAGTCCCCGTGGGCATCGTCTCGGTTCCGACGACGAGGATCTTGCCGTTGGCCTGCTCGGCGATCGCGTTGGCGACCGCGTTGCCGTTCTGCTGAAAGACGACGCCCTGCTGGCCGCCGCCGTTGAACGCGGCGTCCAGGGCGCCGGTCGTGGTGAGGCGCGCGACGGCGAACGCCGTGGCGCCTCCGAGCACGGTGTCGGCGGACCCCGCCAGGAGGATGCTGCCGTCCGCCTCCACGGTGACGGCGTTGCCGAGGTCGTTCAGACTGCTGCCCGGCACGTCGAACGGGACGGTCTGCTTGCCGGTGCTGTTGAAGCCGGCGTCGAGGGTGCCGTCGGTCTTGAGGCGCGCGACGGCGAAGTCGTGGTTGCCGGACGAGTTGACGACCGAGGTGCCCGCGACCACGATCTTGCCGTCGCCCTGGATGGCCAGCGCGTTGGCCTGGTCCATGCCCACCGACCCGAACGAGATGGCCTGCTCGCCGCTGGCGTTGAAGGTCGTGTCCAGGATCCCCGTAGGGGTGAGGCGGGCGACCGCGAAAGCGTAGGTGTTGGCGGCCGTGCCGATGTTGGCCCAGCCAGCCAGGACGATCTTGCCGTCACTCTGGATCGCCACGGCACGGGCCCGGTCCTCGTTCGTGGCGCTGCCGCCGCGGCCGAGGTTGAAGGAAACGATCTGCTTGCCGCCCCCGTTGAAGCTCGAATCGAGGCTGCCGTCGGGGGCGAGGCGGGCGACGGCGAAGTCGTAGGTGCCGGCGGCGTTCACCTGGGCCAGGCCGCCCAGGACGATGCCGCCGTCGGGCTGGATCGCGACGGCCGTGGCCCGGTCGTCCTGGCTGCCGCTCGGCCCGACATTGAACGGCACCGTCTGCACGCCGTTGACGCCGAACGAGGGGTCGAGGCTGCCGTCGAGGTTGAGGCGGACGATGGCGAAGTCGTTGTTGCCGGTGCCGACGGTGGTGGAGCCGGCCACGACGATCTTGCCGTCCGGCTGGAGGGCGACCGCGCTGGCGTGGTCGTTGCTGCCGTTGCCGCGGACGTCAATGGCCACGCGGCCGCCGATGCCGAACGTGGGGTCGAGGGTGCCGTTGCCGGTGAAGCGAGCGACCGCGAAATCCTGGCCGCCGTTGTTGAACGTGAAGGTGCCGGCGACGACGACCTTGCCGTTGGGCTGCAGGGCCATCCCTCGGACATCGACGGAGTTGTTGGTGCCCAGGAAGGCGACGGTCTGCTGGCCGGGCGTGCCGCCGAGGCCGAGGCCGTTGAACGTGGGGTCGAGGGCGCCGAGGGCCAGCAGCGAGCGCTCCTCCAGTTCTTCCAGGAGGGGCCGCGTCCTGGGGCGTCCCTGCGGGGGGCGGCTGGCGCGGCCGCGGAGTCGGGAAGGCAGGCCGCGTATCCAGGATGTCGAACGCATGGAGACCTCCATTTCTCTACGTGGACAGCCGAGAGCACAGTCACAACACTCCGTTCGGGGCGCCGGCGTGCGTGGCAGCGGGGGAGCCGGGGCGGTCGGCTCGCGGTCCGACGGGCTCCGCCGCGGGACCGGCTGACGTGGCTTCGCGTCAGGGGACCTCTCGCCCCAGGCGACCGGGGACAGAGTGTCCGTGGAAGTGCTATCTATACCATGACCGGCCGGTGCGTGGGCAGGCCACTTGGGACTTTTTCGGCCGCGGGAGACGGGCGGGGCGGTCGGAGGGTCACAGGTCGAGCGCGTCGAGGGCGTCCATGAGGTTGTCGAGGTCGTCGCGGGGCTGCTCCGGCCTGTCGGCCTGGCGCTTCGGCATGCCGACCATCATGCCGACCGCCTCGCGGCCGTCGGCGACCAGCTCGCGGTCGCGCTCCAGCGCCGCCTGCTCCAGGGCGTCCTTGGCGTCGCCGCCGAACAGGCGCGTCAGGTCGATCTTCAGTGCCCCGATGGCGCCGACCGGGGCGCCGGCGATGGCGGGCGTCTTGTAATCGGGGAACATGATGGCCTGCTCGGGGCAGACGCGGCTGCACGCGGGGCAGCCGCGCTTGCAGTTGTCCTGCTCCTCGACGGTGATGCGGTCGAGCTTATCGACGCCGTAGACGCCGAACAGGCAGAAATCGAGACACTCCATGCAGTTGGTGCAGCGGCTGTAGTCGATGACGGGGTACCAGCGGCGCGGCGGCGCTTGCAGGAGCTGCTCCGGCGTAAAGTGCGGCGGCTCGGCGAGCGTCGGCGCGGCGGGGGGGGCGGCGGCCTCGGGCTTGCCGAACGCGAGGCCGAGCGACACCACGACCGGCCTGGCGCGCGCCTTTGCCTGGTCGCGCGTGTCGCGGCGCTCGCGGCACTCGTGGGCGAGGCGCAGCACCTCGGCGACGTAGAGCGCGTAGTCCTTGTGGTCGCGCAGGTCGAGGCAGTAGATGTGCCGGTCGGGGATCTCCACACTGCCGATGCCCTTGGGCGGCTCGGGCTGCCCGTCTTCCTCCTCGTCGTTCTCGTCGTCGTCCGCGGCGGGTGGCTTGAGCTGGGATTCGCCGAAGTGGCCCTTGATGCCGTCGCGGTCGAGGAGCCAGAAGGCGGCGCGCGGGTACATCCAGCCGAGCAGCACCATGTCGCCCTGCACGGATTCCAGGAACAGGCGGGCAGTGTGGTCGGCGGACAGGTCGTAGAGGTACGGGACGACGGAGACGTCGAGGCCCGGCTCCATGATGAGGGCCGCGACGAGCGATTCTTCCAGGGAGCGCTTGGCGGGGTTCTTGCCCTGGGCCTGCGACAGCACGACGGTCAGACGGTGACGGCTCATGGGGGGGTCGCCTCGTGGAGGGGTTTAGCCGCGGTTCGCAGAACCGCGCGGTTCTGCGAACCGCGGCTAAACAGGGGTTGTCACACGTGTCCTTTCAGCAGCCGCTGGGTGTTCTCCCAGCCCGCCTCCAGGAATTGGTAGTATTCCTCGACCGTCATGGTCGTGCCGGCGTCGCCCTCCATCTCGAACAGCCAGCCGGCGCCGTGGGTGTCCGTGTTGATGGGCGAGGGATCCTGCAGCAGCTCCTGGTTGAAGTCGATCAGCTTGCCGGCGATCGGGGCGAACAGGTCGGACTCGGCCTTGGACGTCTCGATGTGGCCGATCTCCTGCTTGAGTTTCAGGGTGTCGCCGGCGTTGACGCCCCAGTCGAGGAAATAGACGTCCTTCATCAGGCGCACGGCGTAGCTGGTGAAGCCGAAGCGCTGGCGGCCGCCATCGCTTCGGCACCACATGTGGTTGCACGCGTAGCGCAGGTCGCCGGGCAGGGCCGCCGGGTACTTGCCCATCAGGAACGTCAGCGACTCGGCCATTCGGTGCAGCCTGGTAAGCCCATGGGTTGCAACCCGTGGGCTTGAATCCTCACGTGTAACGCCCGCCCTGGAACTGCGGCTCGAAGAAAACCGACAGCAGGCGGTCCACCTGCAGCAGTCCCGCGCGCGTCATCGCCACCGTGCCGTTCGCCCGCGTCAGCTGCCCCGAGCGCTCCAGCTGCCCGAAGCCGTCTGCGAACTCCGTCAGAATATCCGCGCCGAACTTGCGGCGGAAGTAGTCGGCGTCGAGTTTTCCCGTTTTCAACTGCAGGATCATCTCGCGGATCAGGAGCTGCCGCGGCGGCACCGGCAGCGCCCGACCCAACGGCAGCTCGCCCCGGTCCAGCAGCGCCAGGTACTCCTCCCACTTATCGACGTTCTGCACGTGGACGCCGTTGACGTGGCCGAACGAGGCGACACCGGTGCCGAACATGTCGGCGCCGCGCCAGAGGCTGTCGCGGTAGACGAAGCGGCACGTCTTGCGGTCGCGCACCATCGTGTAGGCGCTCGACACCTCGTAGCCCGCCTTCGCCATCTCGCCAAAGGCGTAATCGACCCACGCGCGCTTGGTCGGCCAGTCGGCGACCGGCGACTCGGCCGGCTGGTCCTTGCCCGCGGTCAGCAACTGCTGTGAGTAAACCGTGTTGAATGGCAGCTCCATCTGGTAGACGGTGACGCTGTCCGGGGCCAGCGCGATGGTGCGCGTCACGGAGTCGCGCCAGTTGTCCCACGTCTCGCCGACCATGCCGGCGATCAGGTCGATGTTGATCTGGTCGAACTGCACCGCCCGCGCCCACTCGTAGGCCCGGTAAATCTCCGCGGACAGGTGCGCCCGGCCGTTCTCTTCGAGAACCTTGTCGCTGAAGTTCTCGATGCCCAGGCTGAGGCGCGTGACGCCGATTTCCTTGAGTGCCTCGAGTTTGTGCTGCTGCAGCGTGCCCGGCTCGCACTCGAACGTCACCTCGGCGGCGCGGTCCCAGGGGAGGTAATTCCGCAGCCGCCCCGTGAGGCCGCGGAGCTGGGCGACGCTGAGGTACGAGGGAGTGCCGCCGCCGAAGTAGAAGTAGTGCAGCGGCCGGCCGCCGACGACCGGCTGCTTGCTGTACAGCTCGACCTCGCGCGTCAGGGCGTCGAGGTACGTGTCGATGTCGCGGGCGTTCTTGTCGGTGTAGACGCGGAAGTAGCAGAACTTGCAGCGCTTGCGGCAGAAGGGGATGTGCAGGTACAGCCCCAGCGGCGTGTCGGGTTTCGGCGGCGTCTGCAGGGCGGCGTGCGCGTCGGCCAGGTAGGCCGGCTTCCAGGCGGCGAATGGCGGGTAGTTCGCCACGAAGTAGTTGCCGAGGCCCGTTTTTTCCTGCGTCGAGTCGAGGGTTAACGTCATCTTCTCAGTCCTTCTTTCCCAAACAGTACAGCACGCCGTCCGACGTCCCGATCACCAGGCAACCGCCGGCCACCGCCGGCGAGGCGCTGACCGACCGGCCCAGGGCAAAGCGCTGCCGCTCCGTCCCCTTCGCCAGGTCGAGCGCGTACAGGTTGCCGTCGAGCGAGCCGACGAACACGCGGTCGCCGACCACCACGGGCGAGCTGTCGATGCGGCCCTTCGTCGCGAACGTCCACACCTCCTTGCCCTTCTCGCGATCCAGGGCGTGGACCAGCTTGTCGCGGCCGCCGACGATCACCAGCTTGTCCGTCACCGCGGCGGAGGAGTAGAAGGGCTGCGAACGCTGCGGCTCGAACGTCCACGCGATCTGCGCCTTCTTCCAGTCGATGGCGAGGAACTGGTTCGCCATCGTGCCGACGTAGAGGTGGTCGCCGCGGACGGCGCCCGTCGCGCCCGCCTGGCCCTCCAGGTCCACCGCCGCCGTCTCCTTGCCGGTGTCGAGGTCGATCACGTGGAGGTTGCTGTCGCAGCCGGCGACGAAGGTCCGCTTGCCGACGATCGCGGGGGCGCCGTTAACCGGCCCCTGGGTCTTGAACTTCCACGCCAGCTTGCCGTCCGGCGTCAGGCAGTAGAGTGTCGAGTCGTAGGAGCCGAACACCACGCGGTCGCCGGCGAAGTTGGCGGACGAGACAATCTCGCCGCCCGTCTCGAACTTCCAGCGCGGCTTGCCGGTCGCGGCATCGACGCAGTGGAAATTGCCCTCCTCGTCGCCGACGTAGACCGCGCCCGCGCGGACGCTCGGGGACGACTTGATCGGGGCGAGCTTGACCTTCCACTTCACGTTGCCGTTGGCCAGGTCGAGGGCGTACAGGTGCTCGTCGAGCGAGCCGAAGTAGACCGTGCCGCCGACGATGGCCGCGGCGCCCTCGATGCTGTCGGCGGCGCGGAACTTCCAGCGGACGGCCAGGTCGGCGGGGAGCGTCGAGCGCGCGACGCCGTCCTGCAGAGGGTCGCCGCGGAAGACGGGCCAGTCGGCGCTGGTGACGGGCTTGCCCTTCGGACCGCCCGCGGCGACCGGCGCAAGGAGCAGGGCCGACACGAACAGCGCGAGCAAGGCGAGACGACGCGAAGGCGCGAGCATCATGGCATGAACTCCCTCATCCGGCGAGCGGCGGGGGCCAGCCCCGCCGCTCGCTACAGAGCCGCCTCATACAAGGATAGCAGATCCGTCTCGGTCACGGGGCGGGGGTTGAAGCGGGCCGTCCACTGCTGGTTGGCCTCCTCGGCCAGCACCGGCAGGATGCCGGAACTGACGCCGCACTCCGACAGCGTCGTCGGCAGGTTGGCGGCGCGCATGCACTCGCCGACGCGCCGGGCCAGGATCTCCCCGGCCGCCCCGGGATCGCCGTTGAGCAGGCCGGCGTGCTCGATCAGTTCGCCATACAGCGACCCGACCGTGGCCGCGTTGAAGCGCACCACGTGGGGCAGCAGGATGCCGATCGCAACGCCGTGCGTGATGCCGTAGTGGGCCGTCAGCGGGTTAGCGCAGGCGTGCGTGGCGCCGAGCATCGAGTTCTCGATGGCGGTGCCGGCGAGGAAGGCGCCGACCTGCATGGCGCCGCGCGCCTCAATGTCGCCGGGCCGCGCCAGTACCGCCTCCAGGTTCGCCTCCAGCAACTTCCAGGCGTCACGGGCGAACATCTGCGCCACCGGGTTGCGCTTGGTGGTGACGTACGACTCGATGGCGTGCGACAGGGCATCGACGCCGGTGATGGCGGTGACGGCGGGCGGCTGCGAGACGGTCACGTCGGGGTCGAGGATGGCGATGCGAAACGCCGCCTTGCGGTCGCCGCACGCCATCTTCATGTGGCTCTGCTCGTCGGCGATCAGGGCGTACGACTGCGCCTCGCTGCCGGTGCCGGCCGTGGTGGGGATGCCGATGGACGGCAGCATGGGCCGGGTGGCGCGGCCGAAGCCCTTGTAGTCGGCCATGCGCCCGCCGTTCGTCAGCAGGAAGTTGATGCCCTTGGCGCAGTCCATGGCGCTGCCGCCGCCGACGCTGACGATCAGGTCGATGCCGAGCGAACGCGCGAAGCTGACGCCCGCCTCGACGTGGCGGTTGGTCGGGTTCTGCTCGACGCCATCGAACAGGAAGACTTCGAGGCCGGCTTCCCGCAGCGAGGCGATGGCGCGCTGCGGGTGGCCGGCCTCCTTGAGGCCGGGGTCGGTGACGAGCAAGGCACGCGAGTCGCCCAGCTCGCGGGCCAACTCGCCAAGCCGGTCGAGTGAACCGGCGCCGAAGACCACGCGGGTGGGGACGTGGAAGTCGAACGCCTGGAGCGGCCACGGCGGGCTGCCGATCAGCGGACCAGAGGGTGAGGTCGAGGTCGCGTGCATGGCTCTCTCAGGCGGCGACACAGGTGAGGAGAAGCGTTGTTTCCAGCTCGCGCAGGGCCTGTCGGGGATCTCCGGTGTTCCCGTTGGCCTGTCCGTCGCACAGATGCGGAGGCGGCCCGGCGACGGTGTCGATGAGTCGTTCCAGCGCGGCGACGACGGGCGGCGGCAGACCGCTATCCGGCAACTCAGCGCGGAGCTGACCCAACCCGCGGAGCGACTGGCCGTACAGTTTCATGTCGCCGAGTTGCTGCGCCAGGAACGAACACAGCACCAGGACAAGCGTCCGATGGTCGGGGCGCAACTCCGGGCTGTGGCGGAGTGGCTCCAGATCACTAAGGGCCGTGCGGTATGCCGCCTGACGGTGGGCGTGGACGACCTTCAGGTAGGCCAGGGCAAGGCGCAAGCTCGCATCCTCGGGGAACCGCGCGCGCTGTTCTTCACCCCACGCGCGGACGGCCTTGTTCGACTCAACCCTGGAGCGGGCGACGAGGGCCACGCAGGCGAACGACGGTTGCTCGGGGTCGAGCTCCGCAGCCAGACTTGCGTGGCGGGCGGCAACGACGAATTGCCCCAGTTGGTTTTCGACGTAAGCCAGGAGCGCGTACAGTCGGGCGTAGGCGGGGAAGGCCTCGCGCTGCTCCATGAGAAGCTTGAGTACACGTTCGCCCGGTTCGCGGAACCACTCGGGATGCTGCTCGAGCAGTTTGGCGAAGCGCTTCAGGCGGCGTGCCAGCGACCGTACCTGTCGCCGGCGCTTCGCGAGCTCTTCCGCGACGTCGGGCCTTTCCGAGAGGATCGGGCCGTCTTCCGTCAGGCCCGCCAGCGCCAGCTCGGCCCACTTCAGGTCGCCCGCTTTGACGAAACAGGCGGCGGCGGAGAGGGCATCACACAGGGCGCGATAAGGGTCCGCCTGCTGCCTGGCCGCCCGGGCCATTTCCAGCCGCAACTGGCCCGCCCTCCAGATCGCCTGGCCGGCTCCCTCGTAGTTGCCTTGCAGCCATTCACCGTCGTGGCGCAACATGCCGTTCGAGGACTCGATGGATAGGCGGCGGTATTCGGGGTCCCGAAGTGTAATCATGGGTGCAAGCCCTCGGTGCGATTCCGCGCCGCTTTGGAGAAGACCGTCACGCTCACCCAGCGCTTGCGGAGCGCCGCGTGCTTGTCACTCTGGGCCTTCTCCTCCAGGAACAGGCGATCCAGCCCGCGCTTGCTGGTGCTGCGCCCCGCGATCTCCACCATTTCCTCCAGCGAGTCATTCAGGAAGTAATCGTGGTACGACCCCCTCTCGGATCTCCTGCTGAAGACGGTGCCGGGCTCAATATTCGCCAGGACGGCGACCGTCACGACGACCGCGGCGTTCTCCGTCTGCAACGGCCGATAGTCGTCCCTTTCCAGCATATTCTGTACCTTACGCCGGAGCATCGGGACACGCCGTGCCAGCCGGGCCGGATCCCAGCGGATGGTCAGAGTCTCTGTCTGCTCGGTCGCCGCCGCCGACGTGCGCCAGCGCACCTCCACTTTGTATTCCGCGACCGATAGTCCTCCGAAAACGACGAGGGCGCCGGGCAAAAGATCGTCCAGCATCAGCGGATGGTCCAGAAGCTTGAGGAGGTCGTAGTCCATTCGCCCCTCCCCCTCGTCTCATCATATCTTGATCGTGTCCTTGTCGAACTGGAACGCCCGCGCCCGGAACAGGAAATCGACGATGCTCCCCTCGTGCGGCTGCAGCCAGTTCAGCTTGATCGTCGGCAGCGCGCCGAGGTTGAGCCGGTCGATGTGCGTTGCGTCCGCCAGCCCCCGCTGGAGGTTCTTGTCTTCCGTGATCGCGGTGCAGACCAGCGTCGGCCCGATCTTCTCCAGCATCTTCTCCTGTGGGCACTGCACGACTGTCACGAACGGGAACATGTACTCCTTCTTCGCGATGTTCTTCTCCGGCGAGTCGCACAGGATGACCGTCGGCCGCAGGTAGTCGCAGCGCTCCTTCTTCACCAACCGCGGACCGAACTTGGCCGTCATGTCGTGAACGCCGTCCTCCTGCACGTCGCGGTCGATGTCGGCGTTGACGGCGTCGGCCTGCTTGGGCACGGTGAACGCGGCCAGGGCCGCCTTCGGATCCTCCGGCGGCAGCGGCTCGACGGGACCCATGCGCTCGGCCAGCGCCGCGGCGATTTCCTTGGCATGGCGCGACACCCAGATGCCCGAGCAGTTGATGCAGCCGCGGCCGCTGTTGACCAGCACGCTATCGACCATGAGGTCGAGGTACTTCTCCCACTGATCGACCTTGTCGTCGCCGAGGAGGATCTTGCTGAAGCCGGGGCCGTGCGCCTGCACGCGCGGGTTGCCCTTGTACTGCTCGACGGTCGCGGTGCCGCCGAAGATCAGGCTGCGCGGACAGTGCTGCAGCACCGCGGCGCCGACGTCGCCGAGGCCGGGGTAGATGGAGATGGCCTGCTTCGGCACGCCCGCCTGGATGAACGCCTGCGTCATGCGGTACGGCGTCCACGGCTCCTGTGGGCCGGGCTTGAGGACCAGGCCGACCTGCAGCGGGATGATCGGCAGCCACAGCGTGTGGACGCCGGGCGAGTTGCTCGGCAGCACCATGCCCAGCACCGGCGACTGCGCCTGGTAGCTGATCGGCACCCCGCGCGACTCGACGCCGTAGCCGCGCGACAGTACGTTCAGGTCGAGGCCGCGCGTCAGCGAGTCGAGGATGCGCTCCATCTCGTTGAGGACGAACTGGTTCTTCTCCATGTTGAACCGGCACATGTGCTCGGGCAGGCCGGTCGTGGCGGACTGCATGCGCGCGAACTGCTCGGGCGTCTGCGTGCCATCGCCCAGCGGCAACTCGGCCTTCGCGTACAGCTCGCCGGCCTTCTTCATCATCTTGAGCAGATCGGCGATGGGGATCTCGCGCAGGGCCTCGCGGGCGCGGCGGGCGTGGCGCATGTCGCGCTCGACGAGGCCGCCGTTGGCCCGGCTGACCTCGGCGAGGGCCTCGCCGGTCGCGAAGTGGACGACCTTGTCAACGTCCAGGCTCTTGTACGGCTCGCCCCAGCGCTGCACGGGAATGAGTAACATTGATGCTCTCCTTGGCCGGCCTGTGGCCGAACCGTTCAGCCGCGGCGACACGTGCCGCGGGGTTGCACTCACCGGGACCCCGGCCGGTCACACGCAGGACCGCCGGCCAACTCTTTTTGCCGGAATCGCTACAAGCCTCGCTGGGACGCATCCACTACCTTGCCGTTCACGATCGCACAGTCCACATGCCGATTCTCGGTGCCCCAGCGAAAGACCAGGCGATTCGCGTCGGCACGCGCCTTCTGGCCGAACGCCTTGCCCACCGCGTCGAGGGCCTTCGCGGTTTCCTTGCCCATGTGGAAGAGCCGCCCCCCCTCCACGCCAAGGAGCTTATCGACGTCCGCCTTGGTCATGGAGCCATCGGTGGCGATGCGCTCGAAGTTGGCGTAGGTCAATTTCGTATCGGCGCCGGCACAGCCCGCGGCGGCGACACCCACCGCCACGGCCAGCGCGGCCGCTCCCACGGATCGCAGGACATCCGGCATCAATACACCCCCACCGTCGTCGTGGCCGCGAAGCCACGGAAGGGCCGCACGCCACTGACGCCATCCCACGGGTACTTCGCCGACGGCCGCTCGCGCTCGCCCTCGTCGCGCTCCAGGAAGCGCGGGATGAACAGCTCCTTCGTCAGCGTCGTCAACATCACGCGGCCCGTCTGACCGTACTCCGCCAACTTGTCGGGGTCGTCCAGGTCCACGACCTGCACGGCGGCGCGCGGCTGCGGGGCGTAGTAGGTGATCTTGTAGTCGTCCGCGGCCGTCGGCATGTCGCAGGCCGCCAGGCCCATGAGCGTGTTGCCGTAGGTCGGCGCGATGTAGACGCCGGGGCCGAGGTACTCCTCGATGGCGAAGCGAATCCACTGCGACGTCATCTCGGTGCCGCCGCAGAAGACCCCGGTGACGCCCTGCTTCGCGAGACTCGTGCCCTCTTTTTCCAGCCGGCCGCACAGGGCGTCGAGCAGCTTCGGCGTGGTGAACATGCACTTGACCTCGTGGTTGGCCGACAAGATCGTCATCGCCTGGTCGATGATGTGTTCCTGGTAGGCCTTGAGGTGCTCCATCCAGCCCTTCTTGATGAGCTTGATGACCCAGCGCGGGTCGAGATCGACGCAGAAGCAGATGCCGCCGCGGTACTGGCACAGATGCTCGACGGCCAGGCGCAGGCGGCGCGGGCCGGACGGGCCAAGCATCAGCCAGTTCGAGTTCTTCGGGAAATACTTCTCGGGCAGGGTCGCGCTGAACATCTCGTAGTCGATGCGGAAGTCATCCACGACGACACGGCTCTTGGGGATGCCGGTGGTGCCGCCGGTCTCGAAGACGTAGGCGGGCTTGTCCTTGTAGGCCTTGGGCAGCCAGCGCCGCACTGGGCCGCCGCGCAGCCACTCGTCGTTGAACAGGCCGAACTTCTTGAGGTCGTCGAAGCTGCGGACTTCCTGGCGCGGATCGAAGCCGAACTCCTTCGCCTTGTCGAGCCAGAAGGGCGTGCCCTGGTCCGGGTCGAAGTGCCAGTTGACGGTCTCGCGCACGTGGGCGTCGAGCTGCTCGCGGGCCTGCTGGGGTGTCATGGTCATTGCGGTAAAGGCTCTCCGAAGAGGATGTACCAGTTGTCCTGAGCCCGCTTGAGCAGAGACGCCGACGCCTGAAACGAGGCGGTCGTCTCCTTCAACTTGCGGGCCAGATTCTCCTTGTCGAGTTGCGGGACCAGCAACCGCAGGTCACTCAGATCCTTCTCACGGACGCTGAACAGTTTGCTGAGAAACACATCGTAGACGTCCACAAGGGCGACCTGCAGCTGACCGAACGCCCCGAGGGTGTGGACGCGGTCCGCCCAGCGGCTGGGGAGGTAGTGCGACTGGAAGTGGGCGATGTACAAGCCGTAGTCGCTTTTCAGCTTCTCAAGGAGTTTGTGCTGGGATCGCACCTCGTCGGGGACCTCATCGACGACGTCAATGTCCTCCGTATGACGGGAGAGATAGCCCTGGAGGATGAGGGATGCGGAACCGCCGATCACCACGCGCACTTGCCTATGCACGTTGAGCCCGAGCTGCCGCAACATCTGCTGGATGTCTTCCGGATCGGTCTTTTCCATGAGGCGCCTCGCGATCGTTGGGAAGCCCGGCCGTTCAAACGGTTCCTCACAAATGGCCTTGATCCGGTCGCGCAGAGGGGAGTCGCCGAGCCATTCAAGCACACGCCTTTGCCCCCAGTAATTTTTCAGCGCCTCGACGCTGTCCCGGATCAGAAGGCGAGTACGGTAATCCAGCAACGCTTCGGCGGCCTCACTCTCGACGGCGCCCGCCAGGTCGTCGGGATCAATCTGGGGCTTTCCCCGTACCAGGCTCCACAGGTCGTATGCGTGCGCCGGCATGGTCACCACCGCGCGGTTCTGGTTTGGTCGTGGCGCCCATCCAGGCGCGTGGTGCGCCGGCCAACACCACACCCCCGGGTCACCAGCAACCCCGGCCCCCCCCCCG
>JBBRPS010000083.1:0-18885 GCA_038227745.1 Gemmatales bacterium | reverse complement strand
TTTCATGAACGGCTCCCCCCTTACCGGGGTAAGGGGTTCACAGCCTCCCACCTACTCTACGCATGCTGGGCCTAAGCCCAATACTAAGCTTCAGTAAAGGTTCACGGGGTCTTTCCGTCTAGTCGCGGGTATGTTGCATCTTCACAACAACTACAGTTTCACCGAGTCGCTCGTGGAGACAGTGATCCGGTCGTTACGCCATTCATGCAGGTCGGAACTTACCCGACAAGGAACTTCGCTACCTTAGGACCGTCATAGTTACGGCCGCCGTTTACCGGAGCTTCGGTTGCGAGCTTCAGGGATTGCTCCCCTAACCCCCTTCCTTAACTTGCCGGCACCGGGCAGGCGTCAGTCTGTATACGTCCACTTTCGTGTTGGCACAGACCTGTGTTTTTAGTAAACAGTCGCCAGATCCCTTTCACTGCGGCCCCCCGAGGCTGTGACACCTCAAAGGGCACCCCTTCTCCCGAAGTTACGGGGTTAATTTGCCGAGTTCCTTCACGAGCGTTCTCTCGAGCGCCTTAGAATCTTCATCCCGCCTACCTGTGTCAGTTTTAGTACGGGCGACACCACTCGTCCGGCGCCGGCTTTTCTCGTCCGGCCTTCCGAGGACTTCGGAATCATATATGCCCTCGCCCTTGCGGGACGCCCTAATCTATCAGAGCGCTCCCCCTCCGGCCGGCGTCCTGACGCCATCGACCTTGTGGTGCGGTGCAGGAATATTAACCTGCCGTCCATCGGCTACGCCTTTCGGCCTCGCCTTAGGGTCCGACTAACCCTGGGCGGATTTACCTTCCCCAGGAAACCTTAGGCTTTCGGCGAACGGGATTCTCACCCGTTTTATCGTTACTCGTTCCGGCATGATCACTTGCACCTCCTCCAGCGGTCCTTGCCGGTCCGCCTTCGTCGGTCAGTGCAACGCTCTCCTACCGCTGGCACTTGCGTGCCAACCCGCCGCTTCGGTATCGTGCTTAGTCCCGTTCATTATCGGCGCAGGACTCCTCGACCAGTAAGCTATTACGCACTTTTTAAATGGTGGCTGCTTCTAAGCCAACATCCTGGCTGTCTGCGGAATCCAACTTCCTTTCGCACTGAGCACGATTCGGGGACCTTAGCGGGCGGTCTGGGTTGTTCCCCTCTCGACGACGGAGCTTATCCCCCGCCGTCTAGCTGCCGGGCCTTGGTCTACCGGTATTCGGAGTTTGGTTCGGAAGGGTAGCCGGGTAGGCCCCCTTTCCGATTCAGTCGCTCTACCCCCGGTAGCAACTAGCCCGACGTTAACCCTAAAGTTATTTCGGAGAGAACGAGCTATCTCCACGTTTGATGATACTTTCAATCCTCCACACAGCTCATCCCCTAGTTTTTCAACACTAGTGAGTTCGGACCTCCATGGGGTATTACCCCCACTTCATCCTGGCCATGCGTAGTTCACGTGGTTTCGCGTCTACCGCCCCCGACTCATTCGCCCTGTTCGGACTCGCTTTCGCTACGGCTGCGCGCCATAAGCGCTTAACCTTGCCGGTGACGGTAAGTCGCCGGATCATTATGCAAAAGGCACGCCGTCACCCCGCGCACAACCCCGAAAGGCCATGCGAGCCGGGCTCCGACCGCTTGTAGGCGTGTGGTTTCAGGTTCACTATCCTCCCCTTATAGGGGTTCTTCCCATCTTTCGCTCGCGCTACTCGGTTCGCTATCGGTCGCCAGGGAGTACTTAGCCTTACGGGATGGGCCCCGTGGATTCGGGCTCACTTTCACGTGTTGAGCCTTACTCAGGTGCCGGATCGAACGCCTTCCCCCTTCGCGTACGGGACTATCACCCGCTACGGTCGAACTTTCCAGATCGGTTCCGCTGAAGTACAAACGTCCTAAACACCGGTCCTACAACCCCACCGGGACGAGTCCCGATGGTTTAGGCTGGTCCGCGTTCGCTCGCCGCTACTGACGGAGTCGCTTTTGCTTTCCTCTCCTGGGGGTACTGAGATGTTTCAGTTCCCCCCGTTCGCCCCGCACACCTATGGATTCAGTGTGCGGTAATTCGGGCACCCCGGGATCAACGCCCGTTTGACGGCTTCCCCGGGCTTATCGCAGTCTTCCACGCCCTTCATCGCCTCCTGGCGCCAAGACATCCCCCACACGCCCTTAGTAGCTTGGCCGCATTGATCCTGTCCTCGGCGGGCCTGCCCGCTCCCGAGACCAGGATCCTTTGTCAAGCCACCGTCCGTGTCGGCATTACGACACGGCAGTGTAGTAACGATCCTACTCTCTTCTTCTAAGGGCTCATTGCAGAGACTCACGAGAAACTGCAACACCGAGTGGTCCAAACCACCCAACGCTGCGCTCTTGTGAGGCAACTCTTACCGCTACCGAATTGTCAAAGAACGAACACCGTCAGGCCCCAGAGGGACCCGGACGCCTTGTTGAGGGGCGCCCCACCGGACCGCCGACCCCTTCGCGGGATCGGGTTGGCCCGCTGGCCGGGAGTCGGTGCATGCCCCGGGGAGGACTTCCTCTCCGACGAATGCAGCGACTCTCATCCAGCATGGCCGTAACCTGTCTGTCGTCGCAAAGCCTTGTGTCTGTTGGCCTTGCAACTTTAATCTACTCATCCCTCACAACCCTGTCAACCCTTATTCCAGTTTTTTTTCGGAATCCGGGTCGGCTACATTTCGACGCTGACCTTTGTGGCATCTTCCTGAATACGCCACATGATGCAGAGGTTCAAGGTTTATGGCCGAGAATATCGCCGGCAGAGGGAATGCGGCCTTGCGTGCTGCCGACCTCTCAACAGGCTGGGCTCCCTTACTCTAAGCAGTCGCGGCGCAGCTGACAAGGGGCACGCAGGGAACTTTTTTCCGCCCTCTCGTCAGGCCCGGTTCCTGGTCCGGCCGCCGCGCTGCCTGTCCTGTGGAGAGCCAGCTGCATGGCGGTCTCCTCAGTGGCACGGCGGTTGCACCTTACAACTTACCTGGTAAGACACCGAGCAAAGAGGAGGTGAACGATGATCCCCAAGGCCACGACCACGACCCCTGACCCGGAACTCTCGACGCCGCTCGACCCAGGGAACCAGAACGAGGCGAAGCCCACTCCCCCGGGACAGCCGGAAAGTACTCGTCCGGGGGAGGCAGACGGTAGCCAGAAGAAGCCGCGGGGGGATGAGGCACAGATGGACCCGCTGTGCGACAAGGACGGCGGGGTGCAGCTGAAACCGTAGCGCGGGAAGTGTCGTTCCGAGGCAGTGTGGCAGCGACCCTTTTCCAAGACCTTTTGCCATGCGGACTTACGGCGAGAGGAAGCCCTGCGAACACCGAAGGGCAAGTCGCTGCGCATCTTGCTGCGGTTTAGCGGGGCCTGCTCCCCTGTACCGCCGGGACTGGAGGAGCTCCAGCCACCTCTCCATGCCTTCGCCGGTTTTCACCGATACCTCGAAGACCGCCAGCCCGGGCCGTACCGCCTCGATGCTGCGGCACGCGGCGGCCGCGTCGAACTCCG
This sequence comes from Gemmatales bacterium, assembly GCA_038227745.1. GTDB lineage: Bacteria > Planctomycetota > Planctomycetia > Gemmatales > Gemmataceae > DASPXY01. Next base: position 15,396 of record JBBRPS010000083.1, on the reverse strand, counting down.
CTGCCGCCGCCATCCTGTTCGGTCCTCCTGTTCTATCGTTCCCGTGCGATCACAACACCGGCAGGGCGACGCGCCGCCGCCCGTTCGCCGTCGGCGCCGGCCTCTCCGCCAGGCCCTCCACGCGGCTAAACGGGGAGCTTGTTCCTCAGAGGGACAATCGTGACCGATTTGAAGAACGCGACCGGGGCGGAGGTCCGACATCGGGCGCGCATCGGCGAGTTGACCGGGCCGACGCCGGGCCTGGCGCTGGGCCACGTCCAGGCGAACCTCGTCGTGGTGCCGCGCGACCTCGCCTTCGACTTCCTGCTGTTCTGCCAGCGCAACCCGAAACCCTGTCCGCTGCTCGACGTCACCGAGCCGGGTTCTCCCGAGCCGCGCCTGGTCGCCCCCGGCGCCGACCTGCGCACCGACGTGCCGCGCTACCGCGTCTACCGCCACGGCGAGCCGACCGACGAACCGCGCGACCTCAACGGCCTGTGGCGCGAGGACCTCGTCGGCTTCCTCCTCGGCTGCTCGTTCACCTTCGAGAACGCCCTGCTCCAGGCCGGGCTGCCGGTGCGCCATCTGGACGCGGGGTGCAACGTGTCGATGTACCGCACGAACATCGCGTGCCGCCCGGCAGGCGTGTTCCGCGGGCCGATGGTGGTGTCGATGCGGCCGATGACGCCGGCCCAGGCGGTGCGGGCGGTGCAGGTCTGCTCGCGCTTCCCGCGGGCGCACGGGGCGCCGGTCCACCTTGGCGACCCCGCCGCCATCGGCGTGCGCGACCTGGCGCGGCCCGACTTCGGCGACCCAGTCGAGGTGCGGCCCGGGGAAATCCCGGTGTTCTGGGCGTGCGGGGTGACGCCGCAGGCCGTCGCGATGGAGGCGCGGCCGCCGCTGCTCATCACGCACAAGCCGGGCCACATGTTCGTGACCGACCTGCGCGACACCGAACTGGAAGGGGAGTGAAGGGCATGGAACCGAGCCGGGCTGTGGGTCAGGACTCCGCTCCTGACAGGGATTTGTCAGGAGCGGAGTCCTGACCCACGATCAGAATGGCCGGGTCGGCGGCACTCCGGCCCCCCCCGGCTCCGGCGGCGCAAATGGCACTGCCCCGCCGCGGGGCGCCGGCGCCGGAGGGGGGACCTGTGGTGCCCCAAGTGGGGCCGCAACCACGGGCTGAGGCGCCGGGGCCGGGACGACGATCGCCGGCGTCGCGACGGGGCCGCCCTGCGGGATGCACACCCCACCGTATGGCGCCGTCTTGCCGACTTCCAGCCGGCCGGGCCGGAAGAAGTCGAGCAGGTCGGCGATCGGGGCCGTGCTGCATCCGGCCAACAGCAGCAAGCAGACTGGCGCCGCGCATCTCATGACCGCCCTCGAGATCCTGGAATTGCGCCGTCTATACCACTTCGGTCCCACCCCGCCAAGAGCAGAACAGGGACTTTCACCTAGCCCTTGCGCGCGAGGGGGATGACGCCGTCCCAGCCGTCGGGGGCGACGCGGTTGTGCTGGGCGATATAGACCGTCAAGAAATCTTTCACCCGGTCTTCGGGTGGGATCTTGTGCAGCAGTTCGTACGCCTCGGACCAGCGGCCAGCCTGGAGGGCGTCGAGGGACGACTCGTAGTACGCGATGTGCTCGTCGCCCAGCTCCGGATGCTCGTGCAGCGGCGGCAGCAGCTCGGTGACGGTCAGGGCGGTGTCCAGGCCGTACGGCCTGACCTTCGCCACGCGGCGGAAGCGCGCCACGGTCGGGGCGACCTGCTGCCGCGCCAGCTGGGCCGTCATCTCGTCGAGCAGGATGGGGGCGTGCAGGAACTTGGTCATCCCCTCGAGGCGCGAGCCGAGGTTCACGACCGGCCCGAACACGCCGACCTTCGCCTGGTCGGTCGTACCGATCTTGCCGGCGACGGCGCGGCCGGTGGCGATGCCGATGCCCATCTGGAAGCCGGCCAGCGAGTGGCCGACGCGGCGGGCGCTGGCCTCGAACTGGGTGCGGATGCCGAGCGCCGCCAGGCAGACGCGCGCGATCTGGTCGCGCTGCGCCAGCGGCCAGCCCCAGAAGCCCAGCGCCGCGTCGCCCTGGAAATCGGCGATGACGCCGCCGTTGTCGAGGATGTGGTGCGTCATCACCCCCAGCGCCTTGCTGACGCGCTCCAGCAGGCCGAGCAGGTCCGAGGCGGCGCGGTCCGACTCACGCGAGAAGCCGCGCAGGTCGCAGAACAACACCGAGACCTCTGTCTCGCGCGGCATCAGGAGATGGTCGGCGTCCGCGTTGCCGAGCGTGCTCAGGACCGACGGCGAGAAGAACTGGCTGAGGACCGCGTGCCGCCGCTGGAGCAGGCGCACCTGCCGCAGCGAGCTGAGGATCGCCGCCACCAGCTCGGTGAACTTCAGGTCGGTGCGCAGGTCGGAGGGGTCGCCCGAGCCGGGCGTGCCGGCGGCATCGTGGTGGAAGCGGCCGGCGACGTACAAACCCCAGCCGGCGCACGACTCGCCGCGCACCGGCGTGCAGAACGCCCAGTCGCAACCCTCGTGGAGGGTCACGGCACTGGCCGATGTCATGCTGTCGCTCCAGATGTGCGAGACGCTCTCCTGGCTGCTGACCGCGCGCAGGATCAGCCGCTCGCTCGGCTGGAAGTCGCCGCCGAGGGCGAGGCGTCGGTCCCAGTAAAGGATCGCCACCGCCTTGCCCTCCTGCGCCGCCGGATCGACGGCGACGATGGCGACGGCGTCGGCGTGGAGGATGCCGGCCAGAAGCATGTTGCCCAGGCGGATGAACAATTCCGCGTCGCTGGTGGCCCCGGAGATGACCTCGGGCAGGCGGCTGAGGATGTCGAGGCGGCGGTCGGCGTCGCGGAACTTGACCTGCTGGAGGTCCTGGGAGCGGAAGGCCTGTTCGGCGACCGGGGCGGGGGCGCGGACGATGATGCTCGCCTGGCTGTCGGTGAGGGTAAAGGTGGTCGCGCCGGTGACGAAGCACTCGCCGGGCCGCAGCTCGAAGGCGTCGATGGGCTGGCCGCGGACGAAAATGGGGTTGCGGGCCGTCGGCAGGCGGCGCACGTGGAGGCGGCCCTTGCGGCAGGTCAACTCGGCGTGGTGGCGCGAGATCTGTTCGTCCCAGGGGACGGCCCAGGTGTCGGCGGTGCGGCCCAGCACCACGGTCTGCCCCTCGGGCAGCGACCTCCGCCAGCGCTGCTGCGTGTTCTTGCCCTGGGCAATGAGATCCGCCATGGCTCCCCCGCGTCCTGTTCCGGGTTCGTGGGCGACTCGCGGAGCGAGTCGCTTCGGAGGCGGACGGACTGGCCCCGTCCCAAAGCGACTCGCGGAGCGAGTCGCCTACGAACCCGGAACACCTCAACTGGAACCGCTCCGGCTTACCGACCGCCTCCTTGCTCGGACTGGTCCCGCACCGTCTTGGCCCCCGTGTTGACGAGCAGGCGCTTCGGCAGCGACGCCGTAAGCGAGCCGGCCTTCATCGACGCGACGCTGTCGCCGCCCAGCCCCGCCTGGCGGCGCAGGAAGCGGAAGAAGCGCGAGCCGGTCGATTCGTTCAGCACGAGGAGGACGAAGAGCCACAGCCCCGTGACCACGATGACGGCGACCCCCAGGGCCCAGCGCCCCCGCCGCAGCATCTCGCTCTGAAGCTCCAGCACCGGCCCGATGGCGGTGTCATAGCGCTCCTGCACGATGACCACCCAGCCCGTGTCGCGCGCCTCCGGGCGCTCCTCGATGACCACCGGGGCGCTGGCGGCCAGCCAGCGCGCGTTGTACTTGGGGTCGGCGGCGCCGACGGGGTCGGTGTAGTCGTGGTCCCACAGGTCGGAGGCCAGCCGCGGGGAGCTGACGAAGAACTGCAGCTCCTCCTCCGGCCGCTTCGCCTTGCGCAGCTCGGCGAGGCGCGGGTGCTCCAGGATCGCGCCCTGGCGGCCGGCGGAGTCCGCGCGGGTGTCCATGAGGATCGCCATGAAGTTGCTGCTGCGGCCGCCCTTGCCCCGCAGTTCCATGAAGCCGCCCACCTCCACGGTCATCATCAGCACGCCCACGCGCGGCTCCTTCGGCCCGGTCGCCTTCCCCTTCCACACCGGCACGGAGAACCCGACCCGCCGCGGGTTGGTGATCGTACTGGTGAAGACGTTCGAGCGGTGGGCGCGGGTGAGCGGCGGCGGCGGCGGCGCCTTCTCGTCCAGGTCGCCCACGCCGTTGAAGAAGTTGCGGTGCGGGAAGCGGCGGCCGATGAACTTCTTGTCGATGACCGGGTCGTGCGGGCTGCGGGCCAGGAGGGTGCCCTGGTCGTCGAACACGCTCCAGCTGTCGGCGGCGACCTCCCGGTGCTCCTCGTGCATAGCCTCCAGCCGCTCCTGAAGGGTGCGCTGCTCCGGGCTGCCGAGGGATTTGCCGCGGGCGGCCAGGACCATCTTCTGGAAGCCGAGGCCGGCCGCCTCCTGCTCCAGCACCCGCCAGCGCCGGTCGATCTTGCCCGCGACTTTTTCGGCCACGGCCTGGGCCGCGAACTCGTTGCTGACGCGCGCCTCCTCGATGAGCGCCCCGGTGGATTTGTCCACGGCGGCGAGCAGTTCGGTGCGGATCAGGTACCCCATCAGGAGCAGCAGCAGGATCGGCGCCAGGGCGCCCATCACCAGGAGGGGCCGCCGCGCCCGCCGCAGGGCGCGGGCGTCCAGGGCGGCGAGGATGGCCTGGGCGTTCGGGAAGCGGCGGGCGGGGTTGACGGCCAGGCAGCGGTCGATGAGTTCGGCCAGGGGGCGATCGACGCCGGCGACCTTGCGGTGCTTGCGCAGCCGCGGCGCCTCGCGGAGGAATTTGCGGTAGCGGGCCAACCTCTCCTCCAGCAAGGTGGCCTGCTCGAGGGTGTCGGCCCCCGGGGCGTCGCGGTGGGGCGGCTGGCCGGTGAGCATGCAGTGGAGGAGGGCGCCGAGGGCGTAGACGTCCCAGCGGGCGTCGGGGGAGGCCCGCGTGTCGGCCTGCTCGGGGGCCATGTAGAAGAGCGTGCCGAGGGCGGGGGTGTCCTCGTGCGACAGGCGCGACTGGCCGAAGTCGGCGAGGCGCGGCTTGGCGTCGGGGCCGAGCAGGACGTTGGCCGGCTTGAGGTCGCAGTGGAGCACGCCGCGGCCGTGGGCGCTGACGACGCCGACGACCACGTCGCGGAACAGCGCGACGGCCTCCGCCGCCGGCAGCGGGCCGGCCTGGAGCCGCTCCGCGAGCGAACCGTTGTCCATGTACTCCATCACGTAATAGGGCGGGTCGGCGCCCCAGCCGACGTCGAGGACCTGGACGACGTAGCGGTCGGTGGCGAGGAAGTTCAGCTTCTCGACCTCGCGGGCGAGGAGGGTCCAGTCGCCGCCGCGGCGGGTGTAGAACTTGATGGCGACGCGGCGGCCGGGATTCTTCAGGTCCTTCGCCAGCCAGACCTCGCCGTAGGCCCCTTCGCCGATCCGCGTCTCGACCTCGTAGCCCGGGACTTGCGGCAGGGACTGGGCCTGCAGGCTGCGCTCCTGGGCGGCCTGCAGGCCTTCCAGGCCCTGGATCTGCGTATGGTCATCCGACATGCGGGCACCCCTGGCTGAGCCGGAGAAGGATTATCGAGGGCGGCCCCGCGGCCGCACCTACGCCTCATCATACTCGCGCCGGCCGGCGTTCGGTAGTTTCTTGTCGCCCGCGCCGAGGGGAATGACAGAGGCGGACCCGGGAGATGCGACCCCCGGGCTTTTGATGTCACCCCGATGCGTTGTCCTCCGCCACCGTCCGCAGGAACCCTTCCTCGACCAGCCGCCGGGCCAGGCCGACCTTGCCGTCGTCGTTGAGGTGCCCGGGGAGGGACGCGACGGGGAACGTCTCCGTGTCGAGGATGAAACGCAGGGTCGGCTCGAGGTAGCGCGGGAACGTGAGGCCCTTGCCGTGGTAGAGCAGCTGCACCGAGTCCCCGTGGGACGTGAGGCGGTACAACCACGCCCGTTTGCGGACGCGCGACCGGGGGGTGAGGCGGCGCGCGTCCGTCAGCCCGGTAAGGTGACCGTCCAGCTGCGGAAGCCGGGTCAGGACGAAGCGTTCGGCCAATACGCCGACCGCGTCCTCCAGGCGCACACCCTCGGCCAGTGCCCGCGCCAGGCCGGCCGCCTCGGCCCGCGCCTGGTCGGCCGCCGCCCCGTCCAGGGCGAAGCCGACGGGGAGCGTGCGCCGGAAATGCACGTCGCGCTCGCACAAGGCCTGGACGGCCTCGGTGAGCAGGTCGGCCCAGGTATATGCCTTGATGCCCAGCGTGACGTGCATGGAAATGCTGTCCGAGGTGAATGCCTCGTGAACGAAGCCGCGCGGCATGTAGAGCAGATCGCCCGCGCGCAGCTCGAACTCGGCCGCGGGCGGTCCCGGGTCGGCCCCGGGTGGGAAGCCGGGGTGGCTGGGCAGGGGCAATTGCACCGGCGCGCCGTAGAGGCGCCAGCGCTTGGAGCCGGCCGCCTGGAGGATGAAGACGTCGTGGGTGTCGAAATGAGGGGCGAAGCCGCGCGAGCCGGGGGGCGTGAGGTAGACGTTCGTCTGGGTCGGGTGGCTGAAAAAGCGCTCGACGCTGGCACAAAGGCGGGCGAGCGGCGGCCAGCTGCGGTGCAGGTGGTCGAGGAGGATGGTCGCGCCCTGCTGGTACTCGGCGAACAGCTTCACCAGGTCGATGACGCCGCCGATCTTCATGCCCTGCCAGTCGATTTCCGTCGTGTACTGCGGCGGCGGTACGCTCGTGCCGTTCTTGACGAGCTGGACCGACGTGTGCTGGAGGTCGTGGGACGAGAGGATACGGTCCACGTCCTCCAGCGACAGCACGCCGCGGAAGTACGTCTCATCGCGGCGGAACACCGTGAGCGGGCGTTTTTCCCAGTGGTCGCTCAAGAAAGTCCGCAAATCCGTCGGGCCGAGCAGCCATTCGACGCTGAATTCGGGAGGGCTCATGGTAGCGGCGCTTCGCACGCAGACAAGGGGCGGACCTGAGGGGCACGCGAGAATCAGGCTCATCCTTACCGTGGGCCAGTCTGTTGTCAAGGAGGTGTTCGCCCGGCCCAGCCCCGGCCGGGCTTCATGGGGTTCCCGGCGGAGTCTCGGGCGTGCCGCTGCTATGCTGGTGCCCCTCTGGGATTCAGGTATACTGATGTTTACATGCGGGTTTTTTTCTTTCCCGCGGCCAGACAGGGCCGTCACAGAGGCATTCCCGAGCCGAACCATTGCGCACCCGGGCAGGGGGACAATCTTGGCAAGTAGTGATACGCCGCTGATGCAGCAGTACCGGGAGGTCAAGGACCGCTACCCCGGCATCCTGGTGCTGTTCCGCGTCGGCGACTTCTTCGAGCTGTTCGGCGCGGACGCGGAAACCGGCGCCCGCGTCCTCGACCTGGCCTTGACCAGCCGCGACAAATCGGTGCCGATGGCCGGCTTCCCCCACCATGCCGTGGACGTCCACGTTCGCAAGCTCGTCCAGGCCGGCCACCGCGTCGCGGTCTGCGACCAGGTCGAAGATCCCGCCGCGGCCCAGGGGCTCGTCCGCCGCGAGGTCGTGCGCGTCGTCACGCCGGGCACCGTCACCGAGGAAGAGTTGCTCGACCCGCGCCGCGCCAATCACCTGGTCACCGCCTGGCCGCAGGGCGACCGCGTCGGCCTGGCCTGGGTCGAATTGTCCACCGGCGCCTTCCACGCCGCGGACGTCCCCTGGCCGCGCCTGGCCGACGAGATCGGGCGGCTGGCCCCGGCCGAGTGCCTTCATGCGGACGACGCCCCGCCGCGACTCACCGACCTGCTCCGCGGCGCCGCGCCGGCCGCGACGCTGACGGCCCGGCCGGACTGGACGTTCGACGCAGCCAGCGCCCGCGCCGCCCTGTTCCACCACTTCGGCGTCATCACGACGAGTGGCTTCGGCTTCGAGCAGCACCAGCCCTGCATCGTCGCCGCCGGCGCCCTGCTGCTCTACCTTCAGGAAACGCTCAAGGCGAGCCTTGCCCACCTGCGCCGCCCCCGACCCTATCGCCCGGAGAGCCACCTCCTGCTCGACGAGGTGACGCGCCGCAGCCTGGAGCTGACCCGCACCCTGCGCGAGGGCACGCGCGAGGGGTCACTGCTGTCCTTCCTGGACCGCACGGTCACGCCGATGGGCGCCCGGCTGTTTCAGGAGTCGCTGCTGGCGCCGCTGACGGACCGCGTCGCCATCGAGGCGCGCCTGGACGCCGTCGCCGAGTTCGTCGAGGCTCACTCCCGGCGGGGCGAGCTGCGCGGCTGCCTGGAGCAGGCGGCCGACCTGCACCGGCTCAGCACCCGCGCCTCGACCGGCCGCGCCTCGCCGCGCGACCTCGCCGCCGTCTCTCGGACTCTGCGCCTGCTGCCGACCGTCCAGGCCGCCCTGGTCGACTGCCGCGCGGGATTGCTCCGCGAGTTGCTGCGCCACCTGGAGCCGTGCCCCGACCTGCGCGCCGCCCTGGACGCCGGCCTGGCGAGCGAGCCGCCAGCCGACGCGCGCGAGGGCGGCGTGATCCGCGACGGGTACGACATCCGGCTCGACGAGCTGCGCGCGGCGGCCCGCGCCGGCAAGGAGTGGATCGCTCGCTTCCAGGCCGGCGAGGCGGCCCGCACCGGCATCGCGTCGCTCAAGGTCGGCTTTACCCAGGTGTTCGGCTACTACATCGAGGTGAGCCACAACCACGCGAAGAAGGTCCCCGGCCATTACCAGCGCAAGCAGACGTTGAAAAACGCCGAGCGCTACGTCACGCCGGAGCTGAAGGAGTATGAGGAGAAGGTGCTGACCGCGGAGGAGCAGGCTCGCCAGCGCGAGGGCGAGCTGTTCGTCGCCCTGCGCGACCGCGTCGCATCCCAGGCCGCGCGGCTGGGGCGGACGGCCGAGGTGCTCGCCCGGCTGGACGTGCTGGCGGGGCTCGCGGAATTGGCCGCGGCGCAGCGCTACTGCCGTCCCGAACTCAGCGACGAGCCGGTGCTGGAGATCGAGGGCGGCCGGCACCCCGTCCTCGACCAGACGCTGCCCGCGGGCACGTTCGTGCCCAACGACATCCTCCTCGGCCCGCAGCACGGCCGGTTGTGGCTCATCACCGGGCCGAACCTGTCGGGCAAGTCCACGTTCATCCGCCAGGTGGCGCTGCTGACGCTCCTGGCGCAGGTGGGCAGCTTCGTGCCGGCGCGGCGCGCCCGCATCGGCATCGCGGACCGCATCTTCACGCGCGTCGGCGCCAACGACGACCTCAGTCGCGGGCACAGCACGTTCATGGTGGAGATGACGGAGGCGGCGAACATCCTGAACAACGCGACGGCGCGCAGCCTGGTCATCCTCGACGAGATCGGCCGCGGGACCAGCACCTACGACGGCGTCTCGATCGCCTGGGCCATCACCGAGCACCTGCACAACCGCGTTGGCTGCCGCGCCCTGTTCGCCACCCACTACCACGAGCTGGCGCGGCTGGCGGGTACGCTCGACGGGCTGCGCAACTACAACGTCGAGGTCCGCGAGGGCGACGGCGAGATCGTGTTCCTGCACCAGATCGCCCCGGGCAGCGCGGACCGCAGTTACGGCATCCACGTCGCGCGCCTGGCGGGGGTGCCGCGGGAAGTGCTGGACCGGGCGGAGCAGGTGCTGGGCGAGCTGGAGTCGCGGCCGCTGGAGGGCGCGGACCGCCCGCTCCGCGTCGAACCGAAGCGTGCGGGCCGTGCCGACGACCGCGGGAGGCAGAACTCGGTCGCGTAGGTCCCATTGGCCCTGTTCCGGGTTCGTGGGCGACTCGCTCCGCGAGTCGCTCCTGGTGTGGCGGAAGCGCATGGCTCCCGGGCGGGCATCGCGACTCGCGGAGCGAGTCGTCCACGAACCCGGACCCCCCCCCCACCTCCCGCGGATTCCATAACATACGGGTGACTTCCGCCGGGATGACGTTCCCGGTCCTGTTCCCACGCCGAAAGGAGCACCCGATGAAACGCCTCTTCGCCAAACTACACCTCGGGACCTGGGCCATCCCCCTCGCCTTCCTGCTGGGCCTGTCGCTGTTCGCCTTGCGCGGCCGCCTTGGCCCCGGCGACAGCACCGCCGCCCAGGTCAAGGTATACGAGAGCGGGATTGTCTGGGAAGAGCCGAAGAAGGTCACCCCCGGCACCGACGGCAGTCCGCCGTCCGACGCGATCGTCCTGTTCGACGGCAAGAACATGGACGCCTGGGTGGGCGGCGAGAAGTGGCTGGTCCAGTACGCGGCGACGGCGAAGAGCGTCGTCACGACGAAGCAGGCCTTCGGCGACTGTCAGCTCCACCTGGAGTTCGCCACGCCGAAGGAGGTCCGCGGCAAGGGGCAGGGCCGCGGCAACAACGGCGTCGGCTTCATGGGCGCCCGCTACGAGGTCCAGATCCTCGACTCGTGGGAGAACCCCACCTACCTCGACGGTATGTGCGCCGCCCTCTACAAGCAGCGGCCACCCCTGGTGAACGCCTCGCGCAAACCGGGCGAATGGCAGACGTATGACATCGTCTTCGAGGCGCCGCGCTTCAAGGACGGCAAGCTCGCCCGGCCGGCGCACGTGACGGTGCTGCACAACGGCGTGCTGGTGCAGAACCACGTCGAGCTCCAGGGGGACACCCCCTACGACCGCCCGCCGGCGTACAAGCCCCACGCCGAGAAGCTGCCGCTCGTGCTGATGTACCACGGCAACCCGGTCCAGTTCCGCAACATCTGGATCCGCGAGCTTATCCTCGACCCCGCTCTCCTGAAAGCGAAGAAGTAAAATGACTTAGGACGTCCCAGGTTTTCCATACAATGCACGGTATAGGCCCTTTTCGGGCTTTACCGTGCAGATGCCGTGCAGCAGAGGGCAGGGGTTTATCCCCTGCCTTTCTTCTCAGACATTGCGTCTGCGTGCCCCTCGCCGCGGGTGACGCTATACTGCTGGCAGAACAGCAGGTGCCGTCAATCGGTCCTCCGATCGTGACACAGCTACATCGGCGACCTCGTGTCGCACCCGAACGCCACAGCTCAGCGGCGGGGCCTTGAGAGACTAAAAAGATGCGGATGCACCTCCATGGACCCCGTCCGCTGCAGCGGTTGGTTCGGCTTGGAAAACTACGATTTCCGCTTTTCTTGTCCTTTACCGCCCTCAAAACGAGCTGCGTCCCCTTTGATTTTTCGCTCTTCCTCCTCCTCGGCCTCGCTCCGGCTCTCGATCTCCTCCTTGGCCTTCTGGAGCAGGCTGTACAGGAATTCGACCTGGTCCATCGAGATGACGATGCTGGACGCGCCGCCGCCCTCCCGCCGGTCCTGCGAGATGGTGATCTCCGCGCCCTCCGTCACTTCGACATCGAGCTGATACATGCGAAGTTTCATGTGCTTATCCCTTCCCCCCATCGGCTCGCCCCCGCCGCCGAACTTATTATTCCGCCGGATCCCCAGACCCTGAGGTGAAAAGGGGACGGGGCTCGATTGACATAGGTATGTCAATCGAGCTCCGTCCCGAATGGCGGCCCCGGTCAACTTCAACGCTTTGTTAGCCCCCAGCCCGGCGGCTGGCACCATTTCGCTACCGCATCGGAGGCCCGCGATCCGCTCCGCGACGCCGACGAGCGCCTCGAGGTCGTCGCGGTTGTACTCCAGGAGGTCCGCCTTGAGTGCGGCACGCCTATCTTCGTTCCGGGAGCTGCGGTACTCCTGGTATAGGGACAGGGCCGCAAGGCCATCGCATATGCGGCTTACTTTCGGTATGGCGAAGTAGCTCGCCACCTGAGCTAGCGCGAGCTGCGGGATCGGGAATCGGACCGCCTTGCTCGCGTGCTGGAACAGGTCCAAATGCCTAGTTTTACTGTGCGAGATTATTCTAGCCACCGATGGCTGCGGCGGCTAGGATCCCCTTCAGGATCGCCTGAAGGAGGGAAGCATGCCTGAGATCCTCGACCACCCCGACGCCCAGGCCCTACTCGACCAGGCCACCGTCGCCCCCGCCGACGTCGCCGCCTGCACCCGCCACCTCACCGCCTTCCTGCGCCGCTACCTCCCCTTGTGCTACCGCGACGAGCAGCGCGAACGGCCCCTCAACTCCTGGATCAAAGCGGGGGCCCATATCACGGACGGTTCCGGGTCGCCGGTGTGGAACGCGACTTCCCCGAGGGTGAACCAACGGCCGCACTTCATCACGTCGTAAACGCGCTTCATCTGTGCCGCCCACTGGCTGGTGTCGAGCCGGTCGCAGGCCACCGTCGCGGAGAACGACGGAAAGTCGTCAGAAGTCCCACAAGGAGCGCGGCACGCTGCGCTTGCCCAGCGGTTGCCGGGACGGCGAACGGCCGTGAGCGCGGCCCCGGGGCACCTCCGGCGGCCGGCCTATCGCCAACGGCCCCGCCGCCGTTTACACTAACGGGGTTGTCAGACTCCATCGGTGTGCGAGGTGCCCCATGAACCGCCGCGATTTCCTCCAGACCGGCGCCGCCGGCCTGGCTCTGTCCACCGCCGCCAGCCACGCCGCCGCCTCCGACCCCAAACGCCCGCGCGTGGGCCTGATCGGCTGCGGCTGGTACGGCAAGTGCGACCTGTTCCGGCTCATTCAGGTCGCGCCGGTCGAGGTCGTGTCGCTCTGCGATGTGGACCGCAAACTGCTCGCCGGGGCCGCCGAGATGGTCGCCGCCCGCCAGGCCAACAAGCGCCGGCCGCGGACCTTCGGCGACTACCGCCAGATGCTCAAGCAGAAGGACCTCGACATCGTCCTGGTGGACACGCCCGACCACTGGCACGCCCTGCCGATGATCGCCGCCGTCGAGGCCGGCGCCGACGTCTGGGTGCAGAAGCCGATCAGCGTGGACGTCGTTGAGGGGCAGGCGATGGTGGCCGCCGCCCGCCGCCACCGCCGCGTCGTGCAGGTCGGCACGCAGCGGCGCAGCACGCCCCACCTCATCGAGGCCCGCGACCGCGTCATCAAGGAGGGCCTCCTCGGCCGCGTCGCTCACGTCGAGATTTACTGCTACTACCCCATGCGCGCCCGCGACAACCCGCCGAATACCGACCCGCCCGCCCAACTGGATTACGAGATGTGGACCGGCCCGGCGCCACTGCGGCCGTACAACCGCCTGGTCCACCCCCGGACCTGGCGGGCGTTCATGGAGTACGGCAACGGCATCGTCGGCGACATGTGCATTCACATGCTCGACATGGTGCGCTGGCTGCTCGGCCTGGGCTGGCCGCGGCGTGTCAGCTCGTCGGGCGGCATCCTCGTGGACCGCGCCAGCCGGTCGAACATCACCGACACGCAGACGGCGACGTTCGACTTCGGCGACCTGAACGTGGTGTGGCAGCACCGCACCTGGGGCCGGCCGACCGACCCGGATTACCCCTGGGGCGCCACGCTCTACGGCGACCGCGGCACGCTGAAATTGAGCGTCATGCGCTACGATTTCACGCCGCTGGGCAAGGGCAAGCCGATCCACCGCGACGTGACGCTTGAGCTGGAGAAGTACCCGGAGGACCGGACCGAGGCCGACCTGGAGCAGCACGTCGCGCCGGCGATCCGCCGGCATTGGCAGGACTTCCTGGCGGCGATCCGGACGCGCGGCCGGCCGGTGGCGGACATCGAGGAGGGCCACATCTCGACGGCGAGCTGCATCCTCGCCAACCTGGCCCTGCAGGTGAACCGGACGCTGGCCTGGGACGCGCGGAAGCAGCGCGTCGTCGGCGACGACGAGGCCAACCGCCTGCTGCGCCGGCCGTACCGCAAGCCGTGGGTCCACCCCGAGCCGTAGCCCCGCCGCTATCAGAGAACTATCACAGTCAACCCCTTGCCGCAGGCTCCCCAAAGTCTGCGCCATTCGGGACGCAGCTCATTTCCTACTTTGGGAATGAGCGGCGTCCCCTTTCTGCTCTCTTGGGAATGAGCTGCGTCCCCTTTCTGCTCTCCCCTTTCTGCTCCTTTCTGCTCCGCCCAGGCAGCACGGTCGAACATTACACGACCAGGTTTCCGTTGCCGGACACGACCAGATCATCCACGATCAGACTGGTGCCGAACGTGTCTAGCGGGGTGCCGTGGTCATCGACACCCCCATTGCCGGTGATGTTTAACGTGGCGCCAGCGGCATAGATCGTGCCGGTGACATCGAGGTTGCCGTTGCCGGTCACGCTGAGGGCGGCGGCGGAGGTGCGATCCTGGAAGAGCGTGATGCCAGCCCAAGGGCCGCTGGTCATCGCCGACAGTTGCACGGTGCCGTTGCCGCTAAAGCTCATCGAGTCTCTGCTCTTCGTCGGGGCGTTATAGATCATGACCCCCTTGCCCAGGTCCGTGACGCTCGCGTTGCCGCTGACGGTGAAGCCACCGCCTTGCAGATAATAGACGCCGGGGTTGAGTGTGACCTTGGCGTTGCCGCTGATGCTGATCCCACCGATGTAGAGGCCGGGATTGAGCGTGACCACCTGGTTGCCGCTGATCGACAAGGCCGCGTGACTCTGGACCGTCAACGCCGACGGATTGGGGGCGGCGAGGTTGGCCAGGGGGTCGTTGACGTATCCCTGACCGGTCTGGACGGTGCCAACGATCTGGCCGTGACCGCTGGTGGTGTCCCCACCGACGATATCGGTCAGGGCGGCTTGCACCGAGCCGTTGCCGATTACGACGATAGCGGCGGCGTTGCTGGAATCGACAACGATTGAGTTACCATCGACGATCACCTTGCCGTTGCCGTTGACGGTCAGCGCGCCCTTGCCGGTGGCGTCGAGCAGGAGGATGCCGACGTTGGCCATTTGGGCCAACGGCGCCAAGGTCGTGCTGGCCACGTCGTTGCTGCTGCCGAGGTACTTGACAGTGATGGAGTTGACGCCGACGCCGAGCGCCGACGTGGTCCAGGTGGCCTTTCCGTTGGCCAACGACGCGGTGAAGAGGATCTGCCCGTTATTCAGGAACTGTACGGTGCCCGCCGGCGTTCCTCCACTGGGGAGTTGGGCGGCTACCGTGGCCGTGAAGGTGACCGACTGTCCGTAGTAGGAGTTGCCGCCGGTGGAAGATGTCAGCGTCGTGGTTGTGTTAGCCTTCGCGATCGTGATGATCGCGGAGGCGCTGCTGCCGGTGTGGTTGGCGTCGCCGGCGTAGGTGCCGATCACCGTGTACGTCCCGGCGTCGATCTGGTCGCCCGTGTAGCTCAACACCGCGTTGCCAGTGACCACACCATCCCCGCTCACCACGGCCGACCCGCCGGTGTGGGTGCTGCCGTCGTAGGTGAAGGTGGCGCCGGTCACGGTCGTCGTGGACGAGGCTTTGTCGATGGTGATGGTGGCGGAGTCGGAGTTGCCGGTGTGGTTGGCGTCGCCGGCGTAGGTGCCGATCACCGTGTACGTCCCGGCGTCGATCTGGTCGCCCGTGTAGCTCAACACCGCGTTGCCAGTGACCACACCATCCCCGCTCACCATGG
>JBBRPS010000082.1:0-19022 GCA_038227745.1 Gemmatales bacterium | reverse complement strand
TGCGACGCGGGGTAGCCATGCGTGCTCCAGCCGAGAGGAAAGCAGACGGAGTCCGACAGCGCGGGAGGACGCCCCCGTCTTGCGTCCGTTATCTCCAGCTGACAGAATAGGCGACGAGCTATAATCGGACAGTCTCCTAGGGACGGCAGGCCACCCCCTGCGAATGGACCCTTGAACCGACGCCCATGCTGTTCCACACCTTCGCCTTCCTCCTCTTCTTTACGGTCGTCTTCACGGTCTACTGGTCGCTGCGCGGCCACCGCGCCCGCATGACCTGGCTGCTCGTCGCCAGCGCCTACTTTTACGCCAGCTGGAACCCCTGGCTGCTCGGGCTGATCGCCTTCTCGGCGTCGGTGGACTACGCGGCGGCGCTGGCCCTGGAGCGCCTCGCCTCGCCCCGGTCCCGCCGTCTTGTCCTGGTCCTGAGCGTCGGGACGAACCTGGGACTGTTGGCGTTCTTCAAGTACGTCAACTTTTTCCTCGACACCGTCGTGGAGGCGGGCGGCCTTTTCGGCCTGCCCTGCCGCCGCTCGGCACTCGAGATCGTGCTGCCGCTGGGGATCTCGTTCTACACCTTCGAGACGATCAGCTACGTCGTGGACGTCTACCGCGGCCGCACCCGCGCGGTGCGCAGCCTCCTGGACTACGCGCTGTACATCCTGTTCTTCCCGCACCTGGTGGCCGGGCCGATCGTGCGGCCGCGCGAGTTCCTGCCGCAGCTGCGCCGCCGTAAGCGCTTCCGCTGGGACCGCATGGAGGTGGGGGTACGGCTGTTCCTCGCCGGCCTGTTCAAGAAAGCCGTCCTGGCCGATCATCTCGCCGCCGCCATCGACCCGTTCTTCGCCGCACCCGCGGGGTACGGTTCGGCGTCGTCGTGGCTGGCGGTCCTGGGGTACGCGGCCCAGGTCTACTGCGACTTCTCGGGCTACTCGGACATGGCGCTCGGGCTGGCGCACACGCTGGGGTTCCACCTGCCGGCCAACTTCCGCCTGCCGTACTTCGCCCCCAACGTCGTCGAGTTGTGGCGGCGGTGGCACATCTCCCTCTCCACCTGGCTGCGCGACTACCTGTTCGTTCCCCTGGGCGGCAGCCGTGGCGGCACCTGGAAGACCTGCCGCAACCTCGTCCTCACCATGACGCTCGGCGGCCTGTGGCACGGGGCGGCCTGGCCGTTCGTCGTCTGGGGGCTGTACCACGGCCTGCTGCTGGCGGCCTACCGCGTCGTGCCGCTGCCGCGCTGGCTCGGCCGGCCGTGGGCGCGGCCGTTGGCGGTCGCCTTCACGTTCCTGTGTTTCTGCGTCGGCCTGGCGATCTTCCGTTGCCAGACGCTCACCGACGGCGCCGCCGTCCTGGGGCGGATGTTCTGCCCAACCCCCGGCGCGGCCCTGGCGCCGGGGGCCGCCCTCACCGTCGTCGCCGCGGTCGCGGCCGTGTTCCTCGGCCACCTCGCGGGGGCGCTTGCCGACCTCGAGGGGCTGGGGCGGCGGTTGCCCGCGCCGGCCCTCGGGGCGGTCCTCGCCGCGCTGCTGTTGCTGGCCCTGCTGCTGCTGCCGGAGAGCGGCAAGGCATTCATCTACTTCCAGTTCTGAGACATCTGCCCGCCGACGGGCTCCGGAAGGAGGACCGCATGCCGCCCACGCCCCCCCGGCCCCGAACCCGCCCCGACCGCCGGCGCGGCCTGGCCATCCTCCTCTGGGCCGGAGGCCTCTTCGCGGCGGCCCAGCTGGTAGTCGGACTGCTGCTCGACCACTGCTGGCCCGACGTCCGCTTCCCCCAGGCGGGCCGGGTGTTCGCGCGCCTGGAGGCGCTGGGGCGGACGCCCGAGATCGTCTTCATGGGGAGTTCTCGGTTCGAGGGGGCCGTCTGCCCTTACGTCCTCGATCCGCTGCTGCGGGCGTACACGCGGCAGGCACCGCGGTCCTTCAACGCGGCCGTCGGGGCGGGGGACGCCCTGGTCGCCGAGCGGATGCTCGACCGGATGCTGCGGGCCGGCCGTGTACCCGCGCTGCTGGTTCTCGAAGTCAGCCCGGAGCATTTGAACCGCCGCACGCCGCTGCTCGGTCAGCAGGTGCTCCGCCAGATGACGTGGGCCGACCTGCCCGGGTACCTGCCGGATGCGTGTCTCTACGCCCCGCCGATGCGGCTGGTGTCGTCCCGCCTCATGCCCCTGTACGTCCACCGCTACCAGATTTGCAAGCAGGCCCTCGCGCCCCTCGTCGGGGTATCCTCGGGCGCCCGCACCGAGCCGCCCCCTCCGGCCGCGGAGGGGCCGCTGCCCGTGCCGAACCTGCGCGACCTGCCGCCGGCCGAACCCGGGTTCGCGGCGCCGCCGGGGGTGGCGCCCGTCCCATCGGCCGTCGCCTACATGTCCGACTGGCTGAGGGATTATCGGTTGAGCTCCGTCACGACGGCGGCCCTTGATCGCCTGCTCCAGCGCTGCCGCGCCGAGGGGATCGACGTCCTGCTGGTCGGCGTCCCGGTGATGAAGGCCCATCGCGAGTTGTACACGCCCGAGATCGATGCGATCTACCTGGACTACGTCCGCTCCCTGGTCGCCCGGTACGGCTGCCGCTTCGTGGACTTCCGCGACCGACTGCCGGACCACGCCTACGGCGACGCCCTCCATTACAACCAGGCGGGCGACGAATACTTCTGCCGGATCCTGGCGCGCGAGGTACTCATCCCCCTGTGGCGCGAGCGGCACCCCTGAGCCAGGGTAGGGGGGCGATCAGGCGGCCGGACCTTCAAAGCAATTCCGCAATCGGCCGCTCGACGTGCGGAACGAGGGACGGCGGCAGGGAGTCGTCGGCGGAGGGGGCGCTGGGACTCATCGAGGGCCCTCCATCATCCCGTGAGTTTGCCGGGACAGCGGTCTTGACGCCACCTTTCACCCGGAAGAAGATGCACAGGCGGTAGAGGCGCGGTCCACCGACGAGGGCGGAGATGGACTTTGAATGGGACGACACCAAGGCGGAGGCGAACGAGCGCAAGCACGGCGTGCCGTTCGCCGAAGCTCAAACTGTCTTCGCTGACCCGCTGGCGTTGACCGGCTACGATCCGGACCACTCCGGCGAGGAAGACCGATACCTAACCATGGGCACCTCGATCGCGGGACGGCTGCTGGTGGTCTCTCACACCGACCGGGGCGAGAACGTACGGATCCTCAGCGCCCGCGAAGCGAGCCGCAGGGAACGGAGGGACTACGAGGATGGCGACTTCCCCTGAAACGCCGCAGCCGGCCGACGACGAGTTGCGCCCGGAGTACGACTTCCGCGCTTTGCGGGGGGTGGTCCGTGGCAAGTACGCATCGCGCTACCGGGAGCGTCTGCGGGTGGTGAGGTTGGCGGAGGACGTGGCGGCGGCGTTCGCGGACGAAGCGGCGGTGAACGCGGCGCTCCGCGAGTATTTGCGGGGCCGGCAGGCAGCGGAAAACCCGGCCTGATATGACAGCGCGAAGCAGAAAGGGGGACGGGCACAATCTGAACGCGCACCACGTCGAGGTCGGGGCGTCGGCGATACCGCCCGCGCAGGATGGCGCCATCGAAGTTCTCATCGCTGACCAGCTTGAGCACGCTCCTCCTCCTTCGTCTTCGCGCGGGCCAGCAAGATCGCGCGCAGGTTGCCCTGGGGGCCTTGGAACTCCTCGATCTTGCGCCGGGTCGCCGTCGCCGCCTTTGGACGATGGCCTCGGGCGTGGCGCCGGCCTTGAACGCACGGAGGACCAGTTCCAGCAGGACACGGCTCTTGCCGACGCGAAAGACCCCCGGCGGTTCCTCACGGAGCGGCACCGCAACGGTCAGCGGCTCGAAACCAACGGTCGTCATCGGCTCAATTCCCCCAGAACGTGGGGCAAGTTGCCAACTTGCCGGGAACAACGGCAAGTTGGCAACTTGCCCCACGTTCGGTGAGGCGCCCTTACAGGAGTTCCCCGATTGGCCGCCCGCCCTCGACGATGTGCCGCGGCCGCCCCGTCGGATCCAGGTAGGTCGCGTCCAGCGGCACTCCCATATGGTGGTAAATTGTCGCCGCGATGTCCCCCGGAGTGACGCGGCGTTCCTTGATCTGGCCGCCGTCCGCCTCCGTGGCGCCGATCACCTGGCCGTGCCGCAGGCCGCCGCCCGCCAGCGCCATCGACATCACCACCGGCCAGTGGTTGCGGCCGTCGGTGCTGCCCTGCGTGCCCATCACGGGCGTGCGGCCGAACTCGCCCATCGCGATCACCAGCACGTCGTCCAGCAGGCCGCGCTGCTCCAGGTCGCCGACCAGCGTCGTGAGCAGGTGGTCGAACAGCGGCAGCAGCGGGCCGAGGCCGCGACAGATACCACCGTACGGAGGGATGTTGTCGCCGTGCGTGTCCCACGTTCCCGACGCCGAATGGTAGCTCAGGTCGAGCGTCACGAAGCTCACGCCCGCCTCCACCAGCCGCCGCGCCAGCAGCGCCTGCTGGCACCACAGGTGCTTACCGTAGCGGTCCATCGCCTCCATCGCCCCGGAAGCGTCGAGGTCGCTGCGCAGCCGGTCGAAGCCGCGCAGCAGGGCGCGGCGCTCGCCGATGCGCTCGTAACTCAACCCAGCGGGCAGGCGGAACAGGTCGGCCTCGGTGACGCGGCCGGTGTCCGCGCCGACGTTCGTGTAGATCGGCAGCCGGGTCGCCAGGTCGCCGGGGAACGGGTCGTATTGACGGCCGAGATAGCCGCCAAAGGCGATGTGCGAACGCGATTTCATGAACGCGACGTAGGGCGGCATCCCGGGGCGGTTCTCGCCGCGCCAGCGCGCCACCACCGAGCCGATGGCGGGGTACAGATGGCCGGTGCGGTTGACGCGCGGCGCCGCCTCGGTGTTGCCGGTCTGGAAGACGCGGTTCGGCTCGTGGTTGCTGTGCGTCGCGTCCACGGAGCGGAGGATCGTGAAGCGATCGAGCATAGCGGCCTGTTTCGGCAGGTGCTCGCACAGCAGCACGCCGGGCAGGCGCGTCCGCGTCACGCCGAACGGGCCGCGGTTCTGCGCCGGCCGGTCGGGCTTGGGATCCCACGTGTCGATGTGGCTGGGGCCGCCCGTCATCCACAGCAGGATGACACTCTTGCCGCCAGGTGTGGGCCGGCCCGCCGCGGCCGCCGCGGCACGGGTGCGGAGCAGGGACGGCACGCTCAGGCCCGCGAGGCCCGCCAGGCTCGCCTTGAGCATGTTGCGGCGACTCAACAGCGTCAGGCCCTCACGCTCGAGGGGGCGGAAGTCGGTGAAGGCGTGGGCGTGTGCGTGGCGGCGGTCGGTGGTCATCGGGCTCCCTCGCGGGCGCGGTGGGCGGGTCGGAATGCAGGCTGTGTACCCTGACTTTACCCGTCCGCCACGGCGCCCGCAATCCGTTTATTCCGCCCGCGTCGCGGGCGCCGGCAGGGCGCGAGTTGGCGGTTTTTCCGCTGGTGTCGGTGGCGCGGAATGCCGAATCAGAGAACAGGAGACCGCTTGCCCCTCCCGCTCACGGGCGGGACGGCCACGAAGGTGACGAGAGGGGAACGATCATGACCAGAGGCTGTGCGCTGCTGGCGCTGGGACTGGGACTGTGGGTCGCCGCGGTGGGGCGGGCGCAGGATCCCGCCGTGCCGGCCGCCCCCGGCGTGCCCGTCGCACCAGATATGCCCGCTGCCCTGGGCGCGGCCGTCGCGCCGAAGACATCGGGCGTTCCGGGAATCGGGGAGCACCTGGTCGCGCAGCCTTCCGCCCCGGCCGCCGACTGTGGCGACTGCGCGACGCACTGCCCCTTCGATGGCTGCCTGCGGCAAATGCTGCGCTGGTGGACTTACCGCCGCACGCCGGCGCCGCCCTGCTGCAAGACCTGTCTCACCTGCCGGCACGCCTGTGCGTGCTACCCGCAGCTCTACACCTTCTTCCTCAGCGGCCCCAGTCCCTGCTGCGGCCACCAGGGGCACCACGCCTGCGGGTGCGCCGGGCCGGGGTGCGGGTCGCATGGCAACGAGGTCGTTCCGAACGGCGTGGTCCCGACCGGCGGGATGCCGAATGGCGCCTTCCCAAACGGGCCGGCCGAGGCACGGCCGGTCCAGGCTGCGGCGCCGCACCCGTGAACGAAGACCGAGGTTGAATGGCAATTCCGGTACTCCGAGTCCGCATCGAAAAAGCCCACGGGCCGCGGCCCGTGGGCTTTCTTCCTGACTCCTGACTCCTACATCTCACGCCCCACCGCCGCCGCCACCTTGCGGCACTCCGCCATCAGCTGCCGGAACGCCGGCAGCGTCAGCGCCTGAAAACCGTCGCTCAGCGCCTGGCCCGGGTCCGGATGCACCTCGATCATCAGCCCGTCCGCCCCCGCCGCCACCGCCGCCCGCGCCATCGTCGCCACCAGGCTCGCCTTGCCGGTGCCGTGGCTCGGGTCGACGACCACGGGCAGGTGTGTCTTCTGGTGCAGGTACGGCACCGTCGCCAGCGGCAGCGTGAAGCGCGTGTGGTCCTCGAACGTGCGGATGCCGCGCTCGCACAGCATCACCTTCGTGTTGCCCGTCTTGAGCACGTACTCCGCCGCCAGCAGGAACTCGTCCATCGTCGCCGCCGGCCCGCGCTTGAGCAGCACCGGCAGGCCGCTCTCGCCGACCGCCTCCAGCAGCGGGTAGTTCTGCATGTTCCGCGCCCCCACCTGCAGCACGTCGGCGTAGTTCGCCACCAGCGCCACCTGCTCCGGCGCCATCACCTCCGTGACGACCGCCAGCCCCGTCTGCTCGCGTGCCTCGGCGAGCAGTTGCAGGCCCTTCTCCTTCAGGCCCTGGAAGCTGTACGGGCTGGTGCGCGGCTTGAACGCCCCGCCGCGCAGGGCCGTCGCACCGCCCTCCTTGACCTGCCTTGCGATGTCGAGGATCTGCTCGCGGCTCTCGACCGAGCAGGGGCCGGCGATCACGCCGATGCGCGTCCCGCCCACCTTGAAGCCGTGCGCCTCCACCTCGGTGCGCTCCTTCTTGACCTCGGTGCTGGCCATCTTGTAGGGCGCGAGGATCGGCACCACCTTGTCCACTCCTTCCAGCGTCTCCAGCGCCTGCTTGGCGCCGTCGCGCTTCTCGCCGAGGGCGGCCACGACGGTACACTCGACCCCGACGATGATGTGGCTGCGCAGGCCAAATTGGCCGATGCGCTCGACGACGGCATCGACCTGCGGTTGGGCGGCGCCGTGCTTCATGACGACGATCATGGAGGGCTCCTTCACAGAGGGTTCGGCTTGTCCGCGGCCCCGACCTATCAACCGGAAGGGCGCCGCGGGGATAACGCACGGGGGACGAGGGCGGAATAAAAAAGCCCTGAAACCAGCGGTGGGTTTCAGGGCTTGCCGTGATTCGGGCTGCGAGGATCACGCTACTTCAATGGGTCCACGGTCCGGTAACCGTGGTTATGGGCATCACACGAAGTTGTCATCGACCGTGGCCGGTTCAAGGCCGTTCAAGGGACTGTCCAGCTCCCGGGTCAAATCGCGGACCAACCCTTGCGGATCGATCGGTTTGCAGAACCATCCATTGATCCCCGCCGGACCGATTTCGACAGGAAACTCGTCCGGAGAATGCCCCGTGACCGCGAAGATTTTTAGCCTGGCGAAGGCCGGGTCCTGGCGAATGGCGCAGACGGTGGTCGGGCCGTCGCAACGGGGCATAGCCATGTCCAGCAGCATCACGTCGGGCCGGCCTTTGGTCCGCAAGTAGTCGAGCGCATCGGCGCCGTCTCCGGCTGTATCCACGTCCACGCCGGCCATGCGGAGCAAGCCGGCCAGAAGTTCCCGCTCGTTCTGGTTGTCCTCGACCAGCAAGGCCTTTCGTACCTTGCGCGGCTGCTTGGCCGGCTGCGGCACCGCTTTCTCTCCTGCGCTTTCCAGGCGTTCGCGGAGCAACTCAAAGTCTTCGCCAAGCTTGGTCAGGGTCGCTTGCGCGTGTTGAGATTGCCCTGCCAGCAACTGCTGATGCAACAACTCCAAGGCGAGCCCGGTGGCATTAAATTGGCCACGCAGGAAGTGCCTGAACTCCCGGGAATTGGGCCTGATGGCACGATCGTCGGGCGGCATCGGGACTGCTCCCCGTTCCGCAGCCCGAGCTTGCAATTCTTCGCGTAAGACTTTCACGTTGGGAAGTGCAACAATGCCGAGGCGCACCACGCCGGATTTGATGGCCACAACCTCGACGGTGGTCTGGAAATCGGGGACCAGAATCTTCTCGTGCAATTTGCGTGAGAGGACGAGCATGCGCGGGTCTCCTTTCCTGGTGCCTGTGCAACGGCCGCTCATGGAGGAGCGGTTCCCTCAACCGTGAGGGGCGCTAAGACCTCACAACTTTTCCCGGGTGGCTACAGTACGGACCGAAAAAATTGCGAGGCAACTTTGGGGCCTCGATCATCGTTTCGGCCACCTTGGCAGTGGACCCCTGGCTAGTTACGGCGCAAGCCCTGTCGCCACAAGCGGTTGCTGCCGCCACCGCCGGACGCCTGGCCAGGGTGGCCGAATCTGTGATTAAGGTCAAACTATCCAAAGGCACCCATTATTGCAAGAGCATTTTTGTGTAAGACGCAACCTGGGTGCAGGACACGGTTTGCACGCAACCGGGGCGATTTGGTAGTCCCCAAATTCGCCAACGGTTTGTGTGGGGGGTACAATGAAATAACTCGCCAGCCTTGGCCCCGGACGTACGGTCGTGCGCCATCACCGTGGCCAAGGCGCGGGGCAGCGAACATCAGTTTAGCACCCGCGAGTTCATGATCGGGCAAGGCGGTAGCAGCCTTCTGGCTTGGCCTGCAACACGGAAAGGAAGCCATGCCCCTCCCGGAGCATCGTGTGCTGGAGCACAACCGCAAGCCCCCTCACCCTGCCCTCTCTCCCCAGGGGAGAGGGTTGGGTGAGGGGGAGCCCGCTGCGCAGCCGATCGGCGTTGAACTGCCGCCGGCCTTCCGTGCGGACCTCTTGGACCCGGCGCTCTGGCAGGACGGGCTGGCAAAGTACGCCCGCGCCACGAACCTCGCGGTCGCACTCGCCGATGCGGCCGGTCGCCCGATCGGGGAGACCATCAACCCCCGACCGACGTGGAGTCTCTTGCACGCCAAGGCGTCCCCGCCCCTCGTTCCCAAACTCCAGTTTGGGAACGAGGGGCGGGGGGCCGGGTGTCCCTTCTCCCTGGCGCCGCTCAAGCCCTGTAACTGCGTTGCCGACGCCTTGGCCAAAAGCGGCTTTGTTGTGACGCGCGACCGAACGGGGCTGGTGCATTTCGCCGTGCCGCTGGTGCTGGGCGCACATCCCTTGGGGGCGCTAGTCGCGGGCCAAGTGTTTGACCAGTATCCCGAACAACTGCCGTTGGAGCAAGTGGCCAAGCAGCTCGGTCTCTCACTGGCACCGGTCTGGCAGATGGCGCGCCTGGAACATCCTGTCAAGCGGGCCACCCTGGAAGTGTATGCCGACCTGCTGGCGACCCTGGGCCAGACGTTCCTCCAGACGCGCTATCACACGATCCTGGCAGCAGAAAGACGAGGGCAGGAACGCACGGCGGAAGCCAACGAGGGCCGCGCCCGGCTCCTCAAACAGGTCATGTCGGCACGGGAAGAGGAGCAGGGCCGGATTTCGCGGGACCTCCACGACGGCATCGGCCAATCCCTCACGTCGTTGCTCCTTGGGCTGCGTGCGGCGGCAGAGGCGCCTAGGTTTGAGGAAGCCCGCGCGCGGCTGGGGGAACTCCGCGGCATCACCGCCGCGCTCCTGGATGAGGTCCGGAGGATCGCCCGGGGCTTGCGCCCGACCGTTCTGGACGATCTGGGCCTTTTGGCAGTCCTGGAGCATTACGCGGCCGATTACACCCATACGCACGGCATCGCGGTCGATGTGTACGCCCCGGACCTGGCCTTGGCTGGGCAATCCCGTCTGCCGGCAGAAGTGGAGACGGCTTTGTACCGCATCGCCCAGGAGACGCTCACGAATGTCCTGAAGCACGCGGCGGCGAAGGCGGTCAGCCTCGTGGTCCGGCGCGAGCTGGGCGGCTCGTCGGGCGTACATTTGACGGTGGAAGACGACGGGCGTGGGTTCGACAGCGATGCTCTGCTCCAGGCGCCTGGCTGGGCGTCCGCCAGCAAAGGTCTGGGCCTGCTCGACATCCGCGAACGGGCCGTCCTTCTGAACGGCTACGTCACGCTCGAGTCGCGGCTGGGAAGCGGCACTACGGTCCACGTGTACATCCCCCTCAAGGAGGAGAACCATGGCGAAGATTCGCGTCCTGATCGCCGATGACCATGCCATCCTCCGGGCCGGACTCCGGCTGCTCATCAACGACCAGCCGGACATGGAAGTCGTGGGCGAAGCCGCCGATGGGCATGAAGCCTTGCGCCAAGCCCGCCAGGCCAACCCGGATGTGCTGACGCTCGACCTCACCATGCCGGGGGGTGGCGGCCTCAAGACCCTGGAAGGTCTCCGGCAAGCATGCCCGCAGACGCGGGTGCTGGTCCTGACCATGCACGAGGACCCCTCGTATCTGCGCGCGGCGCTCGCCGCCGGCGCATCGGGGTACGTCGTCAAGTCGGCGGTCGAAGCCGAATTGCTCGCCGCGATCCGCTCCATCGCCCAGGGTCGCACCTTTGTGACGATAACCCTCAGCGACAGGGGGACTCATCAAGTCCTGGGTGGCACGGCTGTTACAGCCGTGCCACCGCGTGCGCCCGACAAACTCCTGAGCTCACGTGAGCAGGAGGTGCTCAAACTCCTGGCCCAGGGGTATACCAACAAGGAGGTCGGCACCCAGTTGTGCCTCAGCGTCAAGACCATTGAGACCTACCGCGCGCGCCTCGCGGACAAACTCGGTTCGCGCAGCCGGGCCGACCTCACCCGCTACGCCTTGGAGATGGGTCTCCTCGACCCAGGCCCCTCCTCGCCCGGATAGCCGTCGGCGTCGCCTTCACCCCCCCTCGCCCCCCCGTTGGTAAGGGGGGGCGAGGGGGGGGTTCCTGACAAATCGCCTCGGTTCAGGGATTACCCTGACAAGCGCCGCTCGCTTTTCCCTCATGTCAAGCCTGATTTCCAGTAACTACCCTGATACCGCCCCGTGTCCGCACCTCGGTAGAATTGCCGCAGTCCCAGAACAGCAGGACTCAAGGCCTACTGGCAACCGGCAACGGGAAATTGCACCCTACCAACGTCATGGAGGGGCCGGTGGCTGCCAGCAACATCATGGAGGGATCGATCATGCTAGTCCTTTCTCGAAAAGTCGGCGAAAGCATCCTCATCAGTGAGTCCATTCGGGTCACCGTGGTGCAAGCCGCCAACGGCCGCATCCGCTTGGGGATCGACGCTCCTGCGGAGGTCAAAGTGCTCCGCGAGGAACTGACCATGTCCCGCTTCCACTCGTCGCCAAGCAAGAACGGCGAAGCGAAAGCACTGTCTCCTGACGCCGAGTTGCCCTGAGCATACAGGTTCAGCCAGCTTTGCCCGTGCGTTATTACTCCGGCAGGAAAGCTCCTTACGGTAGCCCGCCGCTCCACGGCGGATCCCCGCCGCGGAGCGGCGGGCTACCGTGAGGAGCTTTCCTGCCGGAGTAATACCCCCGGCCCCACTGCCAGGGACCGGCAACGGAGTGGGCGATGACGTTTGCCCCGTTCTCCCAGGAAGGGAGAGGGGTCCGGGCTTTCCAGTGTAGGTTTTTCAGCCCGCTTGCCAAAGGCGTGGAACCCCTTCCAGGTCCAGGCCCGGAAGAGCTGAAGTGGGAGCCGTGTGTCACGGCGACCGAGATCGGAGTCTCGGTCAACAACGGGGACGTGACGCTCCGCGGCACGGTCCCCACGTTCGCCGAGAAGTTCGCCGCCGAGCAGGCGGGGGGCGGGGGGGCCTCGATCATCCTTTCGGCCAAATCCTCCCCGCCAGGTCTGCTGAAGGCGCTTGCGGGCCGGGGTAGACGGACACGGCTCGGGTTCCCAGGGCAGCGGGTAGCAACACCACCCGACTACCCGGGAGCCGAGCCCCGCCCTTACCCTGTGGGCCTTCCTCCACCAGGTTCTCCGTGCTGATCGCTCCTGTCGCCAAGCCGTCTGCCACGTCGTCCGCGCCTTCGCCCTGACCCGCCCGCCCGACGCCTTCGCTACCGCCGCCTCTTGCCGCGCCCGCGCCAAACTGCCCACGGCCTTGCTCGAACGCCTGGCCCTGGACGTCGGCCACCACCAGGAGGCGCACGTCCCCGCCTCCCGGGTGCAAAAAATGAAGGGCCCCGGCGAACGCGCCTGTGCGGTTCGGCGGGGCCCGCGAGGAGCCTGAAAAACCCTCCGGGGTGCGACCCGAGGGCTTGAGCACTTCCGCTCTCCCCTTAGCCTAAGAGGAGGCTCGGCTCCCAGCCGACGCGCTCGGCGGAGGCCCGCAGCTTTTCCAGCGCGCGGTTCTGGATCTGGCGCACGCGCTCCTTGCTGATGCGGAGCAGATGGCCGATCTGGCGCAGGCTGTGGGTGCCGTTGCCCGTCAGGCCGAAGCGCAGGTCGAGCACCTTGCGCTCGCGCGGCCGCAGGTTCTCCATCAGGAAGTTGATCGCCTCCTGACGTTCGGAGTTCGTCCGCAGCGTGGTGCTCTCGTTGTCCGGCATCGCCTCCGTCAACTTGAAGTCGCTGTCGTCGTCGAGGACGGCATTGAGGGAGACGGGGGCACGAGTGGCGGTCTGCAGGTGGGTCAGGTGCTCGAGGCTGCTGCCGGTCCGCGAGGCGAGCTCCTGCGGGCTGGGCAGGTGCTTGCCGCCGTGCGCCAGCGCCTCGGACTCCTGTTGCAGCAACCCGAGCTCCTGCAGGTGGTGCGGCGACAGGCTGACCAGGTGGCTCTGGCGCGCGACGGCGATCTGCAGCGTCTGACGGATCCACCAGGTCGCGTACGTGGCCAGGCGGGTGCCGTGGCTGACGTCGAAGCGGTCGATGGCCTGCATCAGGCCGCACACGGCTTCCTGGAGCAGATCGGAGTAGCCCAGGGCGTGGTGGCGGAAGCGCTTGGCGACGTGGGCCGCCAGGCGGATGTTGGCCGAGGCCAGCCGGTGCTTGCAGTGGATGTAGCGGTCGTGAACGCGGCGGATGGCGAGGACCTTGCGGGCGTCGCCGTCACAGTAGTCGCGAATGAACTGGGCCATCGGCCAGGGTTCCAGCGGCGGCCGGTGCGCGCGCAGCCGTGGGAAGTTCCGGATCAGAATGCGGACCAGTTCGCTCTTACAATCCCAGAAGCCCGCCAGCAGCTCGCGTTCCTCCTCCGGGGTGAGGAGGTCGGAGGAGAAGATGGTGGTGGCGGGCGCAATGGTCGCGGTGACCTCCGGCGCCTCTTGCGGGCGATTACGGCGTTGAGTCTTCATGGCCTTCCTTCCCGTGTGCGAGACAGTTCTCGAGCCCAAGCAGCAGTGAGTCCGTGCCGCCCCCCTGTTGCCCCTTGGGGGGCCGGCGAACCGCACCAGCGACAAGGCGAGAGAGGGAAGGCGGCGACGACTCCCTCGACGGCACTACACCTTTCGCGCGCTTGCGGTCGTCGTGTTCTCCGGTTTCCGGCGACTGCAAAACCCGACCCACGATCCCTGGTTGAAAGTTACGCTCCCTGTAAAAAGAAAAAAGGACCTCACCTGGGGGAGAGAGCCCCCAAATGCTGTTCCTTACGTCCCGGTCACTTCCGGGCAATTGTAAAGGCCGCGTTCGGCCATTACAAGTCTTATCTGCGAAAAGTCCGTTTCCGCCCGTCCAGCCCGATTTTTCCTGGCGCCGCGCGGGCCGACGACAACTCCGGGGTCGCGCTGCTACTCTTCTTGTTACGAGGCGATGGGCGATGGTTGTTCACCGCCCCGCCGCCCGGTCCACCCCGGTTGGCCGTAACGGGTCAGATTCTACACAAGCCCTTCTTCCAAAATCCACAACCAAGTTCGCCCGAAATGCAGATTTTTTCGCGCGCGCGGCCCGACCTGGACGCCTGCCGACCTACCCATAGGGCGCCGCGGCGGTTACGCTGAATCCCATGATGCTTCGATGCACGCTGGACGGTCTGCTGCTGCACGCGGAGATCCCCCCCGGCGAACGGACCCTGGTGGCGTACGACGGCGACGAGGCCTTCGCGATGGAGTCGGTCGAGGCCCTGTACTACGAACTGGTCTCGGCGACGGGCGCGGAGGTGCTGCGCCTGGAGCGCGCGCGCTACCGCCTGCTGCGCAAGGCCCTCGACTTCAGCCTCGCCGAGTGAACGGCTGCGTTCGTTTAGCCGCGGTTCGCAGAACCGCGTGCGGCTCGACCCCTGGTGCAGCCGCACGCGGTTCTCCGAACCGCGGCTAAACTTTTTTCGTGTATTCCGCGGTCTCCCTCTGATAGGATGCCGAACGAGTCGGGGGTGGCGACGGTCGCCGCCCCGCACCCGTTCCCCTCCAGGTTCGGCACCACACGATGAGAAAGTTCCTACCCCCCGCCGCCCTCCTCGGCCTGGCACTGCTCGCCGCCGGCCCCGTCGCCACGCGCAGCCAGGACAGGAAGCCGTACCCCACCGTCGGCACGATCGAGCGCAAGGACCCCCGCTTCGACAAGCTGATCCCCCAGGGGGCAGCCCTCGAGAAGATCGCCGAGGGCTTCATCTGGACGGAAGGCCCCGTCTGGGTCAAGAAGGGCGGCTACCTGCTCTTCTCGGACATCCCCAGCAACGTCGTCAACAAATGGCAGGAGGGCAAGGGCGTCAGCCAGTACCTCAAGCCGAGCGGCTACACCGGCACGAAGCCGCGCGGCGGCAAGCCCGGCGACGAACCCGGCTCCAACGGACTGGTCCTCGACGCCAAAGGCCGCCTGGTCCTGATGCAGCACGGCGACCGACAGGTCGCGCGCATCGAGGCGGACGGCAAGAAGACCGTCCTCGCCAGCGCGTACATGGGCAAGCGGCTCAACAGCCCCAACGATGCCGTCTTCAAGTCGAACGGCGATCTCTACTTCACCGACCCGCCTTATGGGTTACCGAAGGGGTGGGACGACCCGGCGCGCGAGCTGGACTTCTGCGGCGTCTACCGCGTGTCGGCAAAGGACGGCAAGCTAACGCTGCTGACCAAGGAGATGAGCCGGCCGAACGGCATCGCCTTCTCCGCGGACGAGCAGACGCTCTACGTCGCCAATTCCGACCCGGAAAAGGCGGTCTGGATGGCGTTCGACGTGAAGGAGGACGGCACACTGGGCAAGGGCCGTGTGTTCTTCGACGCGACGAAGTCGGTGGGCAAGGTGCCGGGCCTGCCGGACGGTATGAAGATCGACCGCAACGGGAACCTGTTCGCGACGGGGCCGGGCGGCGTGCTGGTGTTTGCGCCGGACGGTACGCACCTCGGGACCGTCCTGACCGGCCAGCCGACGGCGAACTGCGCGTTCGGCGGCGATGGCTCGACGCTGTACGTGGCGGTGAACCACTGGATCTGCCGGATTCAGACGGCGACGAAGGGCAAGGGCTTTTGACGGCACGCCGGCGCCCAATCCACGAGCGCGGCCCGGCGGCAAAGTCGTCGGGCCGTGCGCCTGCTTCCTTCCGGGCGCGGGCAGTGGTATGCTGATGGCGCGTCTCCAACCCAGGCAGGTCGCAGCGCAGGAGAGAGTCATGAAAGAAGTCGCATATCGCTCCGGAATCCGCGAGGCCGCCGGGCTGCGCACCTTGGCCGAGCAGGCGACCAAGTCGCTTGAGGAGATGCTGGGGAGAGAGTCCCCGACCGTTTCCGCAGAGTGGGACCGTGCGGAGGACGCCCGCGGCCAAGACGTGGTCACCCTCAGGCTTTCCGACTGGACCGGCTCGGCGACAGCGGCGTTCGAGCCGAAGGAACTCGAATCGCCAACCCGTTTGGAACGCCGCCTGCGTCGGGTGTGGGGCGAGTTGCTCCGCATCAGGTCCCACAAACTCCTGGACGACTTGTTGTCCTCCGGCAATGGTGAGGAAGGCGGTGGAGATGGCCGGTAGGACCCAGGGCGAGAAGGTCGATGAACTCATGCGGGCAGTCGCCACGCTGACGGCTCGGCTGGACAACCTGCAGAGGGATGTGAACAGCTTCGGGGATGATCAGGACAGAACGGCGACGGCGCTCGCCGCCCTGACCACCCGGGCCGCCGTCCTGGAACATCAGGTGAGTGACTTGCGGAAGGGGCAGGAAGAATGGGGCCGCCGGCTCTGAGCCATTCTCGGCCCCATCCTTGGTGCCCTGGTGGGTGTTGTGGTCGGGTATCTGCTGCGCCGGTGAAAGAGAGTGAGAATGGCGAGGGGGGATATCGACCGCCGCAGGAGCGTGAAGGAGGCCGCGGAGTGGCCTGCCGAGAGAGGCAAAAGGGGCGAAAAGAAGACACTTTTTATCCACATTCCCAGACGGCCTCTGAGCCGGAAGAGTACACGCGATCAGAGGGGGCGCCGGTAGCTCCGGCGTTCGCGGACGCGGACCCGCGGCTGCCAGTAGGTGGCGGCCTGGGGCTCGAGCCGACACCGCAGCGTGTCGCGGCCCAGCAGCCGCAGCCCCAGGGCCAACGGCGTCAGCAGCCCGTAGTAGACCACGGTCAGCAGCACGCGGCTCACCACCCAGGCCGCCGGCGCCGTCGCGACGGCCACCGCGAGGAAGGGCCAGCGCAGGCTCGACGGCCAGACCGTGCCGAGGGCGAACATCAGCGCGGCCAGCAGTTCCAGCGCGAGGGCCGCAGGGGCGGGCGCCAGGCGGGCGCCGGCCACCGCGAGCACCAGCGCCAGCACCCAGCCGAAATGTCGCAGTTGCGTCCGCGGCGGTTCCCACTCGATCCCGAACGGCGCCATTCCCCGGCCCTCCGTGGCGTCAATCCAGCACGAGCTCCACCCGGGACACCGCCCGCTGGGGAGCGGGGCACGGAGCCTGCTCGTGCTTCAGCAGCAGGTGGTCCTCCAGCACCAGGGCATCCAGGTCGGTGTGCAGGAAACAGCGGTACGCCTCGGCCGGCGTGCAGACGATCGGCTCGGCGGGCGCGTGGAAGCTCGCCATCGCCAGCACCGGACAGCCCGTGCGCCGGTGAAACGCCTGCAGCAGGCGGTGAAAGCGGCCGTGCCGCCGCGCGTCTACGGTCTGCACCCGCGCCGACCCGTCCACGTGCGTCACCGCCGGGATCGTGCTGCGCGGCACCCTGAGCCTGTCCAGCCCCTCGCACTCCCACAGGCCGGCGTCATGGCACGGCACCCGCTGCCGCTGCGCCACGGGGAACGTACACAGCATGTACGGGCTGCCGGCGCCGAGCGGCAGGTCGAAGTAGTCGCGTGCGTGCTCTTCCAGCACGCACGCCCCGAAGGGCCGGAACCCCTCGCGGAACGGGTCCGTGCCCTGCGGGTGTCCGCCGCGCGGATCGGCCAGGATGGTGCGTGCCCCGAGCGCCCGTGGCCCGAATTCCATCCGGCCGTGGAACCAGCCCAGCACCTTGCCGGACGCCAGCAACTCCGCCGCCGCCTCCAGCAGGTCCGCCTCGTCCGTCCAGGCCCGCGCCACCGCCTCGGCCCCGCGCAGGAACGTCGCCACGTCGCCGGCGGTGAACGCCGGTCCGAGCAACGAACCCTGCTGCGCGTCGTCCGGCTCGACCCGCCGCGGCCTGCCGAGCAACTGGTGGTGCGCGAAGAGGGCGGCGCCCAGGGCCCCGCCGGCGTCGCCCGCGGCCGGCTGGACCCAGATCCGCCGGAACGGCCCTTCGCGCAGCAGTCGCCCGTTCACCGCGCCGTTCAGCGCCGCGCTGCCCGCCATGACGAGGTTCGGCATCCCGGTACGCGCGTGGACGTGGTGGGCCATGCGCAGCACGACCTCCTCGGTGACGGCTTGCACCGACGCCGCCACGTCCATGTCGCGCTGGCGCAGCGGCGCTTTGGGGGACCGCGGCGGTCCGCCGAACAGGGCGTGGAAGGCGGGCGTGGTCCGTACCGGGCCGCCGGGCCGGAAGTAGTCGAGGTGGAGGCGGAACGAGCCGTCCGCCTTGAGGTCGAGGAGGTGCCGCAGAATTACGTCGCGGTAGACCGGCTGGCCGTACGGTGCCAGGCCCATCAGCTCGTCCGCGGCGCCGTCGCCCCCGAGGCCGGCGTAGCTTGCGAAGGCCGCGTAGAGCAGGCCGAGACTGTGCGGGAAGCGCAGTTCTTCGAGCAACTCCAGGCGGGCGCCGCGGCCGACGCCGAACGTCGCCGTGGCCCACTCGCCGGGGCCGTCGAGGGTGAGAATGGCCGCCTCCTCGAAGGGCGAGGGGAAGAAGGCGCTCGCCGCGTGGGCCTCGGGGCGGTCGGTGAAGAGGATCGGCCCGCGATAGCGCCCGGGCAGGCCGCGGCGGACGGCGCGCGGCAGGTGCAGCCTGTGGCGCAGCCACTGCGGCATGGCGGCCAGGAACGAGCGCAGGCCGCGCGGCGCCAGGGCCAGGTACGTTTCCAGCACGCGGTCGAAGCGGGCCAGGGGTTGTTCGTGGAAGACGACGGCGTCGAGGTCGCGCGGCTGCAGGCCGGCGTGGTGGAGGCAGTAGGCGGCGGCGCGGCGCGGGAAGGCGGCGTCGCGCGCGCGGCGCGAGAAGCGCTCCTCCTGGGCGGCGGCGGCGATGCGGCCGTCGAGGACGAGGGCCGCGGCGCTGTCGTGGTGGAAGGCGGACAGACCAAGGATGGCGTGCATGGCGTGCTCCGACCTCCGTGCCGGATTTCGCGTCCTGCTGCTGGGGAGGGGAGTATAGCGCGCCGGGGGGATTCGGACAATCTCAGGTTGCCCCCCGCCTTCCTTTCCGAGAGGGCGCCGGCCAGTGCAGCAACCAGGCAACTCCTGGCGAACGGCCGGCGTAAGCCGGCCGTTCGCCAGGGACCGCCCCGCCGACCGCACATGGTCCGGGGGGCACCAACTGTGACAGAGTTTTTCGGGGGAACGGCGGAAGGTCCCGTAACGACAGAGCGGAAAAGTCCGGCAACGTGAGAGAAGATGAGCTAGTGTCCCGCGGCGGAAGGTCTGCAAGGAATTAGGGAGCGTGTCGAGCGAACCACTGGCGCATCTGGGGATTAGTCCATGTCCACTGAAACGGGTGGGCGTAGCGTTCGTTGTATT
>JBBRPS010000081.1:0-19121 GCA_038227745.1 Gemmatales bacterium | reverse complement strand
TCGACGACCGCATCGTCGAGCAACTCCTCCAAGCGCACGCGAAACCGTCGTTCCATGGCGTCCTCCTTCTCGGACTGCTGAGTCCCAAGGAGAATCTACGGAACAAGTTGCACCCGCTCAAGACGGATACAGTAGAACTACGGGGGCAGAATGGTTAATATGAGGAGCCACCAGCCGGCTTCGTTCCCCCTCATCCCACCGTGACATTCCCGGCCGCGACGCCGACCGCCTTCGGCATCTGCAACTCGCCGTCGCCCCCCCGCCCCAGGAAGTTGTTCACCACCATCACCTGCGACGATGCCCGATCAACCGTCACCGCGGCGCGGTAGCTCTTGTCGTCGGCCCGGCCGCGGATCGTGCAGTCCGCCACGCGCACCGTCTGGCTGCCGAAGACCGCGACGCCACGGCCGCGCGCGTTGATGACCTGGCAGCCCGTCACGCTCACGTTGCGGCAGTCGCGGATCTCCAGGCTCGCGTGCGTCTCGGCGGTCGCCTCGCGCGTGTGCTGCAGCACCACCCCGGTCATCGTCACATTGCGGCAGCGCGTGAGGACGACCTTGTCCGTCGAGCGGCCGCGATATTCGGGGTTGTGGTCGATGCTGTTGGGACCGATGACGAGGTGCTCGGCGTCCTCGGCACGCAGGGCGTCGTGATAGCCGCTGTAGATCGAGTTGCCGCTCACCACCATGCCGCGGCAGGCGACCAGATGGATTGCCGTGTGCTGGCTGCCGATCAGGTTGCCGGTGATCGCGAACAGGCCGACCGCGTTTGGGTTGTCGCCGCCGGCGCCGAGGAAGCGCACGTTCGCCCCGCCCGGGCTCAGCGACGCCTGGATCGTGTTGCCCACCAGCGTGCCCTCGCGCACCGTGCCGTCGCGGCAGTCGAATAGCACGTCCGCGGAACTGTCCGCCTTGAGGTCGAAATTGTACTCGATGTCGTTCGAGCAGATTTGCAGGTTGCGGATCTCGCTGCCGACGATCTTGATGCCGCCCTGCTTGCAGTAGCTGATGTGGTTGCCGTGGACGTTCGTCTGGTGCAGGTTGACTCGGTCGAAGAAGATGCCAACGCCGCTGTTGTCGTAGATGTGGCAGTCGGCGACGAGGACGTTGCGGTCGCGGTTGTTCAGATGGATGCCGTGGCGGCAGCGGCGGATCAGCAGGCCGCGCAGCGTCGGCTGCATGGCGCCGTCAATGAGAATGCCGTCGGCCTGGGCGTGGCCGCCGACGATCTCCAGGTCGCTGACGATCGGCATGCGCTCGCGCTGCCAGACGCCCTCGGCGAAGTGGGCCGGCAGGGCGGTGCGGCGGTGCGTGCCGACCAGGTGCAGCGCCGGGCCGGGGCCGTTCATGAGGAGCCGGGCGGTGCCGCCGACGCCCTGGATCGCGATGCGGCCGTGCAGCTGCAGTGGGACGTACAGCGAGCGCGAGAGGACGTAGTCGCCGCGCGGGAAGATCAGTTCGCCGCCGCCGCGCTGTATGGCGTGGCTCAGGGCCGCGGTGTCGTCCGTCCTGCCGTCGCCGCGCGCGCCGAAATCGCGGACCGTGTTCATGGGAGGCTCCAGCGGTAAGGGGAAGGTCGGGCACTCGCCGACGTCATGGTAGCGAAACGCCGGCGCCGGCCCAGAGGGCGGCGGTGGCCATGTCGCCCGAATTGTCTACCCGCGTGGTGTTTGTCTTCGGGCGGCGGAGGCGGTAAACTCATCAACAGTTGCGATCCGTTACCCGTTCCGGCGATCGGCCCGAGAAGCCATGACTGAACCGCAGTACCGTTACCTCCGCGTCAGCACCGACCAGGGCGTCCTCGTGCTGGCGGTCACCCACCCCCGGCTGCGCAGCGGCGACTTCGACCTGGTGGACCAGCTCCGCCAGGAACTGCTCGCGGCGGTCGCGCTCAACGGGGCGCGCAAGGTCGTCGTGGATCTGTCCGCGGTGGAGTACGTCGGTAGTGCGGGGTTCCGGCCGCTGCTCAGCCTGCGCAAGCGACTGCAGGAGGCGGGGGGCGAGATGCTGCTGTGCGGTCTGTGCGACGACGTGCGCGAGGTGTTCTTGACGTCGCGGCTGATCAACGCCGCCGGTTCCTCGGCGGCGCCGTTCGGCGTCGAGCCGGGCGTGCCGGAGGCGGTGGCTCGCTTCACCAAGGCGACTCCGTGACCCCCGAGGAGACTGGGCCGATGAGCGGGCGAAAACCGACACGCCGTCAGTTCAACAAAACCCTGGCCCTGCTCGCCGCCGCGCCTCTGGCCGCCACGGCCGAAGCGGCGGCCGCCCGGCCCGCCGACGAGCCCCCTGCCGCCGAAACGTTCAGCAGCGCCGCCCAGGCCCTGACGGAGGTCGTCCGCCTGCGCCACGGCAAGCACCTCAGCGCGGAGCAGCTGAAGCGGATCCGCCAGCGCCTCGAAACCACCGCACGCCGCGCCGCGGCCCTTCGCAAGACCCCACTCCAGAACGGTGACGAGCCGGACTTCCTCTTCGTCGCCGAGGCCCCGTGACGAACGCCCCAGACCCGGGAGGCCCGCCGCCGTGGCCCAGCAGCCGATCACCGACGACGTGCTGTTCTCGTCCGTCCGCGACCTGGCGGCGCTGCTCCGCGCCCGCAAACTGTCGCCCGTCGCCCTCGCCGAGGCGTACCTCGACCGCCTGGAAAAACTCGGGCCGAAGCTCGGCGCCGTGGTGACGGTGCTGCGCGCGCAGGGCCTGAAGGAGGCCCGCGCCGCCGACGCGGAGATCCGCGCCGGCCGCTACCGCGGGCCGCTGCACGGTGTCCCTTATGGCGCCAAGGACCTCCTCGCCGCGCGCGGCGCGCCGACGACCTGGGGCGCCGAGCCCTATCGCAAGCAGGTCTTCGACGAAGACGCCACCGTCGTGCGCAAGCTGCGCGACGCCGGCGCGGTGCTCGTGGCCAAGCTGGCGATGGTCGAGCTGGCGGGCGGCTTCGGCTACAACAACGCCGACGCCTCGTTCACCGGCCCCGGACGAACGCCGTGGAACCTGAAATACTGGTCGGGCGGCTCCTCGACCGGCCCCGGGGCGGCGGTGGCGGCGGCGCTGGTGCCGTTCGCCATCGGCTCGGAGACGTCGGGGTCGATCATCACGCCGGCGGCCTACTGCGGCGTGTCGGGCTTGCGGCCGACCTACGGCCGCGTCAGCCGTCACGGCGCCATGGCCCTGAGCTGGACGCTCGACAAGCTCGGGCCGATGTGCCGCACCGCCGACGACTGCGGCCTGGTCCTCGCCACCATCGCCGGCCGCGACCGCCTCGACCCGTCCAGCATCGCGAAGCCCTTCAACTACCCGGAAAGTCCCAAAGACCGCCCCGCCAGGGACGGCAAGCGCTTCCGCATCGGCGTCATCAAGAACGCGACCGAGGGGGCGCAGCCGGAAGTGCGTAAGAATTTCGAGGCCGCGGTCGAGGTGCTGCGCAAGACCGGCAGCGTGGTGGAGGGCGTTGCCTTCCCGGACATGCCGTTCGGCCCCGTCGTCGGCACGATCATCAACGCGGAGGCCGCCAGCGCCTTCCGCGACCTGGTCGAGAGCGGCCGCGCCCGCGAGCTGCGCTTCCCCGGCTCGCGCTGGGAGATCTACGCGGCGACGATGACGCTGGCCGTCGATTACCTCGACGCCATGCGCGTCCGCGCCAAGATCAAGCGCGCCCTCGACGGGCTGTACGCGAAGTACGACGCTCTGGTGGCGCCGTCGCGCTCGACGGTGGCCTACCCAATCGACGTGGACTTCAGCCGCGCCTACCCCGGTTTCGGCGGCGGGCCGGCGATTATCCCCGCGGGCAACCTCGCTGGCCAGCCGGCCGTTTCCGTGCCGAACGGCTTCGGCCCGAACAACCTGCCGACCGGCATCCAGTTCACCGGGCGCGCGTGGGGCGAGGCCCGCCTGCTCACCATCGCCCACGCCTACCAGCGGGCGACCGACTGGCACCGCCGGCGGCCACCCGTCCTGTGAACGGATGGGTTGATCCTGGTTTCCCCTCTCCCCCGCGTACAGGGGCGAGGGGAAGGACCGAATTCCCTGCCGCTCGCCTTACGTCGACCGTTCGCCATCAACACCCCGGACCCGGCACGAGGCCTCGCCGCCCCGGAGGGTCGCCGTGAGGGCGGGCGGCTTCTGCAGGCTCTGGTAGATGACGCAATAGCGCTCGGTTAGCTTCAGGAGCGTGCCCTGCTGCTCGGCGGTGGCGTCGGTGTCGAGGTCGAATTGGAGGCGGACGCTCTTGAAGCCGACCGGCGCCTCCTTGGCGACGGCGAGCGTGCCACGGAAGTCGAGGTCACCCTCGGCGGTCACGGTGCCGCCACGGACGGGGATGCCCAGGGCCGTCGCCACCGCCCGCAGCGTGACGCCGGCACAGGCCACGAGCGCCTCCAGCAGCATGTCCCCGGAGCAGGCCGCCACGCCGTCGCCGCCCGTCGCCGGGTGCAGGCCGGCCTCGACCAGCACCCGCCCCGTCTCGATCTTGCAGGTGACACCGACCGAACCCAACTCCCCCCGCGCTCGCAGCGTGAACTGCGCCGACGCGGGGTTGTCGCGGTAGCGCGCCTTGAGGGGGGCCTGCAGCGCTTTCAACTCCTCCGCGTTCATCGGTGCTCCTTTGCGGCCAGGGGCCGCGCTGCGAAGCTTCGCGAACAGACTGTCTCCAGGCGAAGAACAACGGGGCTATTACCCCGGCGCCGGGGTAATACCAGGCCCGCGCGGAGGCGAACGGCGTGGCGGCGGAGTTGAAGTCCCATGAATGCGTCCCCCTGTCAACATCTCCCCATTCTACAAGGAAGAGAGGGGGCCGAGGATGTCGCGGAGGAAAGCCTCCTCTCTATGCTGACGGCGAGCAAGGGGTGGGCGGTGGTCAGGCTGGCGCCGAGGGTCTGGAATTCGCGTGACCGCCGCCCCTCGCGTGGTATACTAACTACTAGTCTTCTTCACGCAGGGCTGCTGGCTACAGCGGCGGACTGCCGAGGGACCGGCGGACGGTGTCCGCCTCCTGCCGTCCCCGGGCGTTCGTCCGCGCGAATTCTTCCCGTCGGCCCGCAGTCCCGACTCAAAGGGGAGTCCTGATCCGGGGATCGCATCCGTCTCTCGCGCTTCCGAGGGTGGGCCATGTCTGCGCCGGCAACGAACGACGAACTCCTCAGCCTGGTCCGCAAGAGCGGCCTGATCGACGAGAAACGCCTGGACGAGTACCTCGCGGCCCGGCGAGGCGCGTCCGCCGTGCCCGGGTCGCCGAAGGGACTCGCCGACCTCCTGGTGCGCGACGGTCTGCTGACCCGCTTTCAGGCGAACCAACTCCTGCAGGGCAAGTCGCGCGGCTTCCTCCTCGGCGGCAAGTACAAACTCCTCGAGCACGTTGGCTCCGGCGGCATGGGCAGCGTCTACCTGTGCGAGCACATTGCCATGCGCCGCCGCGTGGCCGTCAAGGTCCTCCCCCTCGACAAGGCCAAGGACTCCTCCTACCTCGAGCGCTTCTACCGCGAGGCCCGCGCCGTCGCCGCCCTCGACCACCCCAACATCGTCCGCGCCCACGACATCGTGCAGGACGACAAGCTGCACTTCCTCGTCATGGAGTACGTGGACGGCAGCAGCCTGCAGGAGATCATCGCGAAGTCCGGGCCGCTGGACGTACAGCGGGCCGCCCACTACCTCAGCCAGGCGGCCTGGGGCCTGCAGCATGCCCACGAGGCCGGACTGGTCCACCGCGACATCAAGCCCGCCAACCTGCTCATCGACCGCGCCGGCACGGTGAAGCTCCTCGACATGGGCCTGGCCCGCTTCTTCCACGACGACGACAACCTCAGCAAGCGCTACGACGAGACGGTCCTGGGCACCAGCGACTATCTCGCTCCGGAACAGGCGCTGAGCAGCGACGTCGATATCCGCGCCGACATCTACAGTTTGGGAGCCACGTTCTATTTCTGCCTCACCGGGCAGACGCTGTTCGGCGAGGGCAGGGCGGCCCAGAAGCTGATCTGGGCGCAGACGCGGCAGCCCAAGCCGATCCGCTCGCTGCGGCCCGAGGTGCCCGAGGGGCTGGCGGCGATTATCGAAGAGAAGATGCTGGCCAAGGAGGCGTCGCAGCGCTTCCAGCTCCCGGCCGAGGTGTGCGAGGCCCTGAAGCCCTGGACGCAGGAGGACATCCCGCCCCCGCCCGCGGAGGAGATGCCCCAGCTCAGCCCGGCGGCGAGGCGGCCCAGCGCGCCGGAGGGGCAGGCGGGGCCGTCCACTCCCGGCAAGGTGCGCCCACCCTCGCCGGGGCCGAGGAAGGCCTGGGCTGTGACGGGCGCCTCCTCCACGCAGGCGGCCGTCCGGTCGGGGGCGCCGACGGTCGTCCCGCTGCCGGTGCCCTCGGCGGAGACCTCCATCCGGGGAACGGAGGCAGCCCCGTCCACGCCATCCGGGACCGGGATAGGCGCGGAAAAGGACAACGGCCAACCGCCCGAGGCGGCGGACGCACCTCCGCGGCCCGAGAAGTCGGCGGCCCGCCCCACCCGTTTCTCCCGGACCGTCTGGCTGGTCGCCGCCGGGGTCGCGGTCCTCGCCGTGGCGAGCGTCGGCACCTGGTGGGCGCTGACGGGCGGCCACGGGACTCCTTCGACCCCAGACCGCCAGACCGCCCGTGTGCCGGCACCGAAAGCTCGCCCCGGCCCGGAGAGCAAGCCAGAGAGCAAGCCGGTAGTCAAGCCGCCCGCCCCTCCCGTCCAGGGCGTCTCGATCGTCGTGGAGAAGGATGGCCGCCGCGTCCGCACGCCGAAATACGAGGCCCTTGTCGGAGCCGACGGCAACCTCACCAGCCTGCGCGTCGGCGGCGTCGAGTTCCTCAAGTCCGGCCTGAAGTTTGGCGGCAACGTATCGCGCGGCGGCTACTTCCACTACACGCACGAGAAGCCGGCGCGGGTGGTTTCGCTGCCCACGCTGGAGCAGTTGGGCGGGAGCGTCCTCAAGGCGACCGGCGACCGCTTTACCATCGTCTACGAATTCGGTCTCAATTCCCTCACGCTCAAACTCACCAACGCGACCGACTTCCAGGTTCCTTTCTACCTCGTCTTCGACCGCAAGGTGACCGGCGTGATAAACGAGCGGGGCGAGGCCGCCCGGACGCCGGTCGTCAAGCCGTGGCCCATCACCTCCTGGTTCGCCGGCCGCGTGAAGCTGACGGTCACCGGCGGCAATCGCATCTGGGGGCCGTGGCCCTCGCTCAAGGAGGGATACCAGGTCTGGGAGGCGAGCCTGGCGACCTACGAGACGCGCGAGGTGCTGCTCACGGTTGGGACTGCGACCGACGCCGAATTCGCCCGCGTCGGGCCGCCGCCGGACAACGGCGGGGCCATCCAGATCAAGAAGCCCGCCTACGAGGCGGTCGTCGAGGCCGACGGCTGCCTGACGAGCCTGTCCGTGGAGGGAGTCGAGTTCCTCCGCTCCGGCGTGGACATTCCCCGGGGCGTCTACTTTCACGACGGCAAGGGCGTCGTCAAACTGGGCAACGTCCGTAGGCCATCGCCGGACGTCATCGTGGCGAAGGGGGAGCGGGCGTCGGTGCGCTACGAGTTCGGCCCCGACAACGTGACGGTGAACGCGACGAATACGACGGACAAGGGCCTGGCGTTCTTCATCGTCTTCGACCCGGCGGTGAACGCGGTCGTGGACGGCGCGGGGGCGTGGGCGAAAGCTCCGCTGGTGCTGAAGCAAGGCCCGGCGGAGAAGAAGTGGGAGACAACGACTTGGTTCGCGGGCGGCGCCAGGCTGAAGATCACGGGCGGCTCCCGTCTCTGGGGACCGTGGTTGGCCGAGAAGCTCCAGGTCTGGGAAGCAAGCCTGGCGCCGAAGGAGACGCGGCGGGTCGTCCTGAGCGCCGGCCTCGCCACCGATGCCGAGGCGAAACAGGTGGCCGCGGTGACCGGCAAGCCCGTCGTGCGGACCGGCCTGCTGGTGCGATCGCCGAAGGATTACCAGGTCTTCCAGCGCCGCTCGCGCTTCCAGGGGCAGATCGTCCTGCGCGGCCAGGTCCGACCGGACTGCGACCGCCTCGAAGTGCGCCTGACCGGCAGGCCGCTGGCAGGGGCGCTCCCGTCCGGCTGGCTGCCGGTGCCGCTGGGCAAGGGCACGCGGGACTTTGAACACTCTCTGCCGGTGCCTGCGGGCGGCTGGTACAAGGTGGAGCTGCGCGCCCTCAAGGGCGAGAAGGTCGTCGCCGAGACGGTCGTCGAACACGTCGGCGTCGGCGAGGTGTTCGTCGGTGCCGGCCAGTCCAACTCCACCAATTGCGGTCCGGAGAGGCTCAAACAGGAATCGGGTATGGTGGCGACGTTCGATGGCCGGCGCTGGCGGCCGGGCGACGATCCGCAGCCGGGCGTCCACGACCACAGCAGCGGGGGCAGTTACTTCCCGGCCTTCGGCGACGCG
Source organism: Gemmatales bacterium (assembly GCA_038227745.1). Taxonomy (GTDB): domain Bacteria; phylum Planctomycetota; class Planctomycetia; order Gemmatales; family Gemmataceae; genus DASPXY01. Next base: position 10,725 of record JBBRPS010000081.1, on the reverse strand, counting down.
CTGTACGCGAAGTATCATGTGCCCATCGGCGTGGCGTCGGTCGGCCACTCCGGCACGAGCGTCAAGCAGTGGGAGCCGGGCGGCGAGCTGTTCGGCTGGCTGATGACGCGTATCCGGCAGCTGGGGCCGAACGGCTTCCGGGCAGTGCAGTGGCATCAGGGCGAATCCGACGTGGGCATGTCCGCAGACGAGTATGCCCGGCGCCTGACGGAGGTGATTCAGGAGTCGAACCGGGAGGCGGGCTGGAAGTTCCCGTGGATGGTGGCGCGCGTGTCGTACCACAACCCACAGCACTCGACGTTCCCGACCACGCGGGAGGCGCAGAAGCGGTTGTGGGACATGGGGGTGGCGCTGGAGGGACCGGACACGGACACGCTGACGGGGGACAATCGCGACCAGGGCGGCCGCGGCATCCACTTCAGCGCCCGCGGCCTGCGCGCCCACGGCCGCATGTGGGCCGACAAGGTCGGCGCCTACCTCGACAAGGTTCTGATGGACTGATCGGGGCGCGTCGTGGATTCCTGAAACCGGAGGCTTGAGCCTATGCCGTCCAACCCGCCCTCGCCGGCCTCCGACCCCATCCCTATCGCCGCTCACCCGGGCGGCCAGAACTCTCCTGACCTGCCCCGCACGGTCGGAGCCGGGGCGGGCGGCCAGCCGTTGACCCTCAGCGCCGGGGCGAAGCCCATTCCCAATTACACGCTGCTTCGCCAACTCGGCCGGGGCGCATTTGGCGAGGTGTGGGAGGCGGCTGGCCCAGGCGGCGTCCTCGTGGCCATGAAGTTCATCCGCCTGGCGGACAAGGCCGCCGACGCGGAGAAGCGTGCCCTGAAACTGCTGCAGGGGCTACGGCACCCGAATCTCCTTGCGCTGCACGGCGTTTGGGGTGAGGGCGGCTATCTCGTCGTCGCGATGGAGTTAGCCGACGGCACGCTCCTCGACCGCCTCACCGAGGCAGTCGCCCAGGGCCACCCGGGGATCCCGCGGGCGGAATTGTTGCAGTACATGAGGCAAGCGGCGGCGGCGCTGGATTACCTCAATGGTCAGGGGGTGCAGCACCGGGACGTCAAGCCCGCCAACCTGCTCCTCGTGGGCGGCGGCGTCAAGGTGGCCGACTTCGGCCTCGCCAAGTTCCTCGACAAGACGATGGCCACCGCCAGCTCGGCAATGACGCCGGCCTACGCGGCCCCGGAGTTGTTCAACGAACGGGTCAGCCGCTGGTCGGACCAGTACAGCCTGGCGGTGACCTACTGTCATCTGCGCGGCAATCGTCTACCGTTCGAGGGGAACCTGGCGGCGCTGCTGGCGGGCCACCTGATGAACGCGCCTGACCTGCAAATGCTGCCGGCAGAGGAGCAGGTGCTGGTCGTTCGGGCTCTGGCCAAGCTGCCTCAGGAGCGCTGGCCCAGCTGTACCGCGTTCGTCGAAGCCCTGGCCACCGGCCCCGCCTCGCCGGGTCTTCCTGGTCGGGGGCGGAACCCTCCGTCAGAAGGAGTGGTCACCGTCTCCTCCGGAATCGGTGCTAATGTCGAGGAGGACAACGGCCAACCCGCCGACCCGGTAGAAGTGCCCAGGCCGCCCGAGAGGTTTCCGACCCGTCCGGTCGCGCGCTTTCGGACGGTCTGGCTGATTGCTGCCGTGATGGCCTTGGCCGCCGCGACAAGCGCCGGCACTTGGTGGACCCTGTCGGGTGGTGACGGAATCCCTTCGTCCCCCGACCGCCGGACGGCGCGTGTGCCGGAGTCGAAAGGTGCGGTTGTTCCGGAACCGAAGGCGGAGGTGAAGCCCTCGGTCAAACCGCCGGTCCCTGCGGTCCAGGGGGTCTCCATCGCCGTGGAGAAGGACGGCCGCCGCGTGCGCACCCCGAAGTACGAGGCCCTCGTCGGGGCCGACGGTAACCTCACCAGCCTGCGCGTCGGCGGCGTCGAATTCCTCAAATCCGGCCAGAAGTTCGGCGACAATGTGTCGCGCGGCGGTTTCTTCTACTACAGCCACGAGAAGCCGGCGCGGGTGGTTTCGCTGCCCACGTTGGAGCAGTTGGGCGGGAACGTCCTCAAGGCGACCGGCGACCGCTTCACCATCGTCTACGAGTTCGGCCCGGATTCCCTCTCCCTCAAACTGACCAACGCAACCGATTACAAGGTCCCCTTCTACCTCGTGTTCGACCGCACGGTCACCGGGGTGATGAACGAGCGGGGCGAGGTCGCCCGGACGCCGGCCGCGAAGCCGTGGCCCATCACCTCCTGGTTCGCCGGCCGCGCGAAGCTGACGATCACCGGCGGCAATCGCATCTGGGGGCCGTGGCCCTCGCCCAAGGAGGGATGCCAGGTCTGGGAAGCGACCCTGGCGAGCTTCGAGACGCGCGAGGTGCTGCTCACGGTTGGGACCGCGTCCGACGCCGAGCTCGCGCGCGTCGGCCCGCCGCCGGATAGCGGCGGGGCCATCCAAATCAAGAAGCTCGCCTTCGAGGCGGTCGTCGAGGCCGACGGGTGCCTGACGAGTCTCTCCGTGGAGGGCGTCGAGTTCCTCTGTTCTAACGTTGACACTTCGCGCGGCGTCTACTTCCATGACGGCAAGGCCCTCGTCAAATTGGGCAATGTCACCCGGCCTTCGCCGGGCGTCATCGCGGCGAAGGGCGCGCGGGCGTCTGTGCGCTACGAGTTCGGCCCCGACAACGTGACGGTGAACGCGACGAATGCAACGGATAAGGCTCTGGCGCTCTTCATCGTTTTCGACCCGGCGGTGAACGCGGTCGTGGACGGCGCAGGAGAGTGGGCGAAGGTGCCGCTGTCGCAGAAGCCAGGGCCGGCCGAGAGGAAGTGGCAGACGACGACCTGGTTCGCGAACGGGGCCAGGCTGAAGATCACCGGCGACTTGCGCGTCTGGGGATCTTGGTCGGCCGAGAAGCTCCAGGTCTGGGAAGCGAGTCTGGCGCCGAAGGAAACGCGGCGGGTCGTCCTGAGCGCCGGCCTCGCCACCGACGCGGAGGCCAAAGAGGTGGCCGCGCTGACCGGCAAGCCCGTCGTGCGCGCCAGCGTGGTGGTGCAGTCGCCGCAGGATTACCAGGTCTTCCAGCGCCGCTCGCGCCTCCAGGGGCAGATCCTCCTGCGCGGCCACGTTCGGCCGGAATGCGACCGCGTCGAGGTGCGCCTGATCGGCAAGCCGCTGGAAGGCGCGCTCCCGCCCGGCTGGCAGCCCGTGCCGCTGGGCAAGGGCACGCGGGCCTTCGACCACACCTTGCCGGCCCCCGCGGGCGGCTGGTACAAGGTGGAACTGCGCGCCCTCAAGGGCGAGAAGCCGGTCGCCGAGGCGGTGGTCGAGCACGTCGGCGTCGGCGAGGTGTTCGTCGGCGCCGGCCAGTCCAACTCCACCAACTGCGGCCTGGAGAAGCTCAAGCAGGAGTCGGGCATGGTGGCGACGTTCGACGGCCGGCGCTGGCGGTTGGGCGATGACCCGCAGCCGGGGGTCCACGACCACACCACTGGGGGCAGTTACTTCCCGGCGTTCGGCGATGCGCTGTACGCGAAGTATCATGTGCCCGTCGGCGTGGCGTCGGTCGGCCACTCCGGCACGGGCGTCAAGCAGTGGGAGCCGGGCGGCGAGTTGTTCGGCTGGATGATGACGCGCATCCGGCAACTCGGCCCCGGCGGGTTCCGGGCGGTGCAGTGGCACCAGGGCGAGTCCGACGTGGGCATGTCTGCCGACGAGTACGTCCGCAGGCTGACGGAAGTCATTCAGGAGTCGAACCGCGAGGCGGGCTGGAAGTTCCCGTGGATGGTGGCGCGGGTGTCGTACCACAATCCGCAGCAAGCGACCTTTCCGACGACGCGGGCGGCGCAGAAGCGGCTGTGGGACACGGGGGTGGCGCTGGAAGGCCCGGACACGGACACGCTGACGGGGGACAACCGCGACGAGGGCGGCCGCGGCATCCACTTCAGCGCCCGCGGCCTGCGCGCCCACGGCCGAATGTGGGCGGACCGGGTCGGCGCCTACCTCGACAAGCTCCTGGTGGACTGATGACGCCGTTAGACAACCCGTAGCGAGCCAGCAAAGGCTTCCGGCGGCTTCCTTGGGGACTTTCTCAAGCCGCAACATCCTCCCCGGACACTTGTTGCGGCGGCGGCTCGCCAGCAGTGTCGTTCGCCACCTGTAGCTGTTCGCGTAACTGCTGCGGCGTTAGCCGCAGTAACTCCCACCATTCCCGCGTCGGCAGTCGCAACCCTTGCAACTCGTAGGGCGACTTCTTGCGGCGGTGCCCCGTCCGAAACGCCCGGCAGTTCCAGTACAGCCGCTTCAAGTCCAGCAACCCCTGCGTCATTTTCCGGTGACGCCCCTGTTGCATCCGTGCCACGCTGTTGAGACACTGTTTCTCGCCTGAGGCGGAGCCACCGGGCGTAGGGAGGGCGGTGGCGGCCCCCTCTGGCGGCAATGCGGTGGCGGTGGTAGACTGCCGCAGGGTGGTGGCTCCGGTGGCATCTCCCGGGACCGGGCTCTTTTCTGCGGAGTTCCGTGATGACTGCGCCCAAGGACCAACAAGGCGCCTTCCTGGCCGCCATCCGCGACGACCCCGAGGATGACGCCCCGCGCTTGATCTTCGCCGACTGGCTGGAGGAGCGCGGCGACCCACGCGGCGAGTTCATCCGCCTCCAGTGTGCGCTGGCCCGCCCGGACGAGGAGGGCCCTTGCCGAGAAGAGCTGACGCGAATTTCATGTACCATTCTGTGCCGGGCGGCGGTGGGCCCGGACGAGGAGGATCCTCACCGAGCAGAGCTGACGCGGCGGGAGGTGGAATTGCTCCGCCAACACGGTGAGGCCTGGCTGGGCAGCCCGCCGCAACCGATCGAGGTGAGTTTCCGGCGCGGCCTGCCGTCGTTGCGGGTGGCGGCCGAGGTGCTGGCCGGGGAGCCGATGTCGCAGTGGTTCCTGGCGCAGCAGAGCTGGGTGAGCGCGCTGCGACTAGATGTCGCGGAGGACGAGTCCTTGCGGCGCGTGGTCGCACGCGGCCTGCTCGCGCAAGTAGTCACGCTCAGCCTCTCATCTTCCGGAGAAGACACCAGGCTCACCGACGCGGGTCTGCAACACCTGGCCGGGCTGACGCAGCTGCGGGGGCTGTCCCTGAGCGGGATCCCGGTGACGGGCGCGGGCCTGCAGCACCTGGCCGGGCTGACGCAGCTTCAAGAGTTGGATCTCTGCGCTACCGAGGTAACGGACGCGGGCCTGCAGCACCTCGCCGGGCTGACGCAGCTTCAAGAGTTGGATCTCTGCGCTACCGAGGTAACGGACGCGGGCCTGCAGCACCTCGCCGGGCTCACCCGGCTTCACTCTCTGGATCTCGGTAGCACCCAGGTGACGGATGCGGGCCTGGAGCACCTGTCCGGGCTGAACCAGCTTCAGGAGCTGGACCTCGGCTGTACCCAGGCGACGGACGCGGGGGTGAAGCACCTGGCCGTGCTGACGCAGCTTCAAGAGTTGGATCTCCGCGGTACCCCAGTGACGGGTGCGGGGGTGAAGCACCTGGCCGGGCTGACGCAACTTCGGAAGCTGAATCTTTTTTACTCCCAAGTAACGGACGCGGGGTTGGAGCACCTGGCCGGGCTGGCGACGGACGTGGGGTTGGAGCACCTGGCCGCGCTGACACAGCCTCAGAATCTGAATCTCGCAGGGGCAGAAGTGACGGACGCGGGGCTGAAGCACCTGGCCGCGCTGACGCAGCTTCGGGAGCTGAGTCTTGACTGCCCGAAGGTGACGGGCGCAGGGCTGAAGCACCTGGCCGGGCTGACGCAGCTCCGGACTCTGCATCTCTCCCCCGGCACTTCAACCCCGTCGCAGGGCGGTACCGAGGTGACGGACGCGGGGCTGGGGCACCTGGCCGGGCTGACGCAACTCCAGACGCTGCATCTCATGTGTAACCAGGTGACGGACGCGGGGCTGGAGCACCTGGCCGGGCTGAACCAGCTTCAGGAGCTGGACCTGACCGGCGCCCAGGTGACGGACGCGGGGCTGGAGCACCTGGCCGGATTGACACAGCTCCAGACGCTGCATCTCCGCGGTACCCAGGTGACGGGCGCGGGGCTGGAGCACCTGGCCGGGCTGGCGCAGCTCCAGGTGGCGCTGGATCTCAGCCATACCCAGGTAACAGACGCCGGGCTGGAGCACCTGGCCGGGTTGACGCAGCTGCAAATGGAGTTGGATCTCAGCTATACCCAGGTAACGGACGTGGGCCTGAAGCATCTCGCCGGGCTGAACCAGCTTCGGGCGCTAAATCTTCGCTTCTCCCGGGTGACGTCCGCGGGGCTGAAGCACCTGGCCGGGCTCACCCAGCTTCGGGAGCTGAACCTTGGCGGGATCTGCGTGGCGGGCGGGGGACTGCAGCACCTGTTGGGGCTGACGCAGCTTCAGAGCCTTCGACTCAACCATGCCGAGGTGACGGACGCGGGACTGCCGCACTTGGCCGGGCTGAACCAGCTTGAGGAGCTGGATCTCTACAGGTCGGAGGTGATGGACGCGGGGCTGGAGTACCTGACCGGGCTGACGCGGCTTCGATCGCTGGATCTTGCCCACTCCCGGATAACGGACGCGGGCCTGGAGCACCTGTCCGGGCTGACGCAGCTTGAGTGGCTGTGGCTTGGCGAGACCCCGGTGACGGACGCGGGGGTAGAGAAGCTGCAGCAGGCGCTGCCCAACTGCGACATCAGTCATCCCGACTGACTCCCCGCCCGATGGCAAGACCGTCTGTTTGCAGAGATCGTGACGGTGCTGAGCTCTGGCCGTCCGGCCCTCTTCGCGGGCGTGGGTGGAGACGGGCCGCGCCCGCCGTCTGGAAGGCAACGTCTCCCCGGGGGCCAGTCGGCTGATCGGCGTGGGGGGCGAGGCCTGGCTGCACGCCGAGCGGGTCGAAGGTTGGTACGCCCAGGAGCAGGGGGAGCAGTTGCCTGGCTGCGCGGGCGGAAGCGGCGACCGCACCACCCCTGGCCCAGGGCAATGCGGAGTGGGTTCATGGACGGCTCCTGTTCGAGGGTTACCGCTTCAGGGTGACCCGCTGGTTCGCCCTGATACCTTTTTGCTCGAACGTGCCCTTGCCGTGGGGGAGGGTGACCTGCACATCAACGCGCTCCTCCTTGCCCAGGCCGAAGTGGGCCACGGCCTCCTGGCCGGAGCAGTAGCCGTAGCCGGCGTTGATCTCGCGAAACCCCAGCAGGGCCGACGCCTCCCCCAACTTCCCGGCCGGGTAGACCTTGACCTTGCTGCCGACCCCCATGCGGTTGACGCCCCCGCTCCCCTCGACCCGGACGTCGAGCCAGTTGCCGCCCGGTGTCTCGTTGCGCAGCAGCAGCGACCGGTCGTTGACCCACCAGTTCGTCAGCAGCAGGTCGAGGCGGCCGTCGCGGTCGAAGTCACACGACGGGCCCGCCGCCATGTAGATGATCTTCTTGTCCTTGAGCACCTTGTCGAAGAAGGCGCCCGACCTCTTGATGGCCAGGTCCGCCTTGGTGGGGAAGTCGTTGACCGCCCAGGCGTCCTCGCGGAAGCGCGGGATGCCGTCCTTGACCCCGAGGTTCTTGTAGAGGATCGGGTAGGGCTTGCCGTCCTTGAACTTGACGATGCTGACGTAGATGTCGGGCCAGCCGTCGTTGTCGAAGTCCTGGATCTCGACGTGCGGCGCCTTCATGCCCAGGGGCTTCAGGCCGGCGGCCTCGGTGACGTCCTCGAAGGCCGGGACGCCGTCCTTGACGCCGCGGTTGAGGTAGAGGCGAACGGGGGCGGGGTTTTTCCAGGGGGCCTTGTTGTGGTGGCCGATGACGATGTCGGGCAGGCCGTCGCGGTTGACGTCGGCGATGCAGACGCCGGCCGGCGTGTCGTCCTTGCCCAGGTTTTTCCAGCGGAAGACCCCCCGGCTGCCTGGCGCCTCGTAGAACTTGCCCTTGCCGTCGTTGAGGTACAGGCGGTGGTTGCCGTCGCCCTCGGTCAGGAACAGATCGGGCCAGCCGTCGTTGTTGAGATCCGCGACCGCCACGCCGAGCCCCGACAGGCCCGGGGGGAGGCCGGCGTCCCTGGCGACGTTCTCAAAGCGGTGGTTTCCCTTGTTGCGGAACAGGGCGGGGCCGTATTTGACGGCGCCGTAGTAGCGCTCGCAGGCGATCAGATCGAGCAGGCCGTCGCCGTCGAAGTCGAGCGCCGCAAGACCCCGGCCGGCGAACGCGGGGAGCGAGGCGCCGCTGTCCTTGGTGACGTCCGTGAACTTGCCCTGGCCCTCGTTGCGGAACAGGTAGCTCGGGATCTTCCGGACCGCCGTCTTGCCCTCCAGGGCGCAGTTGGAGACGTACAGGTCCAGGCGCCCGTTGTTGGTGAGATCGACGAACAGAGCGCCGCTGCCCATGCCGGAGGTGCGCAGGTGCTCCTGCTCGTCCAGGCGGAATTTCCCCCGGTCGTTGCGGAAGAACAGGCCGGGCTTGGAGCCGGCGTCGTGGAAGGAGGCGACGAAGAGGTCCGGCCAGCCGTCGCCGTCCACGTCGCCCCAGGCCGCGCCGTGGCCGCGGATGCCGGCCGCGTGGGGGAAGAGGCCGGCCTCGTTCCCCACGTCCCGGAAGACAAAGGGGTAGGCGGTCGCCGGCTTTTTCTCCCCCGGACCTTGGGCCAGGAGCGCGGCTCCTGCCGCAAGGGCCAGAAGCGTCAGGAGGGCAAAGCAGGCCGTGCGCAACGTCGCGGCGCGCGAAGGGCTCACCGTAGTTCCTCTTGCGATGATAGCAATGGCTCCCCGGAAATAGGTTTGGTCTTGCCCCCCTCAGCGACCCGCTCAGGGCCGCCGCTCGGCTTCGGGGATGTGAATCACCGTCAGCGCGCAGCAGTCCCAGGCCCGGCCGCCGCGGTTGACGTTCCAGGTGACGTAGAGCTTGTCGCCCGCGGGATCCACCGCCGAGCTGAAGGTGCCGACCGGGGTGGCCCCGTACCGGTCCTTGAAGTACGGGTGCAGGAAGGCGATCACCTTCCGCCGTTTCGTCTGGACGTCGAACTGGACGACCGGGGTGCCGTCCTTGTCGGCGCCGCCGTGCGCCCCGGGGATGTAGTAGAGGTAACGGCCCGTCGGGTCGGCGTCGATGGAGGTGATGTACTGGGCCGAGCCGACGGCGGCCGGCCCCAGGGTTTCGACCTGTTCGGTCTTGGTGTTGAAGGCGTAGAGGGTGGACGCGCCGCCCCGCGCGCCCTTGGAGACGGTGTAGACGTAGCCCTGCGGCGTCTCCTGCGTGGCGGCGCGCAGGCCCAGCGAGGCCTTGATCGGGAACGGCGCGCCCCCCTTGGCCGGGTCGTAGCACATCAGCCGGCCGACCATGTTTTCCTTGCCGGGGACGTAGTAGACCTTGCCGGTCGATTTCGCGAAGACCAGGTAGCGCGGCGGGCCGTCGGGGCCGGAGTAGAGGAGCTTACGGTTCTTCACGTCATAGGCGAAGAACTGCACGCCCTTGTCCTTGGCGTCGGTGCCCGGGGCCGTGCCGCCGTAGAAGATCAGCCGGTCCGGGTCGAGCACGCTGCACGGGATGCAGTGCTTGGGCACGGGCCCGCAGACGACGACCTCACTCTTGCCGCTCTTGGGGTCGCAGCGGATGATCCAGTCGCCCTGGTAATGGTTGGCGTCGCTCGTCACGGTCGTCGAGCCGCGGTGCGTCGAGAAGTAGAGCCAGCCGTCGCTGCCGAGGTCGATCCGGCCGTGGACCTTGCCCGGCTTGTAGCCCAGGATCTTGGCGAGCAGCTCAGTGATGTTGCACAGCAGGCGCACGGCCTTCTTGACCGGGTCGTACTCGTAGACGAACGCGTGCCCCGCGGGCGCCTCGTGGTCGCCGATCGACGAGTAGTACTTGCCGTTGACCGCCAGGCCGTCGCCCCAGTTGGACCAGATCTTGCCGGGGTACGTCTGGCCCGGGTAGTACAGGAAATCGACGGTCGGCGGGGTTTTCGCCACGGCCACGTCCTTGCCGAGTGTGGCCGGCGCCTTGAGGAACTCGGCGGCGGTGACGGTGACGACGTCCTTGCCGTCGGGCAGCTTCGGGGGGAACGTCAGCGTGACCCCCTTCTTCCCCTTCTTCCCCTTCTTGCCCTTGCCGGCCTTGCCTTGCTCGGCCCGGCCCTGGCCGACAACGGGGTGGCTGTCGGGGATCAACGCATACAAACAAAGGGCGGCGAACGCCGCCGCCAACCACTTTCCCACGCGTGACGTGCGCATCATGGATTCTCCCGTGAACAACGTTTGAAGGCGGCCGCCGAGGCACACGCGGAGAGGCCAGGCAAACAAACCGGGAACCGCCGCTTCGGATCGTGATGCAGGGGCTGCCGACCTGGGCCAGGCGCGGCGGGCGGGTCAACCCGGAGAATGTCAGCCTTCCCGCCTGCCGGCTCAACGAAGCGAAAACCGCCCGTCCCGAGCGCAGCTCAAGCGGGCAGCGGCCGCTCTCCACGACAGAGCGGACCTTGATCCCGCGTATCCTACCGCGGGCCTTCCTTTGCGCGGGGGCGCCCTGTCCGCGAAGCCGCCCCAGGTGGCGCGCATCCTCGCAGCAAGGCTGCTCGACTGGGTATTCTACGGACGCAACAGAAGCAAGCTATGGGGTGGCCGCGGCTCGGCTGCCGTGCGGACGGCCGGCCCGCGGCGGAAATCTGTAGCCGTTTAGCCGCGAGCGGTGAGCCAGATCCCGCTGCGCGGGGGGCGAGCGGGTGAGCCAGATCCGCTGCGCG
>JBBRPS010000080.1:0-19142 GCA_038227745.1 Gemmatales bacterium | reverse complement strand
GCCGGCCCCGGCGGTCCTCGCTCGCCGTCAGCAGCGTCTTGCCGTCGGGGTGGAAGACCATCGCCGTCACGTAGTTGGCGTGCGGCAAAAAGGCGCCGGTGGTCCGCAGCTTCTCCACGTCCCAGACCCACGCCCCGCTGAAGCCGCCCACCGCGACGCGGCGCCCCCCGGCCGCAGCCTCGATGCGCAGCAAGAGCGGGCTGCTCCCGGGGCTGGTGAACGGAGTGCGGCGCAGCTCCCGGCCGTCCTCCGCCCGCCACCAGCCGACTTTATCGTCCGCGGTGACCGTGAGGAATTGCTTGCCCCCCAGGATGAAAACGGGGGCGAGCGGCCGCGCGCCGTAGCCCGGCTTGTCCGCCCGGTGCGGCACGGGCGGGAAGAGGGGCTCCGCCTTGCCCTCGTCGGCGGGTACGGCGAAGACGCGGGCCTTGCCGTCGGCGCACGCCGTCGCCAGCCTGTCCCCCCGTTCGCTGAACGCCACGGCGCGGACGGCCCGCGGGTGGGCGAGCACGGGCGTCACCGGCCGGAAGGTGCGCGCGTCCCAGGCGCGGACGGAGCGGCCGGCCGCGGCGACGAAGCGCCCGTCGGGGCTGAAGGCCAGGGCCTCGATCCCGCCCGGGTGGCTCAACAAATCCTGGATGTCCCCCGAGGGGAAGCGGCGGACCTCGACCCCGCCCGGCACCGCGAGCGCCAGGAAACGGCCGTCGGGGCTCCAGGCGGCGCAGGGGGCGTCGAGGCGGCCGAGTTCCCCGTCCAGGGGCGTCTCCTTGCGGAGGTCCCACACGGTACAGCGGCGGTCGCGGGTGACGGTCAGCAGGTGCAGGCCGTCCGGGTGGAAGGCGAGGTGGGTCAGGGCCGCCTCGTGGGGCAGGGCGCGGACGGGGGGCGGGACGAGGCGCTCCCAGGCCCTGACGCGGATGCCGTTGCTCCGCCGCCGTGCCGGGTCGTCGCGGGCCAGGCGGGCGGCGTGGGCGAACCACATCAGCGCCTGCGCCGGCTCGCCCCGCTCCGCGACCGTGAGCCCGTGCGTGACCGCCATGTCGATCAGGGTCGCGACGGCCCTGGCCTCCGCGGCCTGGGCCTCCGCCTGGCTGGCGCGGGCGCTCTTCTCCAGAGCGACGGCCCGGAGGCGCTCGTCCTCGGCCAGCCGGCGACCGATTTCGGCCTCGTCGGCGAGTTGGGCGAAGCGGAGGGCGGCCACGATCGCCCCCACCGCGACGGTGACGAGCAGCAGTGCCACCGCCGCGGTCAGGCCGGCCACCAGCGGCTTGCGCCGGCACCAGCGCCACCAGCGCTCCACGCTGCCGACGGGCCGGGCCAGGATCGGTTCGCCGGCGAGGAACCGGGCCAGGTCTTCCGCCAGGTCCAGGGCGCCGGCGTAGCGCCGGCGCGCGTCCTTGTGCAGGCACTTGAGGCAGACCGTCTCCAGGTCGCGCGGCACCCCCGCCTGCAAGCGGCTGGGGGGGACCGGCTCGACCGAGCGGACCTGCTCCAGCGTGTCCAGCGACGTGGCGCCCCGGAACGGCGGCCGCCCGGTGAGCAGCTCGTAGAGGATGGCGCCCAGCGCCCACACGTCCACGGCAGGCCCGGCGTCGCCGGATTTGCCCTCGGCCTGCTCGGGGGCCATGTAGCTGGGCGTCCCCAGGATGGCCCCGGTCTGCGTCTGGTCGTCGGCGCCTTCCAGGTACTTGGCGAGGCCGAAGTCGGAGATCTTGGGAGTGCCGTCCGCCGTCAGCAGGACGTTGTGCGGCTTGAGGTCGCGGTGGACGATGCCCTGCTGGTGGACGGCGTGGACGGCGCGGGCCAGGGTCTCGGCCGTGCGGGCGGCCTGCGCCGGCGGCTGGGGCTGGCCCGCCAGCTTCTCGGCCAGGCTGCCGCCGGGGCAGAACTCCAGGGAGAAGTAGGGCCGGCCTTCGTGCTGGCCGACCTCGTGGATTTGCACGACATGGGGGTGCTGCAGGCGGGCGAGGGCCTCGGCCTCGGTGCGGAAGCGGGCGAGGTACTCCGCGCTGGCGCCCGCCCCGGTGAGGATTTTCTTGACGGCCACCAGGCGGTTCAGGCTGACCTGCCGGGCCTTGAAGACGGCCCCCATGCCGCCGCGGCCGAGGAGGCCCAGGATCTCATAGCCGGGGATGTCGGGCACGCTTTCCGGGGCGTCGGACCGGGTTGGCAGAGTCCCCGCCTCCGGGTCCACGACCGCGATGCCCGGGAAGCGCCGCCGGTACTCGCTCGAGTCGAGGTGGTCGCCCGCGAGATGGCGGACCCGGAACTCCTGTCGGACCAGGCGCTGGACGACCTCGGGCCGGTCCAGCGCGGGGAACCGGGCAAGGTAGACTTCCACGAGCGGCGGGGTAGGAGAAAGGGTATCGTCGGCCGTCCGGGTGGCGGCCTTCCACAGGAACTCGATCTCGATCTGGACCAGCTCCTCAAGGGTGGCGCGGAAGAGGGAGTGGTCGGCGGCCGGGAGGTAGTGCTCGAGGGGCAGGGGCTGGCCGGCGCGCCAGTCCGCCTCGAAGCGACGGCGGGCGTCCTCGTCGATGGTGGCCTGGGAATTCAGCTCCGTCCCCATGAGCGGGCTCCGCGGGAGGTCTCCACGAGACCCCCTCAGCGTACCCTCGTGTCCGCAGGGAGGCAACGGCGGAAAGACACTACTGAGTCCAGCGCGGAGAAAGGCACCTCGTTTAGCCGCGGTTCGGAGAACCGCGCTCGCCGAACGCGGTTCTCACAACCGCGGCTAAACGAAGGGAGACATTGTCTGGGCTGAACTCAGTAGTCCACCGCGGCAGAAATGAGTGACCGTTCGTTTAGCCGCGGTTGAGCCAGATCCCGCTGCGCGGGGGCGGCGAGCGGGTGAGCCAGATCCGCTGCGCGGCCCCGCGTAGCGGGATCTGGCTCACCGCTCGCGGCTAAACGAGCGCGCTTTAGCCATGCGGGACCCAGTAAGAGGCACGGGCAGAAATGAAGGTCGGCGAGCCCCCGGGCTGGCCTCGGCGGGGTCTGTGGGGGTGTCGCTGCGCGACGGGCCGCCGGCTCGCTCCTTCGTTCCTCTGCCTCTAAAGAGAAGAGGGCTGGCTCGGGCGCGAAGAGGACACGCACAGTCCCGTCTCCGGCGCCGGTCGCCTTCTCCCGCGCCTTTTCCCACCTGAGACCTCCGGCCCGTCTTCTGAAGGCACCCTGGAAATCGCGTGACTCCGGCCGGCCCCGTCTGGTATCATCGCCTCGGGTGCGTACCGTGTCACGCTCAGGCTCGACCGTCATGCCCGACTTCACCAACCTGCCCGGTGCCTCGGGCGGGCAGAGAGAATGCCCACCCGGTGCGACGGGTGGGCTTGTGAGTCCCTCCATGCCCCCCGCCATCGCGCCCCTCGACCCCGTCTGGCTCCGCCGCGCCGCCGAGCACCAGGACCGCCTGACCATGCCGCGCGGCGCCCTCGGCCGCCTGCTCGACGTCGGCCGGCAGCTCTGCGCCATCCAGGAGACACTGCGGCCGCACGCCGACCCCGCCGCCGTCGTGGTATTGGCGGCGGACCACGGCGTCGTCGCGGAGGGCGTCAGTGCCTACCCCCAGGAGGTCACCGCCCAGATGGCGACGAACTTCCTGCGCGGCGGCGCCGCCATCAACGTCCTCGCCCGCCGCCTTGGCCTCCGCCTCCACGTCTTCGACCTCGGCATCAAGGACCTGTCTTCCCTGGTGGAAGAGGACCGGCGGCGCTTGCGCAGCGCGGACGCTGTCGCGCCCGGGACGGCGAACTTTGCCCGCGGCCCGGCGATGACGGCCGCGCAGGCCGAACAGGCAGTCGCCACCGGCCGGCGCCTCCTGCGTGAGCTGCACGAATCCGAAGGGCTGCGTGCCGTCGCCCTGGGAGAGATGGGCATCGGCAACAGCACCAGCGCCAGCGCCCTGACGGCGGCGCTGACCGGCGAAACGGCGGAGAGGGTGACCGGGAGAGGGACCGGCGTCGATGACGCGGGCTGGCGCCACAAGGTCGAGGTCATCGGGCGCGCACTGCGGCTGCACTTTCCGGGGCGGTCGGGAGAGGTGGCGCCCCTGGAGGCACTGGCCGCCGTCGGCGGCTTCGAGATCGCGGGCCTGATCGGTGTCGCTCTGGAGGCCGCCGCCCGCCGCGTCGCCGTGGTCCTCGACGGCTTCATCAGCTCCGTCGCGGGGCTGCTCGCGGCGCGCCTGGAGCCGGCGGCGCGCGGTTACTTCTTCGCCGGGCACCGCAGCGTCGAGCGCGGCCACCAGGTCGTCCTGGAGGCACTGGAGTTGGCCCCGCTCCTGGACCTGGGGCTGCGGCTAGGGGAGGGCAGCGGCGCCGCCCTGGCGCTCAACCTGCTCCAGTGTGCGGCCGACGTGATGCGCGACATGGCGACCTTCAGCGCGGCCGGCGTCAGCGACAAGGACCCTGCGCGTGAGGCCCCGCCGTAACACAAGCCCGACGCGCAAGCGAGGGATCCCGCCGTAACACAAGCCCGACGCGCAAGCGAGGGATCCCGCCGAAACACAAGCCCGACGCGCAAGCGAGGGATCCCGCCGAAACACAAGCCCGACGCGCAAGCGAGGGGCCGGGAGATCTCAGCCCGGCGGCTGCGGCGGGCGGGGGCGTTCCCACTCGCGCCGCACCTGGTTCAGGCCGAAGGCGCACAACTCGAACTCCTCGCTCAGGCGGCGCAGCACGCGCGATTCCTCACGGTATGGGTCGTCCTCGAAGGTGCTCGCGATGTAGTACGAGCGCTTGCCCTGCTCGGTGTACTCGACGAGGTGGTCCTTCGAGAACGCGGACTGCAGCCGGCGCATGCCCTCGGGGAAGACGCCGGTCCAGAACAGCGTGAAGTCGCCGATGTGCCGGTGATACTCGCGGCGCGTCCGCCCTTCCTGCGGCAGCGCTTCCGCTTCCAGCAGCATTTCCACGACCTCTTCCAGGGGCTTGCCGGTGGCGCTGCGCAGGCGGTAGATCGCGTCGATGTGGACGAACCGGGACAGGAGTACCGAAAGATAATCGATGAGCTGGGGGTCGCCGATCCCCAGGGTGGCCATGAACGTCTGTTCGGTCAGGCCGGCGAACAACTGTCGCAGGGGGTGGTCGGGGTTATAGTACCACATACCGAATACCTCTTCTTCCTCACGCCCGGCCGTCCCTGGCCGGACCCTGATGCTCAATTCTAGCGCCTCTTTGGGAACAGTCAAACCCAACCGCACAGGTGGTGCCGCGCTCGCAACCTGGGCGCCTGGCGCAGACGGCAAAATGGAAAAAGCCCACAGACTCCGGTCTGTGGGCTTCCTGGCAAACTCCGGTGATTTGGTCCCGTGGATCGAGAGCGGCGGGCTTTACCTGTGTTGGTAGACGACTCGCTCCGCGAGTCGCGTTCGGAGCGGCAGCCGCGACTCGCTCCGCGAGTCGTCTACAAGACCTGCCCCGGCCTACTGCGCGCCGCGCAGGCTGCGGATGCGGTTCCTCCAGGTGTCATAACGCTGCACGCGATCCTTGCCGACCTCCGACGCCGGGTCGGAGTCCTCGCGGCTGTTGCGGACGACCAGGCTGCCGTCGGGCTCCACGATCAGGGCCTCGGTGTTGCCGTCCTCGAACCTGGCAGTCCCGCGCGTGAAGTCGGCCAGCACGGGCGGGCGGCCATCGTCCGGACCGAAGTCGATCGGCAGCGCTGTTTTGACGGCTGCGCGGGGAACAGCCTTGCCCTTGCCGACGTTACCCATGGCCCCGAGCACGAACGCATTGCGGAAGATGTCCCACACCGGAACCTCCACCTCGACCCCCTGCCGGCCGATGGTCTCGCCCCGGGTCAGCAGCAGCCGCTCGGCGATCACCCAGTTATTGACCTGATATTCGTCACCGGCGATCACCTGCCGGACCCACTTATGGATCTGGACGGGAACCTTGTCCGCGGGAACCTCTCTCGGCGCGTAATCGATCGTCGTCCTCTGGCCGCGGACCTTGGTCTCCAGCGGGTGCTGGTCCACGAGGTAGAAGTGGAATTCGCCGGGGATGGTCACGGTCGGCGTCAGCGCCCCCGGGGAGAGGAGTTCTTTCTGCTCCGCCAGGGAGTCGTACGCCACCTCGCTCGTCTTGCCGTAGTTCGGGTTCGCCATCCGCACCTGCACGAAGTATTGGTACGTGACGCCCGGCTGCACGTCGGCATCGACGAAGCGGACCAGGACCTTGCCGTTCTCGGACATCCCGCTCGTCCCGGCCTCGCCCCCCTTCTCGCCTTCGCCTTCCTTGCCCATCGGCTGCATCCCGGGGAGCTTGCCCCCCTTCATCATCCCGGGGAACATGCTGCCCTTGGGCGCCATGCCGAGGATCCCCTGCTTGCCGGCGCCGTCGTCCTTCGCTCCCTCCTCGTCGGGGAAGGCGCCGAACGGGTTGAAGTAGTTGACCTTGCCAGAGAGGCGTTCGCGGAACGCCCTGGGCAGGATCTTGAGCGGCAACTGCCACGGAGGCAGCGCGGGCGGCAGGTTGGCCACCATGGCGCCGGGGTCCTTCTTCTCCTTCTCCGCCCCCCCCGGCAGATTGAAGCCGCCGGGACCGCCCTTCATCGGGGGGCCGTCCTCCGATTTGGCGCCCTCAACCTCGCGGGCCACGATCCCCTCGAGCTGGAGCTTGGGGTAGCCGCCGTGCGCCGGTCGCGGCAGCGGCGTGTTGGCCGTGCCAGGCATCAGCTGGCCGTACTGCTGGAGCATGGACTCGTCGTAGGCGCACCGGGTCAGCAAGTCGTGAATCGGTTTTCGGGCGGTCACCTTGCCGTCCTTCTCGGCGGCGTACACCGGCTCCCATTCGGTCGCCTTGTCCTCGGAGAGGATGACCCGGCGGTAGACGTTCAGGCCGGCGAGCTTCGGGGCCAGACCCTTCTCCGTCAGTTCCTCCGCCTTCTCGATGCGGAGGGCCTTGCGGTACAGGTCCATCTGCTCCTTGTAGGGGAAGGTCGCGTTGACCACGACGAGCCGCTGCGTGCGCAGGGCGTAGGCCGGGAGGTTCTTGCCGTCGGGGGTCTTGAGCACGTCGATTTTCTGGTCGCGCGTGACCTGGTACATCGGGACGGGCACCTCCAGCGCATCGAGCTGGACGAACTTGACGTTGCCCGCGCGGTCCACGACGTCGATCGGCAGGATCGGCGGGTTGCGCTTCTTGACCTCGCCGGCGCCGCTGGCGTCGAACCACGTCACGGCGGGGAAGCGGTCGCCGGGCAGACCGAGCGGCCATTTCCCACCGCTATCGACCTTCACAACTGCCGGATCTTTCCCGGCCTCGGGGACGGCTTCGGTGAGCGGCTCGGCGTCGGCAATCTTCTTCTTGAGTGCCAGGGCGTCGGCCGTGATCTTCACGTCCGGCGAGCGGGCGCCGAAAGCCGCCACCAGGCCCATGCCGAGGAACAGCACGGTGAGGAAGCAGGCCACGCCCAGGCCGACGAATTCGACCTTCTCGCGCAGCAACTGCTTGAGTTGCTGCGTATCGACTTTGAGTTTCTTCACCATGTCGGGGTCCCTCTTCCGCAACGGCGGTGTTCGCTTCGGGGTTTCGCGGTCGTTACTGCTTCGGCTGGGCGCTGTCCGGGGGGGGCGTCGAACCGCCCGGCCGCGGCGGGAACCGCTCGTACAGCGCGACGATTCCGTAGATCACCAGTTCCGCGTTCGACTCCGGCTCATCGGCCCCGCCGGGCGAGGGGGTGCCGCCGCCGTACGGGGAGGCGCCGGGCTGTCCCTCCAGGCCGGGAATGCCCCGGCCCGTCGGGTTGAAGCCGCCCGCCTTCTGCATCCCCGGGGGCACCCCGGGGGCGCCCTTGCTGCCCATCGACCCGAACCCCCCCCCGGGGAAATTCGACCCCATCGGCCCCATCGGCCCCACCCCGGCGACGGGCGTGGACGGGTCCGACGCGGCGGGGGCGCCCGCGTTCGACGGCCGGACGCTCTGCGGATAGCGGTGCAGCATGACCTGGGTCGTCAGGAAGCGCAGCGGCGAGTCCGCGAAGGCGGTCTGCACCCGCGCCACGTGGGCCTGGTCCACGATCAGGACGATGCCCACGGGGATGCGGCGGGCCTGCGGCGTGACGTCGAGGTAGCGGTCCGACGCCAGGCCGTTGGGTGTCCGCGGGATCTCCGCAGTGGCCCCGCCACCCTGCGGGGCACCCTTCATCCCCCCCGAGCCCTTCATCCCGCCCTGGTCTTGCGGCTGCTTCTCGGCGCCCTCTTCGGGCTTGGTCTCGGCTTCCTTCTTCTTGAGCGGCCGCAGCGCCTGGTGCGAGCTGCGGTGCGAGTGCGCCCACTCGTCGGCGCCTACCGTCCCAAGGGCGACCTGGTCGATCCGCTTGACGGCGGCCGTCTCCCACGTCAGCATCTGCCGCACGCCGGCAATTCCCTTGGCCGTGAAGGTCAGGTCGAGCGTCTTTTCGGCGGTGTCCCTGGGCACGCCCTTGTCGTCCTTCGCGCCCGCGGGTGCCAGCGGCTCGCCATCGAGCCGCGGGATGAGCTGGAGCGGCCCCTTCGGGTCCGCCTTGATGAGGAAGCGCGTCGTGTCGATCCGCTGCGGCCGGCTCAGGCGGTTGGTGATTTTGACCTGGAGCTGCTTCGGGGCGAGCAGCTTCAGCTCCAGCTGCCAGTACGGGTTGGAGAATAGCCCGGGGACGGTCTTGCCCTTGGCGTCGCGGACCGGCTCGAAGTTGGCGACGTAGTCGTTGGCCTTCTTGACCAGGCGGAACAGCTCGCGGTACACCCAGACGTCCTCCTGGGCCAACCAGATCTCCTCGGAGATGTCCTTGTCCGCGAGGTCCCAGACGCCCTGTTTCCCCTCGGCGGCCACGTAGTGAAAGAAGCGCGAGCTGGGCTCGGGCAGAGCCTTCTTGTCGTACGGCCAACCGCGGAACTGCACCAGAGTCTGTCCCAGTTCGTTGAGGGGCTGGGCCTCGTCGAGGACGCCGTGCAGCTGCGACTTGTACGATTCGGCGTAGACGCGCCGCTGCTCCAGGGTCCAGGGGTCACCGAAGTACCGGCCGCGCTCGAAGGCGACCGTGACCAGGGCGCCGGTGGACTTGGCGAGGTCGGCGAAGGCAGTGCCCGGGCCTTTGTCCTTGTCCTTCTCGTCGCCGCCGGCAGTGCCGCCCGGAAGGGACACCTTGACGTTCGGCGTCTTGTAGAACTTCTTCGGCGGCCCCTTGTCGCGGTCGGCCACCGCGATCCACTCGGCGTCGAACTCCTGGAGGCGGCCGGTGAAGCGGCCCGCCGAGGACTGCACGTTCAGGCCGGCGAGGGGGTTGGCGTCCTTGCCGTCCTTCGGGGCCGCCTTGGCCGGCGCCTCGTCCTTGGGTTCGTCGGCGGGCAGGTCGGCGGGCTTGGCATCCTTGGGGTGGACGGTGACCTCGATGGCGTAGAGGCCGTTGTTGACGTCGAACTCCGTCGTGAACGCGGGCGGGAAAGTCACGACGTCTTTCTGGCCGCCGTAGGCGCCGACCCAGACCTCCGTCTCGCGGACCTTCTCCCGGTCCGCCTTCTTGCGCGCCTCCTCGACGAACCTGTCGTTCTTGATGTCGGTGACCTTCGTGAACTCGTCCCACTTCTCCTTCTTCGCCTTCTCGAGCGCGGAGATTTTCTTGGGAGCGACGACGAGGAGCATGAAGAGCGCGAGGAGGGTGAGCGCCCCGCTGCCGGCCAGGGCGACCCAGAACTTGTTCTTGAGCAGGAACTCTTTATCCATCTTCATGGGAGGGTGACCTCTCGGGGGTGAGCGCTGTCGGGCCGGGGGAGGTTCCGGGTATCCTCACGGGGTTGCGGGCGTTGCGGGCGTTGCGGGCTGGGCTTCCGCGCCGTCGGGCGGCAGCGGCTCCTGCCAGATGAAGAAGACCACGAACTCGGTGCGGGGGACCCGTACCACCGGGGCGCCGCTCGTGTTGCCGGCCGCAGCGGTGCCGGGGGCGCCGGCCTCGCCGACCGGCCGTGCCGACCCCTTCTGCATGCCCCCGGGGTTGCCGCCGGCGTTCGCGGCGACACCGAAGCTCGCCGAGGCAACCTCGCCGAGCGGCCGCCAGGCGTCGCGGTTCGGGCCGGCCGGCTTGGCGTCCTCGCCGGCAGTTTCCCCGCTCGCCTGCTTCGCCCCCCCCACCTTCATGGCGGCCTCGCCCTGCTTGCCGACCGGCCCCCCCGTGCCGCCGCCGAGCACGTCGCGCAGGTAGCTGCGGTTGATCTCCTTGAACACGCCGGCCTGCGGGCTGTCGTCCAGTTTGGAGCGGTAGAGGAACGCACAGCGCACCTTGTCCTTGACCTGTTTCTTCTCGCCCTCGGACAGGCGGATGCCCGCGGCGTCGGGGTTGGCGAGGTTCTCCACGAGCGTATCGACCACGAACTCCTTGCCGCCGGCGTTGTAAGTGAAGCCGCGGATTTCCACGAGCCAGCCGCTCTTGGGCAGCCCCTCGCCGCCCTTGAGGAGGGGGTCCTTGTCGGCGGAGCGCATCCCCAGCAGGCCGCTCTTGTCGTCCTTGAGTTTCTTGTAGAACGCCGGCAGGTCGTCGGAGTAGAGCGGGATGATGCCCTCAACGTGGAGCTCGGTCGTGCGCTTCTTGATCTCGTCCTCGGCCTTGGCGTCGTTGGGCCCAGGCGGGGCGTCCTCGGCGGCGGCGCGGCGCGCCCGCGCGTCGTCGAACGCCTTCTTCCCGCCGCCCTTCACGCTCTGGAAGTACTTTTCCCAGCTCTTGATGCCCTCCTGGGTCCGCACCGGGATGTGGGAGCCGTCCGGCCGCGGCAGCGCGTCGTTGATGTACTCGTAGAGGAGGTTCCAGTTGAAGCGCTCATCGACGCCGGCCGCGATGCGGCGGACCGCCTCCTTGCTCTTCGTCGCCTCCCCCTCAATGCGCGTCCACTCGGTGGCGTAGCCCTTGGCCTCCTCGAGGTACTTCTTGCCCTCGGCGAGGGCCTTATCGACGCGCGGGTTGGCGTAGGCGGCGTACTGCCGCGACCGCCCGAACGCCAGGCCGGCGACGGCGAGCAGCAAGATGCCGGCGGCAGCGACGGCCCACGGCTTCTTGGCCCGGACGAAGCGCTCGGTGCGGATTTCGTGCGGCAGCAGGTTCGTCTGCAGCCGCGCCAGCTTCAGGCCCTGCAGCCCCAGGCCGTGGGCGACGGCGAAGCTGAGGATGTTTTCGGTGAACTGCGGCGCCCCGGTCACGTCCTCGCCCCGCAGTCGCTTGAACTCGCCGAGCTTGCGCACCTCCAGCTGCAGCTTCTCCTGGAGGAACTTCTGCAGGCCCGGCAGGCGGAAGGCGTTGCCCAGGCCGATCATGTACTTGACGTGGGCATCGCGGTGCGTGTTGGTGAAGTAGCCGAGCGACCGCTGCACCTCGCTGACGAAATCGTTGAGCACCGGCCGCAGGGCCGCGAGGATCTTCTTCAGGTCGGGCGACTTGACGGCGTTGCGCTTGAGGTGCTCGGCCTTGGCGAACGTGAGCTTGAGGTCCTTGGTCAGCGAGCGCGTGAAGTGGTTGCCGCCAATGGGGATCGGCCGCTGCCAGATGATCCTCTCGCCGTCGGTGATGACCAGGTTCGAGTTGTCGGTGCCGATGTCGAGGGCGACGACGCACTGCTTCTTGCCCGACGTCTCCTCATCGTCGTCTTCCTCGTCCGCGCCGGACTTCTCGGCGCCGATCGTGTCCTTCTTGAGGAGGTCGTGGCTGACGAAGTTGCACAGTGCGAGCGGGGCCATCTGGACGATGTGGACCTCGACGTTGACGTCCTGGAAGTGCTGGAGGTAGCGGTTGACCATGTCGCGCTTCATCGCGAACAGGCCGATCTCGGTCTCCAGGGCGAAGCCATCGGTGACGACGCCGGCGCTCAATTTCTGGAAGTCCCAGACGACCTCTTCGAGGGGGAAGGGGATCTGCTGCTTGGCCTCGAAGCGGACGATGTCGCCGATCTTTTTTTCCTCGACGGGCGGCAGCTTGACGAAGCGGGCCAGGCCGCTCTGGCCGGGGACGCTGATGGCGATGGTGTCGCCGCGCAAGTTGTTGCGGGAGAGGAACTTGTCGAGGGCCTCTCGGGTGAGCTGGTCGGGGTCGGCGTCGGGCTGACTGAGGATCTTGGGGTGCTCGATGTAATCGAACGCGGTGGCGGTGATTTCGCCGTCCACGACCTCAAGGCGGATCGCCTTGAGGGCACACTGCCCGAGGTCGATGCCCCAAACGCCGGGTTGGTTGACTGGCATGGTCGGTGGTTCTCCCAGGGGGCGGTTGCGGCGGTACACGCACGACCGGAGCGAAGAATGGCGTCAGCCCGCTGTCCAGAACAGGATTAACGCCGCAACCCTATTCCGTCAAAGTAACACGGCGAAAAGGACGTTGTCAACAGCCCGGAAGCCCGGGCGGCGCCCTTCTTGCAATGATTAGAGACGCCTGCGCCGCGGACGGTTTCATCAATCGTGGCGTGGCAAGCCCACCCGTTGCACCGGGTGGGTCTGCTTCGTCCCCCCTCGCCCCCGCTTCGGGGAGAGGGGTCGGGGGTGAGGGGGCCGGTATCAAGCAGCGCGCTCGCCCCACCCTGGTGCAACGGGGGGGGCTTGTCACGCCATCACCTTCTCGGCGACCTTGCGCACCTCCAGGGTGTAGGGGTGGTGCGGATACCGCAGCGAGAACACCGCCGAGCTGCCCAGCTCCAGCATCTCCGTACACAGCGCAAAGATGCCCGCCACCGGCACGTTGTAGGTGGCCTCCACCTGCTCGCGCAGCGCCGCGGGGTCGAGCGACGGCAGCGCCTTGTTCACCACCAGCAACAGCCGCGGCACGTCCAGCTTCCGCGCCACCTCCACCGTCACCGCCGTCCCCTGGAAGTCCTGCCGGTCGGGCCGCAGGATCAGGATCACCACGTCGGAAATGGCGATCGACAGCAGCGTCTCCTCGTTCAGGCCGGGGTGCGTGTCGATCAGCAGATAGTCCAGGTCCAGCCGCTCGATCAGCGCCTGGAAGCCGTCGTTGAGCAGGCCGACGTCGTAGCCCTCGCGCAGGATGCGCGTGATCTCGCCGGTCTTGACGCTCGCGGGGATGAGGTAGACGGCACCGCCGGCCGGCAGGCGCGGCAGCGGCAGGTGGTAGGCGGCCTCCTCGATGGCGCAGCGGCCCCAGAGGTAATCGTTCAGGGCGCGGTTCACCTTGCCCTCGTCCAGGCCGAAGATGACGTGGATGCCCGGCGACTGGATATCGGTATCGACGATGCCGACGCGCTTGCCCTGCGCCGCGATGGCCGCCGCCAGGTTGGCCGTCAGGTTTGACTTGCCGGTGCCGCCGCGGTAGGAGTGAATCGACACGATCCGTGCCATCGGGCTTCACTCCTGGCCGGGCCGCCGGCGCCGGCGCAGGTGCTCGGCCCGGTCCTTGAGGGTCTCGAAGTAGCTCGTCTCCGTGATCTCGGCCACCTGCCGCGCCTTGCGGGTGACGTCGATCTCGATGCGCAGCTCGTGGACCTCCTCGCGCAGGCGCTGCTCGCGCGCCCGCACCTCGCGGGCCATGCTCTCGAAGACCCGCGCCAGCCGGCCCAGGGCGTCCTCGCGGCGGGCCACCTCGGCAAGGCAGTCGGGGTCGAACGCCCCCGCCTCGACCGCGGCCGCCGCCTCCGTCACCGTCGCCACGTTGCGGAGGTACTCCAGCTCCTGGTCGCGCAGCCGTTTCTTCTCCAGGCACGCCCCGACGCGCGCCCGCAGCAGCACGGCGTTGAACGGCTTGGGCAGGTAGTCCTCGGCCCCCATTTCGATGCAGCGAACGACGCCGTCGATCTGGTACAGGGCGGAGATCATGATGACCGGCACGTCCCGCAGCTTCGGATCGGCCTTGAGGCGGCGCAGCACCTCGAAGCCGTCCATCTCGGGCATGAGGATGTCCAGCAGGACCAGGTCGAACGAGGCGGCCTCCAGCATCTCGAGCGCCTGCCGGCCGTTCTGGGCGAGAGCGAAGAAGTGCCCCTGGCGGTGCAGGCCGCGGGCGAGGAGGTCGCGGTTGAAGGGGTTATCGTCCACGACCAGGACGTGGCCGCTCATCCGCGCGAACAGCGCCTCGGGGTCCGCCGCCTCCGCGGGCTCGGCGGCCGGCGCGGTGTTTGGCGGGATTTCTGGGACGGCCTCCGGGACGGGAGCGGCCCGGGCGTGTCCGAAGGGGTCATCGAGCAAATTCAGGAGGTGGGCCGCCGCCGTGGCGATGCGCTCCAGGTCGGAGTGGAAGTCGTGGTGGACCGCCCCCGCATGCTCCAGCAGCGCGGCGACAGTCGCCCCCGCCTCGACGCACGGCGCCAGCAGCCGGGCGCGCACCTCCACCGCGAGGGCGCCCAGGTCGGGGGCCTGCTCTTCCAGGCGCTCCGCCCGCAGCACGTCACCGACGAGTTCCTGAAGCTGCTTGCCCAGGGCCTGCAGGCGGCGCAGGCCGGCGCACAGGTCGGGCTGCGCGGCGGGGTCGGCGTCCTCGAGAATGAGCTCGCTGTAGCCGACGACCGCGTTCAGGGGGGTGCGCAGCTCGTGACGCGCCTGCGCCAGCCGTGCCGCGGCGGCGCCGGGCGGTCCCGCGGCCTCGGCGGTCATGACGCACTTCGCTTCTGCAGCAGCGCCTCGATCTTGCCCAGGAGGCGGGGCAGCTCGATCGGTTTGGTGTCGTAGTCGTCGCAGCCGGCCTCCATGGCCTTGTCGCGGTCGCCGGCCATGGCGTGCGCGGTCAGGGCGATGACGGGGATGTCGCGCGTGGCCGTCTCGGCCTTGAGGCGCCGCGTCGCCTCCCAGCCGTCCACGACCGGCAGACTCATGTCCATGAGGATGATGTCCGGCTTCTCGCTCTGGGCCATGTCGATCCCCTGCTGACCATCGAGGGCGAGGACGACCTCGTACCCCTTGCGCAGCAGCCGGCGCGAGAGCATGTCGCGGTTCATCTCGTTGTCTTCGACCAGTAGCACCCTGGGCATCGTTGACCTCCTCTTGTGGAACCCGTAGGGAATAGGGGAAAGCCCACGGGTGGCCACCCGTGGGCTTGCGTGCCTACTCCCTATTCCCTCCTCCCTTCCCGGAGACTTCCAGCACCACGCGGAACCCGGTACAGCGGTCGCGGTTCCTCGGCCCCAGCCCGTTGCGGTAAGCGCTGCGGCACGTCGCCGCGTGGTTGCGCCAGCTGCCGCCGCGCACCACGCGGAATACTCCGGCCGGCGGCCCCTGCGGGTTGCGCCGCGGGCCGCGCCGGTAGCCATCGCCGTCGTGCCAGTCGGCGCACCACTCCCAGACGTTGCCGTGCATATCGTGCAGGCCGAAGTTGTTGGCGGCGTACGAGCCGACCCGCGTTGTCTTCTGCGGCCACGCGCCCCTTTCCGCCTCCCCAAAGGGGAAATTGCCGTCGCAGTTCGCCTGCGCCGGCCCCAGGGCGTCGCCGCAGCAGAAGGCTGTCGTCGTGCCGGCGCGGCAGGCATACTCCCACTCCGCCTCGGTCGGCAGGCGGTAGACGCGGCCGGCGGCCTTCTCCTCCGCCAGCTCCGACAGGCGGCGGCAGAAGGAGACGGCCTCCTCCCATGTCACGTTCTCGACGGGGTGCTCCGGGCCGCCGCCGGCCTTGTCGTGGAAGCGCGACGGGTTGCCCACCGTCACGCGCAGGTACTGCTGCTGCGTCACCGGGCAGACGCCGAGGTAGAACGGGTTGGTGAGCTGCACCTCGTGCTGCGGCCCCTCCTTCGTCAGGCGCCCCTTCTCGCTCTCCGGGGAGCCCATCAGGAAGGAGCCGGACTGGATCAGCGCCAGCTTCAGGCCGATCGAGTTGGTCAGCAGCGTCACCAGCTCCTGCGCCGGCGCCTCCAGCGGGGCGAGGAGATCCCAGACGCCGGAGCGGCGCTTGCCCGGCCGGAGCGGGGTTTCGGCCCCTACCGGGATAGGCTGAGGGGCAGGCCTGGGCGCCTCCGCGCTCCTGAGGCCGCCGAGGAGGTGTTCCAGGCCGCTCGCCTTCCGCAGCGGGGCTGTGCCGCCTGCGGGGGCCAGCAGTTCGGCCAACCGGCCGGCGAGGGCCGCGGCGTCGGCGGGGCGGTAAGAGGGGTCATCCTCGAAGCAGCTTTCGAGCAGGTCGATCAGTCCCGACGCCATCCCGCCCTCGGTCAGTTTGCGCCGCCAGTGGGAGCCGCCCGGCCGGCCCGCGTCGAGGTCGCCGCTCAGGAGCTGGTGCCAGAGCACTCCCAGGGCATAAACGTCGTCGCGCGGGTCGGGCGGCTCGCCGCGCTGCTGTTCGGGGGAGGCGTACAGTTCGGCGTGACGGTCCCGCGGCGGCATCAGCTCGTCCACGCCCAGGCCGGCGATCTTGCAGACGTGGTCGCCGGTGGCAGAACCGCGGACGCGGACGCAGGCCGGCCGGAGGTGGCGGTGGACCAGCGGCGGTTCCAGGCTGTGCATCGACGCGAGGGCCGCGGCGAGCTGGCGCACCAGGGCCGCGGCCGTCACCGACGCCGGGCCGCTCGGGTCTGCGTGCCACTCGCGGACGAGGGCGCCGAGATCGCCCGCCTCGAAGGACTCATACTGGAGGCAGGGCGGTTCGGCCTCGAGGTAAGCGCGCTGCAGCCGCAGGAAGCCCGGGTGGTCGGCGCGGATCAGGACGCGCTCCAGCAGTCCTTCCCCGCCGCGGAGGGCCTGCTTGCCGGCGGCGTCGAGGCAGAAGTGCAGGACGACCGGCGGGGCCTCGAGGGTGCGCGTGTCGCGCGCCTTCCAGGCCTCGCCGAAGGTGCCGACTTCGAGCAGTTCGAGCAGTTCCCAGTCGCCGCCCTCCCAGGAATGGCCGCCCGGCGCGAACCACGGTACGCGCGCGGGCAGCAGCGGCAGCAGATCCTGCGGCCCACCCAGGGCCAGCGCCGGCGGCAGCGTGAGGCCCGCGGGGTCGGACGGCCGGCGCAGGGCCCGGCGGACGGCGGCGGGGAGCGCGATGAGGTAGGCGTGCAGCGGCCGGCGGATTTCTGCGGGTTGCTTGGCGGCGAGCGCCTCGACGACCGCCGTCACGGCGGTGGCGGTGTCCTCGGGCGTCGTGCGGGCGAGGGCCTGGATCTCCTGGAGCATGTGCGGCTCGTCCGCCTCCGGCGCCCAGACGGACCAGACCTTGCCGGCCAGTTCGGCGTCCGCCTCGACGGTGAGGTCGCCGAGGACGGTGGCGTTGACCGCGCCGAGCACGGCCGCGCCGACGGACTTCAGCAGCGCCAGGGGTGTTTGCATGACCGCGGACCGCCTCGGGAGCCCGATCGCCCAGGTACGGATAGATACTATACCCCCGGGGCGCGCGGTTGTCAGCCGCCCGCGAGCCTCGGGCGAGCGCGGGGTTCGCGCTCGCCCGTTTAGCCGCGAGCCTCGGGCGAGCGCGGGGTTCGCGCTCGCCCCCCGCGCAGCGGGATCTGGCTCACCGCTCGCGGCTAAACGACCGAGCTTTAGCCATGCTGCCCTCAGTAACCGGGGACAGCAGTCTCCTGCCTCGCGACCTCCGCCTCCTCGCGCGGCGACTCGGCATCCTCCGCCCCGCCCTCCGCCGACGGCTCCGGCGCAGCGGCCGGCTCCTCTTTCACCACGGGCTTCGGCGCCTTGACGCCTTCGGGGGTCAGCTTGCCCAGGTTCACGAACAGGTGGACCAGTGATGCCATCAGCTTGCGGAAGTCGCCGGCGTCGAGGCTCTCGTTGGGCGCATGCGCGTTCGTCTTCGGGTCTTCGATGCCGAGCAGCAGCGCCGGCGCCCCGCCGAACAGTTCCGCCAGCGGGCCGACGAAACCGATGCTGCCGCCGCCGCCGATCGCCACCGGCTTGTGGTCGTAGCCCGCCTTCAGCGCCTTCATCGCCGCCTCGAACGCCGGGCCGTTCGGGTCGGT
Source organism: Gemmatales bacterium (assembly GCA_038227745.1). Lineage (GTDB taxonomy): Bacteria > Planctomycetota > Planctomycetia > Gemmatales > Gemmataceae > DASPXY01. The sequence continues at coordinate 1,309 of JBBRPS010000080.1, read as the reverse complement.
CATCCACCACTTCACCGCTCCGTCCGGCTTCACGCTCACACGCACGCCCCACGGCGGGTCCTTCGTCAGCAAGGCCTTCAACTGGCCATACACCTCGTCGGGATCCTGGTCCGGCACGATGCGGCAGCTCACCTTGGCCGCCGCCTTCGGCAGCACCTGGTTCGACGCGCCCTTGATCGAGCTGGCCTCCTCGGCGACGACCGTCGCCGACGGCAGCCGCCACGTCGCCTCGTAGCCGTGGACGTTCTTGCCCATCGCGAAGCTCACGCCCTCCAGCACGCCGTGTTCCTCGCGCCACTTGGCTTCGTTGCCCGGCAAATTCTTGAAGGCCCTGCGCTCCTTCGACGTCAGCTTGCGCACCTTGTCGTACAGGCCGGGGATGGGGATCTTGCCGTTCTTCGGGAAGAGGCGCGCCAGGATCACGTTCAGCGCCAGGGCGGCGTCGGCGAGCATGCCGCCCGCCATGCCGCTGTGGACCGGCTTGGTGGCGCTCTCGACCTCGACCAGCGCCGCCACGATGCCGCGCAGCGAATAGGTGAGGCTGGGGATGCCGGTGTCGATGTTCTCGGTGTCGCAGACGACGATCACGTCGGACCGCAGGCGCTCTTTCTGGTCCTTGAAGAAGGCGTCGAGGTTGCGCGAGCCGACCTCCTCCTCGCCCTCGACGAGGACCTTCACGTTGACGGGCAGTTTGCCGGACGTCTTGAGGAAGGCGGCGATGGCGCCGAGCTGGACGGCGATGGCGCCCTTGTCGTCGGCGGAGCCGCGGCCGTAAAGTCGGCCGTCGCGCGGCGTCAGCGTCCACGGGTCGGACTTCCAGTTCTCGGCGAAGTTGACCGGCTGGACGTCGTGGTGGGCGTAGAGGAAGACGGTCGGCTTGCCGGGGGCGCCGAGCCATTCGCCGTAGGCGTAGGGGTTGGAGTTGCCGCTCTTGAGGATATCCACGTTCTGCAGGCCGGCCTCGCGCATCTGCGCGCACGTCAGCGCGGCGCTCTGCTCGATCTCCTTCTGGTGCTCGCCGTCGGTGCTGATGCTGCGTACGGCGACCAGGTCGGCCAGGGCGCGCACCTGCTTGTCCTCGTTCGCCTTCAGCCATTCGAGAGCTTGCTGCATGGGAGGGTTCCTCAAGGGGTGGCGGGCGCGGGCGAAACAGCAGAGGAAAGTGTATGTACGGAGGGACAGCGGGGGTAGCGCCGCGGGCCGGCGGCCCGGCCCGGCTGAGAGGCCTCCCCTTCCATGGAAAGCGCCTCGTATTACTTCGGCGCGAAAGATCCTCACACAAGCCCGACGCGCAAGCGAGGGGATCCCT
>JBBRPS010000079.1:0-19148 GCA_038227745.1 Gemmatales bacterium | reverse complement strand
TCGGGCTTGTGTGCATCTTCCTTGTCGGAGGAATAGTGGCTCAGGCGTCCTTGGAACCGAACAGCCGGCCCAGCAGGCCGCTGCTGGGCCGCTTCGCCGGCGTGGAAGCGCTCGGGCTCAGGCCGGTCGTCTCGTCCTCCGGGGGCAACTCGATGGATGGCATGGAGCCCCTGCGGACGTTGACCTCCTGCTGACGGCGCTGCAGCGGCACCAGGCGATCGCGGAGGCCGGCATCGCGGGCGGCCAGCTCCATCTCGCGCTTCAGGTCGTTGTGCAGGCGCTGCAGCTCGGACCGCTGCCGGGCCAGCTCGGCGCGCTCGCGCGACATGGATATCTCCATTTGCCGCATCTGCTGCTCCAGGGCCTGCTCGTCCTGTTCGAGCTGGGCGCGCTGCTCTTCGAGCTGACGCTTCAGGACGGCCAGTTCCTCCTGCTGCCTCGGGGCGCCCTGGCCGCTGCCCCTGGGAGCCGCGGGGGCCGCCGCGTTCTCGCGCAGCTCCTGGATCTTCTGGTGCAGCCCGCGGATCACCTCGGACTTCTCCTCGAGCAGCGCCTCATACTCCTTCTGCCGCTCCGTCCAGTCTTCCTCGCTCGCCGGCCGTTCGAGCAGCGCCTGTTCCAGCTCCTCGACGCGGCGGAGCAGGTCGGCGTTCTCGGCGTGCAGCAGTTCCAGCTCCTCGGTGTGTTCGGCCACCGTACCCATGGCCTGCGGCTCCCGGCCAACGCCGGCGAGGATCTGCCGCTGCTCGGCCGCCAGTCGCTCCATCTCCTGGCGCAGGTCGTCGTCGCTGCCCCAGGGGTCGCGGACCGAGGCGTCGCCCGTGCTGGCGTCCGCCGACCGCTGGGGAGACTTGCCGTTCGTGCCGTTCCGCTGAGGCTCTCGGTGGGAGCTGAATTGCGACATCTCTATTTACTCCGCGGGGTATCTGGCTGCTGCGCTCCGTCGGCGGGTGGTGCGGCGTGCGTCCCGTTCGCCGGTGGGGCGGCCTCTTCATGGAGTATAGCTCGGGAAATGTGGGGCGAGCCGAAGAGGGAAGCAGAAATTTCTCGCGGTTACGCCGACGGCATAAGAAATCGCCGCGGCCAAACCCGTTGAGCCGCTACGCCCTCCCGGACGGCGCTTTTTTCGGGTACGATGTGGCACGTGGACCTGTCGGTCCGCGATGTCCTGGGCCGCCTGGACCGCAGCCTGGAGCGGTTCAGCGCCGCCGGCGCGGGCGTCTGGTTTCTGGCCGCGCCGGCCACGGTGTTCCTGCTCTGGCAGGTCTGGCCCTGGTGGGCGGCGCTGCTCGGCGGCGCGGGGAGCACGTTCTGCCTGAAGTAAGGAGGCAAGGGATGGCGAAGCCTACGAAGAAAGCGGCGCGAGCGCTGGTGAAGCCGGCTGGTCCGGCACTGGACTATCAGCGGCTCGTCGCCGCCATCGGTGAAGCGCACCAGACGGCGCAGCGCCAGGCGGTCCAGGCGATCAACGTGGCGCTGACGCTGCGGAACTGGCTCGTCGGGTATTACGTCGTCGAATACGAACAGCAGGGCAGCGACCGGGCGGAATACGGGGGGCAGTTACTGAAAACGCTCGCCCAGGACTTGAGACGAAGTCTCGGACGGGGGTTTAGTCACCGTAACCTTGAAGCTTTTCGGCTTTGTTATCGCCGCTACCCAATTTCGCAATCACTGATTGCGAAATTCGCATTGACGCTCCCTTATCCGTGTACGGTGCCTTTTACGCCTCTGGATTGGCAGGATGCCGCCTATTTCGAGCGGTTGTTTCAGGAACTCCCCTGGACGCACTTCATCGAACTCATTCGCATGGACGACCCGCTCAAGCGTGCCTTTTACGAGGTCGAAACGCTGAAAAACTACTGGTCGGTGCGGGAGTTGAAGCGCCAGATCAACAGCCTGCTGTACGAACGAGTGGGCCTCAGCCGCGACCAGGACGGGGTCATGGCCCTGGCGAAGGACGGCGAACTCGTCACCACGCCCGCTGAGATGGTCCGCGACCCGTACGTCTTCGAGTTCCTGGGCTTGAAGAAGGAGGAGCTGTACACCGAGTCGCGGCTGGAGCGCGCCCTGGTGGACCACCTGCAGGAGTTCCTGATGGAGATGGGCAGGGGCTTCTGCTTCGTCGCCCGGCAGCGGCGCGTCACGTTCGACAACGAGCACTACTGGATCGACCTGCTGCTCTACAACCGCCGCCTGAAGTGCCTGGTCGCCATCGACCTGATCCTCGGCCCCTTCAAGCACGATTACGCCGGCGCCATGAACTTCTACCTCAACTACCTGAAGGCCGAAGAGATGGAGAAAGACGAGAGCCCGCCCGTCGGCATCCTCCTGTGCCTGGAGAAGAACGAGACGCACGTCGAGTACGCCCTCGGCGGCCTGAGCAACCAGATTTTCGTCTCGCGCTACCTGCCGCACATCCCCACGAAGGACCAGTTGACGGCGTTCATCCGTAAGACGAAACGGCAACTCGAAAGGTAAGGCGCGCGGCAGGGAATCCTGTCCCTCCCCTCTCCCCTGTACGCGGGGGCGAGGGGGTTTGTAGGAGGCGGCTCAGGTACTTTCCATCGCGCGGCTCGGGTACTTCCCGTTCCCACGGCGATCGGGCCGTGGACCCATTGTATTAACTTTTGACGCGGCTCAGGTACTTCCCGTCGCGCGTGTCCACGAGGATCGTCTCGCCGGTGTTGATGAACGGCGGCACCGTCACCTTGAGTCCCGTCTCGAGCAGGGCCGGCTTGAACTGCGCCTGCGCCGTCGCCCCCTTGATGCTCGGCTCGGTGTCCACCACCTGCAACTCGACCGTCGCCGGCAACTCGAGGCTCAACGCCCTGCCGTCGTTGAAGGTGACCGTCGCCTTGTTCCCTTCCTTGAGATACGGCATCAGGTCCTCGACCAGGTCCGGCGACAGGGTGATCTGGTCATAGCTCTCGATGTCCATGAAAACGTAGCCGTCGTTGTCCTTGTAGAGGTACTGCATGTCGCGCTTTTCGAGGTAGGCCTGATCGACCTTGTCCTCGGGGTGGACGCGCTGCTCGTTGACGAAGCCGGTCTTCAGGTTCTTGAGCTTCAGGGTCAATTTGGAGGGCAAATTGCCAGGCGTCTTGAGATCGCGGTCCACGACGTAGCAGAGCTGCCCCTCGTGGACGATGACCATGCCCTTGCGCACCTCGCTGTATCGGATCGAAGCCACGTGACGAACCTCGCTAACAGGGGCCGCCGCGGGGGCGGCGAAACAGTTGCGCGGGAAACCCGCCCTTTTCCAGTATGGTATCGCACCGTCCCGTGCGTGCAAGACAAGAAGGCGGCCCGCCGGCCCCCGCGCGGCAGTCCGCCCCGTCCAGGGGCCTTCACCCCCCTGGCCCGGCCGTCGCGCACCCGCGAACTTTTTCCGCAGCTCTTCTTGCTTGACAGCGCAGGGAGTTGCCTTTACGCTCATTACATCAACTATCGTGAAGGTTTGCTCAGCCCGGTCGGTGGCAGCCGGTCCCGGGCGGCGGTTTCTCCGTTCGACGCTGCCTCTCCGGCAAGAACGGGACTCACGCAGCGGGCTCCGACTTCGGGGCTGTGTGAGGGAGGGGCCACGGTCCCCTCGCATGGCGCAGCGGTCTCGCCGCGGCCGACGACTGGTACGTTGACATTTGGCGCGCAAGGGAGTCTTTTTCTATATCCATCCGTTCCAGGATCCGAGGGCAACAGCATGCGTCCCCCCCCCCTCCGCCGTCCGGCGTTCACGCTGATCGAGCTGCTGGTCGTCATCGCCATCATCGCGATTCTGATCGGCCTGCTCCTCCCCGCTGTCCAGAAAGTCCGCGAGGCCGCCTCCCGAATCCAGTGCCAGAACAACTTCGCGCAGGTCATCAAGGCCACCCACAACCTGGAAAGCTCGCGCAAGATTTTGCCCCCGATGTGCGCCCCGTGCGCAGACCCGAACTCCGGCGGCTGCTTCACGCCCGCCTCCAGTCCCTTTGGGCGGCACAATTACACCATCTTCGCCTTTCTGCTCCCCTACATGGAGCAGACCGCCATCTACAAAAAATTGAGCACCGGGGGCTACGCGGGCGGCCAGTACTTCCAGGTGATCCCGTTCCTGATCTGTCCGTCCGACCCCTCGGTGCAGGCCGGCAAGAACACGACGTCCTACGGAGGGGCCAATAGCTGGGGTGCGAGTTGCGTCGCCGCCAACAATTACGTATTCGGCGCCCCGCTGCGGGGGAACACGTACGACGCGGGCCTCTCGCTGGTCAAGATCCAGGACGGCACCAGCAACACGGTCTTCTTCGCCGAGGTCTACGGGACGTGCGGCAACAGCGGGAACCAGGCGCTCCTCTGGGGTAGCCTCTGGGCGGACGCCAACAGCATCTGGCGGCCGGGCTACAACCTGGGGCCGAACAAGGGCGGCGTTGCGGGCTACCCGCCCTCGCCGCTGCCGCAGGACAACCCCAATTTCATCAAAAACTGCCTCGCGGACCGGCCGCAGTCCGCCCACATCGGCGGCATCAACGTCGCCATGGGGGACGGCAGCGTCCGCTTCGTTTCCCGGAGCGTCAGCCAGGCCACCTGGGCCGCCGCCAACGACCCGCGTGACGGCGTGCCCCTCGGCAGCGATTGGGATTGAGGCCCACAACCGACTCGATCCGCCCACATCCTCCGGAGCGCCGGCGCGGGCCGTCCCGCGCCGGCGCTCCGGGCCGTCTGTTCCCGACCGCCGTTTTCCAGACACTTCGCCAGAGGTTCTTCCATGTTGCTCCGCTGGGCGCCGCTCTTCCTCCTCCTCGGGTTCGCCGTCCTCGGCTGCGGCAAGGGGGAAGACATCCCGAAACTGTATCCGGCAAAGGGGAAAGTCGTCCGCAACGGCAAGGCCGTCAAGGGCGAGTTCATCCAGTTCCGGCCGGTGAAAGACATGGGCGAGATCTTCATCAACGGCATGGTGGGCGCGGACGGTACGTTCGAGCTCTCGACCAAGCGGAAGGGCGACCCGGCGCCCGGCGCCCCCGAGGGCGAGTACCAGGTCACCTACATGCCGCCGGGCAAGGACCAGAGCGACCCGCCCGTCACCCCGGCGAAGACCTACAAGGTGGAGCCGAAAAGCAACGACTTCACCGTTGACGTTTCAAAGAAGTGACCGCGCCGGGCGCAACCGCGCCGGGCGCCCCGCGAACCCTTTCAGCGAGCGTTATCGCCTTGTCCGTTCATCCGCTCCCCATCTGAGGGCAAGATTATGCGTCCCCCTCTGCTCCGCCGCACGGCGTTCACGCTGATCGAGCTGCTGGTGGTGATCGCCATCATCGCCATCCTCATCGGCCTGCTCCTCCCTGCCGTCCAGAAGGTGCGCGAGTCCGCCGCGCGCACCCAGTGCCAAAACAACATGAAGCAAATCCTGGTCGCGACGCACAGCATCCACGACACGTACAAGTCCTTGCCGCCGGTGGCCGCGCCCGACGGCTGGACGGCCATCACCAGGGCGGCGCCGGCGTACAACGGCGGCCCGTGGACGATCTTCAATTTCCTCCTGCCGCACGTCGAGCAGCGCGGCGTCTACAACCTCCAGACCAAGGGCAACGTCGGGCCGGGCCAGTACTGCGGCGGGCAGTACTTCCGGCCGATCCCGACCTACCTCTGCCCGTCAGACTATTCCACCACGAACGGCCTGAGCCAGACCACCAACGGCGGCGCCAACGGCTTCGCGGTGGGCAATTACAGCGCCAATTACTACGTGTTCGGCAACCCCATCGCCGGCGGCGGCGATGCCGCCCAGGTGCAGGGCGCCAACTCCATGCCGCGGTCGTTCCCGGATGGCGTGTCGAACACGATTTTCTTCGGCGAGGTGTACGGCTCGTGCAGCCTGTCCACCAACCGGGGCGCCGGCAACTCGGCCGCCTCGCTGTGGGCCGACTCGACGCTGCCGTGGCGGCCGATCATGTGCCACAACACCGCCTCCAAGAACACGAACGCGGGCTACGCCGCGTGCTTCCTGTTCCAGGTCCAGCCGGTCCCGTTCGGCACCTGCGACCCCAGCCGCGGCAATTCGCCGCACACCGGCGGCATGAACTGCGGCATTGGCGACGGCAGCGTGCGCTTCGTCGCCGCCGGCATCTCGGCCACCACCTGGGCCAGCGCCTGCGACCCGCGCGACGGCGTCCCGCTGGGTTCGGACTGGGATTGACGGAGAGAATCTCCTGCCAGGCCCCGGGTGAAGCGCAGCGAATCCCGGGGCCGTCTCCTTTGACCCCGGGATTCGCTGCGCTTCACCCGGGACTTTGAGGGCGATCGGTCCATGTCGCGTATTCTCCTCGGTGCCCTTGTCCTGGTGGCGGCCGGCTGCGGCGGCGGCGCGCTACCCAGGACCTTTCCCGCCGGCGGTAAGGTGATCCACAAGAACGGCAAGCCCCTGACCGGCGGCTCGGTCGAGTTCACCACCGTCGCCGACCCGCTCCTGCGCGTGGTCGGCACGATCGGCAGCGACGGCACGTTCACCCTCAGCACCGTGAAGGACAACGCCAAGGCCGACGGCGCCCCCGCGGGCGAGTACCGGGTCATGGTGCAGCCGCCGCTGGTGAACGACCCGCGCGGCGGCTTGCAGGCCGCGCACAAGGGCGTACCCGCCATCACCCTGCCCCAGATGGTCCGCCTCGAAGAGAAGGAGAATACCAACCTCAAGCTCACGCTGCCCGCTGGCCCGTGAGAGGGCCGGGCGAGATCTCCATCGCGCCGGATTTCGACCTTCCGCAAACGTCGCTCTTTTGTTTCAATCCCGTCCCGATTTCGGGCATTGCGGAGGACGTAAGACGCGAAAGACGCGAGGGAGGGAACCGATGGGACAAAGAGGCAAGACAGGCGGATGCGCCCTGGCGGCGCTGGCCCTGTGGCTGGCCGGCGTGCCGGTCGGCGCCCAGGAGGGTGGCCCTCCGACGGCCGACAAGGTTGCCGAACTGTTCGCGCAGGCCCGGCCGCACCTGGAGACGGTGCTCGGCGCCCGCCTGGAGCGGCCGCCCCAGTTCCGCGCCCTCAGCGCGGAGCAGATGCAGCAGCTCCCCGACCCCGACCTGGAGGCGTGCGTGCGCTGGCAGTTCCCCGAGCTGCAGCAGGACGCCCTCGCCCGTGCCCTGGAGATCACGCGCTTCGCCTCCGCGGGCGCCACCCTCGCCCGCCACGCCGAGGGCTTCGACGTGATCTACGTCGTGCCCGACAACTTGCCCAGGATCGCCAACTGGGAGCGCTCGCTGCAGTCGGCCAACGCGCCCGCGTTCCTCCAGCTCGCCCTGGTTCACGAGGCCGCCCGCTTCGCCCTGGACCAGCGCTACGGCCTGGCCGCCCGGCGGGCGACCTGCCGCGACCGCGAGGAGTTCCTGGCCTGGCTGGCGGTCGTCGAGGGCCGCGCCCAGTGGGTGACGTCCCAGGTCGCGCGGCGGCTCGGCTCGCAGGCGCTCTTCCCGCTGCTGGCGCAGCGCTACCTGCACGTGCCCGATGCGGCGCCGGATCCCGCCCTGCGCACCTACAGCCAGACGGCGCTGCGCATGCGCTACTGGGCGGACGTGCGCGGCCTGGCGTTCTTCAACGTCCTGCAGGAGAAGAACCTGCCCGACGCCGAGAAGCGCGCCTTCACGCGGCCGCCGCGCGTGGTGCGCTGGATCGACCGCCCCGACCTGTACGTGCGGGCCGAGCAGAGCAACCGGACCGACCTGGCCACGGCCCTGCGCGGCCTCGAGCAGGCGCTGCCCGAGGCGGAGTGGAGCGCGGGGCAGCAGGCGTGGACGCCGGCGATGGTGAAGCAGGTGGCGGCGCTGCTGGGCGAGCGCGACCGCGCGGAACGTGTGACGAGCACCTGGGACGAGGGCCGCACGCTGGTGTGGTCGCTGCGGAAGGACCCACGGCAGATGGTCGCGGTGAGCGTGGTGCGCCACGAGACGCCGGCCGGGGCACGGTCGTACTTTGGCTTCGCGGTCGATCTGCAGCGCAAGCAGGACCAGGTCGTGGCCAACTGCGGGCCGTCGATCCGCGTGGTGGAGTCGCGGGCGACCTCGGTCAAGCTGCCCGGCGTGGAGGAGGCGGTGCGCAACGACAAGCGGATGCAGTATGGCGCGGGGACCGAGCCGGTCAGCGTCAGCACGCTGCTGGCGCGGGCGGGCGACGTGGTGCTCGAATGCACCTGGCACGGTCTGCCGCCCGAGACCGGGTGGGCGGAGCGCGTGCTCACCGCGGCGCTCGCGGCGGTGAAGTAACCGACTGAAAAGCAAGCCCACGGGGTGCGACCCGTGGGCTTTGTCTGTTTTTCTAATGAACGGCAAGCCCACGGGGTGCGACCCGTGGGCTTTGCAAAGGTGCTTGTCCGGATGGGGCCGCCGCCCTAAGATGCTGCCCAGCGAACGGCTCGACGGGGGGAGGCCCGGGACATGCATTTGACGCCGCAGGAACGCGACAAGCTCCTGATCTTCGTCGCCGCGGAACTCGCGCGCGCCCGCCGCGCCCGCGGCCTGAAGCTCAACCACCCGGAGGCGGTCGCGCTGATCACCAGCCACCTCCTGGAGTTGGCCCGCGACGGCAAGAGCGTCGCCGAGATCATGAGCGCCGGCCGCGGCGTCCTGAGCCGCGCCGACGTCATGGAGGGTGTCAGCGAAATGATCCCCGAGGTCCAGGTCGAGGCGACCTTCCCCGACGGCACCAAGCTGATCACCGTTCACCAGCCCATTGTCTGAACTTCTCCCGGACCGTGGCCCTACCCACCCTACCGTGGCATACCGCCCACCCGTTAGCTTTCGACAAGTGTACAAGACCGACATCCTGAGGCTTCTTCTGGAGGAAATGTCATGCAACCGTGTACGTGGGGGCGCATCCGGGGCTGGCTGCTGGGGCTCGCGGGCTGCGGCCTGGTCCTGTACCTGGTGAGCCCGTCGCCGACGCAGCCCGGCCCCGGCCCCGGCAAGGGGAAGAAGGCGGACGTCGGCAAGACCAGCTACGACCAGATCGCGCCGGTCATCCTGGGCGAGGAGACCTTCGCCCAGGTGATGGCCCGGGACAAGGCCGGCAAGGACGCCATCATGGCGCGCCAGAACGCGCTCCTGGAGGAGCGCTACGACCTGGTCCGGAAGGTGGACCCCAAGGTCAAGATGACGCGGGGCAAGCCGGTCCCGGTCGGGCCGACGGCGAAGCTGCCGGCGGACCTGACCTGGGAGCAGCTGGCCAAGATGGCGCCTGAGGAGATCCGCAAGAAAGGGCTGTTCCCCAAGGGCTTCCTGCCGCTGCCGCACCCCAACCATCCAGTCGGCGGCATGGTGTTCCCGAAGCACGAAATCAAGGAGCTGGCGCGGCTGCAGCGCTTCGACCTCGACTTCGACCTGCCCGAGCACTTCCTGCCGGAGTTTCCGCCGGCGATCTTCCTGACGACGCGGCTGGACCTCGGCGACGTGTCGCAGGGCAAACTGGTGACGATCGAGAATTTCCAGGACATCTTCCAGGGCATCCTGAACTCGAAGGACATGGAGGGCATGCGGCTGCTGCTGACGCAGTTCCCACAGCAGCAGTTCAACGCCACCTTCGACCGCAAGGCGGAGCACCGCGAAGGCATGAAGGGCGTGACCTGCTTCGACTGCCACGTCAACGGCCACACCTCGGCGGCGATGCACCTGGTGGGCGACATTCGGCCGCAGACGCACCGCCGCCGCATCGACACGCCGAGTCTGCGCGGCGTGAACGTGCAGCGGCTGTTCGGCTCGCAGCGGGCGCTGAAGTCGATCGAGGACTTCACGCAGTTCGAGCAGCTGGCGGCCTACTTCGACGGCGATCCGGTGACGGCGATGATGAAGGGCATGAACTTCCTGGATCGGTCAACGCAGGTCCACTTCATGAGCGAGGTGCAGAACCTGCTGGACTTCCCGCCGGCGCCGGCCCTGGGGATCGACGGCAAGCTCGACCCGCGCAAGTTCAAGTCCGGCTCGCCGGAAATGCACGGCCAGAAGCTGTTCTTCGGTAAGGCGCGCTGCGCCGAGTGCCACCCGGCCCCGTACTACACCGACAACTCGATGCACAACCTGCGCGTGGAGCGCTTCTACAAGCCGCAGATGATCAACGGCATGAAGGCCACCACCCAGGGGCCGATCAAGACGTTCACGCTGCGCGGGATCAAGGAGTCGCCGCCGTACTTCCACGACGGCCGCTTGCTGACCCTGGAGGACGTGGTCGAGTTCTTCAACCTGGTGCTCGAGACGCAGCTGACCGCCGAGGAGAAGCACGACCTGGTCGCCTTCCTGCGGCGGCTCTAAATGAAACCACGAAATACACGAAAAACACGAAAAAAAGACAGAAGAATAAGAGGGAAAGAGAGAATCTTTTTTTCGTGTTTTTCGTGTATTTCGTGGTTCCCTCTTCCCGGAGGAACCGTGTGATTCCCGGTGAATATCTCTTCGATGGCGAGCCGATCGAGCTGAACGCCGGCCGGCCGACGGCCACCCTGGAGGTCACGAACACCGGCGACCGTCCGGTGCAGGTGGGCTCGCACTTCCACTTCTTCGAGGTCAACCGCGCCCTGGTGTTCGACCGTGAGGCGGCGTACGGCATGCGCCTCGACCTGCCGGCGGGGACGGCCGTGCGCTTCGAGCCGGGCGAGGCGAAGACGGTGCGTCTGGTGGCGCTGGGCGGGGCGCGCCAGGTCTACGGCGGCAGCGGCCTGGTGATGGGGGCGCTGGACGACCCCGCGGTGCGGCAGCGCGCCCTGGAGCAGGCCCGGCAGCGCGGCTTCGGCGGCGCGGCTCAAGATACCCTGGGAGTCACGTCATGAGCGTCAAGCTGTCCCGTCCCTCCTACGCCGGCCACTACGGCCCGACCACCGGCGACCGCATCCGCCTCGCCGATACCGAACTGCTCATCGAGATCGAGAAGGACTACACCGTCTACGGCGAGGAGGTGCAGTTTGGCGGCGGCAAGGTGATCCGCGACAGCCAGGGCCAGTCGCCGCTGCCCGGCACCCCCACCGAACCGCCGCTCGACCTGGTCATCACCAACGCGGTCGTCCTCGACCACTGGGGCATCGTCAAGGGCGACATCGGCGTCCGCGGCGGCCGCATCGTCGGCGTCGGCAAGGCCGGCAACCCGCTCATCCAGCCCGGCGTCGATCCGAAGCTGGTCATCGGCCCCGGCACCGAGGTCATCGCCGGCGAGAACCTCATCGCCACGGCCGGCGGCATCGACAGCCACGTCCACTTCATCTGTCCACAACTGGTGGAAACCGCCATCGCCGCCGGCCTGACCACGCTCCTGGGCGGCGGCACCGGGCCGGCGACCGGCACCAACGCGACGACCTGCACGCCGGGCGCCTGGAACCTGGAGCGCATGCTCCAGGCCGCGGAGGCGTTCCCGATCAACCTCGGCTTCCTCGGCAAGGGCAACGGCAGCCTGCCCGGCCCGCTGGAGGAGCAGATTCGCGCCGGCGCCTGCGGCCTGAAGCTGCACGAGGACTGGGGCACCACGCCCGCCGCCATCGACTGCTGTCTGAGCGTCGCCGACGCCCTCGACGTACAGGTCGCCATCCACACCGACACGCTCAACGAGTCCGGCTTCGTGGAGGACACCATCGCGGCGATCAAGGGGCGGACGATCCACACCTACCACACGGAAGGGGCGGGCGGCGGTCACGCGCCGGACATCATCAAGATCGCAAGTCTGCCGAACGTGCTGCCGTCGAGCACCAATCCGACGCGGCCGTTCACCGTCAACACGATCGACGAGCACCTCGACATGCTGATGGTGTGTCACCACCTGTCGCGGTCGGTGCCGGAGGACGTGGCGTTCGCGGAGAGCCGCATCCGCGCCGAGACGATCGCCGCCGAGGACATCCTGCACGACCGCGGCGTCTTGAGCATGATTAGCTCCGACTCGCAGGCGATGGGCCGCATCGGCGAGGTCATCATCCGGACGTGGCAGACGGCCCACAAGATGAAGGTGCAGTTGGGGCCGCTGGCGGGCGACGGCGAGCGGAACGATAACAACCGTGCGAAGCGTTACGTCGCGAAGTACACGATCTGTCCGGCGCTGACGCACGGCATCGCGGCGCACGTGGGGAGCATCGAGCCGGGGAAGTTCGCCGACCTGGTGCTGTGGAAGCCGGCCTTCTTCGGGGTGAAGCCGGAGCTGGTGCTCAAGGGCGGCATGATCGCGTACGCACAGATGGGGGACGCGAACGCGAGCATTCCGACGCCGCAGCCGGTCTGCATGCGGCCGATGTTCGCGGCCTACGGGCGGGCGCAGACGCTGTGCAGCCTGACGTTCGTGTCGCAGGCGGCGCTGGACGCGAAGGTGCCGGAGCGGTACGGCTTGCAGCGGCCGGTGGTGGCGGTGAGGGGCTGTCGCACGGTGGGCAAGAAGGACCTGCCGCACAACACGGCGATGCCGAAGATCAAGGTAGACCCGGACACGTATCGCGTGTGGGCGGACGGCGAATTGCTGGAGTGCGCGCCGGCGAAGGTGCTGCCGATGGCGCAGCGGTATTTCCTGTTCTGACCGGGCGCGTGTCCCGTTCCCCGGCTAGTACACCGCGGCTAAACGAACGGCCACTCATTTCTGCCGCTCTTCACGTCTTCTCACCGACCGACTTGGCAAACCGCTCCAGCTCCCCCAGCAGCTCCGCGGCCGTCTGGTAGCGCTGCTCGGGCCGCTTCGCCAGCAGCTTCATCACGACCGTGTCCAGAGCGTCCGGCACCAGCGGTCGTAACTGCTTCAATGGCGCCGGCTGCTCCTGCCGGATCTTCAGCAATGTCTCGATCATCGAGCTGCCCTTGACCGGCGGCCGCCCCGCCAGCAGCGCATACACCGTCGCCCCCAGGCTGTACATGTCCGAGCGGTGGTCCACGTCGGTCGCGATGCCCGTCGTCCGCTCCGGCGCCATGTAATGCACGTCGCCCAGCAACTCGCCCGGCTTCGTCACCTGCACGCTCGGCGTCACCTCCAGCGCCCGGGCCATCAGCAGGTCGCCGAGCTTCGCCGTCCCGTCGGCGGTCCGCACGAGGATGTTCCGCGGCGACACGTTGCGGTGGACGATGCGGTGGAAGTGCGCGAAGACCAGCGCCCGGCTGACGTGGGCGCCCATCCGCAGCGCCTGCGGCCACGGCATCGTCGCGCCGCGGTCCGTGACCTCCGCCAGGCTCTTGCCCTCGACGTACTCCATCGCGATCCAGCAGTACGGCTGCGTCAGCCCCGCCGCCAGCAGCCGCACCAGGTGGGGGTGCTGCAGCGGCAGCATGGTCTTCATCGACCGCACGAAGCGGCGCACCTCGCGGGCGTCGCGCGCGAACTCCGGCCAGAACACCTTCAGCGCCACCGGCCGGTCGTGCTTGCTGTCGCGGCCCTGGAACACCGCGCCGACCTGCCCCTGCGCCAGCAGCGCGCCGAGCTGGTAACGGCCCAGCCAGCAGCCCCCCAGCTCCTGGATCCGCTCCGCGGGGAGCAGCGGCGGCCGGGCGACGCCCGCCGGCAGGCGGCCGTCATCGTCCGCGTCCTCCGGGCCTTCAAAGCGGAAGCGCGTGTCGCCGATGCGGATGATGTCGTCCGTCTCCAGTTCGTGCCGCTCGACGCGCTTGCCGTTGACCTGCGTGCCGGTGCTGCTGCCGAGGTCCACGAGCACGGCCTGCTCGCCCTCCAGCTTCACCTCGCAGTGGACGCGCGAGACGCTCGGGTCGGTGAGCAGCGCCCCGGTGTTGCGGCCACGGCCGATGAGCATGGTTTCCCCGGACTTGAGGGGGAACGCCCTACCCTTGTCGGGGCCGGCGACGACGACGAGCTGAGCAGGCATGGGCAGCCTCAACGTGCAGAGAGACGCGAGTTCCGGGGCGGACGGGCCCGGCCGCGGCGGGCCGGGGCGCTGGCTTCAGCTCCCATTCTGACCCGCGTGCGGCACGCCGTCAACGGGGCCGCGCGAAAGCGGCGGCTTGTCGCCCCTCGCGGCGGCCGTTACCCTGAGAGGAGAAGGGACCGCCCCGCCCTCACCGGCCTCGGGGCTGCATCCCTCGTTACTCCCGGGCCGGCTGGCCAACTCCCTTCTCCCATGCACCTGCGCTGCCCCCACTGCGGCACCCCGGCCGAGGTCCTCGAGACCATCGCCGCCGAGGGCGTCGTCTGCCCTTCGTGCGGCTCCGGCTGGCAGGTCTCGGGGGAGGCCACCGGATCCTGGCGGCCCGAGCGGCGTATGCTCGGCAAGTACGAGCTGCTCGAACAGCTCGGGGCGGGCACCTGCGGCACCGTCTACAAGGCCCGCGACCCGGAACTGGACCGCCTCGTCGCCGTCAAGGTGCCCCGCGCCGGCAGCCTGGGCAGCACGGGGCAGGAAGACCGCTTCCTGCGCGAGGCCCGCAGCGTCGCCCAGCTGCGCCACCCCGGCATCGTCACCGTCCACGACGTCGGCCAGGCGGACGGCGTGCCCTACCTCGTCAGCGAGTACGTCGAGGGCGTGACCCTCGCCGACCGCCTGACCGCCGGGCGGCTGACCTTCCGCGAGGCCGCCGAGCTGGTCGCCGCCCTGGCCGACGCCCTCGCCTACGCGCACGCCCAGGGGGTCGTCCACCGCGACGTCAAGCCGGCCAACGTCATGCTCGACTTCGAGGGCCGGCCGCGCCTCATGGACTTCGGCCTGGCCAAGCGCGACGCCGGCGAGGTCACCATGACCCTGGAGGGCCACGTCCTCGGCACGCCGGCCTACATGAGCCCCGAGCAGGCGCGCGGCCAGTCGCACGAGGTCGATGGCCGCAGCGATGTCTACAGCCTCGGCGTCGTGCTGTACGAACTGCTGGCCGGCGAGCTGCCGTTCCGCGGCAATGCCCGGATGCTGCTGTACCAGGTGCTGCGCGAGGAGCCGCGGCCGCCGCGCAGCCTCAACGACAAGGTCCCGCGCGACCTGGAGACGATCTGCCTCAAGGCCCTCGCCAAGGAGCCGGGCCGCCGTTATCAGACCGCGCAGGAGCTGGCCGACGACCTGCGCCGCTGGCGGCGCGGCGAGCCGGTCAAGGCGCGGCCGGTCGGGCGCCTGGAACGCGCGTGGCGCTGGGCGCGGCGCAACCCGGTCATCGCGGGGTTGAGCGCGGCCCTGGTCCTGCTGCTGGGGGGCGCTGCCGTCGCGTCCACCGTCGTGGCTGTCGAGATGTACGCCCTGGCCGAGGGCGAGGAGCGGGCCAAGGGGGAGGCCCTGCAGCGCGCCCGCGGCGAGCGCGCGCGCGGCGAAGATCTCCGACGCCAACTTTCTCTGCAGTACGTCGCCAACGGTTCGCGGCGTCAGGAGGAGGGCGAGCTGACCCTGGCCCTGCTCTGGTACGTCAAGGCCTTGGAGCTGGACCGGGGCGACCCGGAGCGCGAGCCGGTCCACCGGCTGCGGATCGGCGGCGTCCTGCGCCTGCTGCCGCGCCTGACGGGGCTGTTCCCCCACGACGCCCCTGTCGCCGCCGCACACCTGAGCCCGGACGGCACGCGGGTCATCACGGCCGGCTACGACGGCACGGCGCGCGTCTGGGACGCCGCCACCGCCGAGCCGGTCGGCGCCCTGCTCCGCCACGGCAGCTTTGTCTACCAGGCGCGCTTCAGCCCCGACGGCCGCCGCGTGGCCACCGCCAGCGCCGACGGCACGGCGCGCGTCTGGGACGCGGCGACGGGGCGGCCGGTGACCGCGCCCCTCAAGCACGCGGCCGGCGTCCACGATGTCGCCTTCAGTCCGGACGGCCGCAGGGTGGCCACGGCCTGCGGCGACCCCGCCACCCTGTGGGTCCCGCCCGTGGGGGTGGATACCGGCTCGCCGGCGAAGGCCATCGCGCATGACCGGGCCGGCAAGCCCGCCGCCGCCCTGTGGGACATCGCCACCGGCCGGCCGACGCCCCTCCCGCTCGGCCACGTTGCCTCCTTCCGGGTCGCGTTCAGCCCCGACGGGGACAAGGTGGCTGTCGGCGGCCCCCGGGGGGCGTCCGTGTTCGACGCGACCACGGGTGCGGCCCTGGGCGGCCCCCTCGAAAACCCCGAGCGAGTCGTTCACGTCGTCTTCAGTCCCGACGGCCGACTCCTGGCAACGAGCGACTTTGGGAACAACGTTCGCGTCTGGGACGTGAGCGAGAGGGTCGCCCTGACGGCCCCTCTGCCGGGTGGGGCGTACGCCACGTTCGATCCCGGGAGCGCGAAGATCTTCTCCGGCCGGTTCCTGCGCGAGGCGCGGACCGGAAAGGTGCTGCACGAGTTGCCCCGCAGCGGTCACGACGTCCGGTTCGGCCGCCAGGCGATCACGGTACTCGTCGCCGGGGGCTCCGGCGCGCAGGCCTGGGACCCGCTCAAGCGGGAGGCCTTCTCGGCGGTGGTGCGTTCCTCCGCGCATCCGCTCCGGACGACTCTCCAGGACGACGGCCGCCGTGTCCTGAGCGCCGAAGACGACCAGGTGGCCCGGCTGTGGGACCTGGCCGGGCAGAGCGCGCCCCTTCCCCCGCTCGGCCACCGCTCCCCCGTCTGGTCCGCCCGCTACAGCCCGGACGGCCGGCGCGTCGTGACCGCCAGCCTCGACGGGACGGCCCGGGTCTGGGACGCCGCCACAGGCCGGCCTGCCACCCCCCCTCTCCCACAGGAGGGCGGGGTCTCGGCGGCCGACTTCCGCCGTGACGGCCGGGTCGTCTTCACCGCGGGGGGAGACCGGCGAGTCCGCCTCTGGGACCCGGCCACGGGCCGGCCGGCCGGCGCGCCCCTGGTCCACCCGGCGGCGGTCTACCGCCTGCAGGCGGCCCCGGACGGCTGCCTGGTCACCGCCGCCCAGGACCCGGCCGACGGGTTAGCCGTGATCACCGCCTGGGGCCCCGCCGCCGACCGGCACCTGTGGAAGCCCTTCGCCAACGGCTACCGTGGGCTCCCCCTGTCCCTGAGCCCGGACGGGCGCCTGCTGGCCACCGCCAGTGCCTCGACGAGCGCCGCCCAGGTTCGGGACATGGCCAACGGCGAGCCCGTAACCCCGCTCCTGAAGCACCGCTACTGGGTCCTCACCCCGTCCTTCAGCCCCGACGGGCGGCGCCTGGCCACCCCGGGCGGCGACCACACCGTGCGCGTCTGGGACGCGAAGAGCGGCCGAGAGCTGCTCACCTTGCACCTCCCCTCCACCGGCAAGGTCGCCGCGTTCAGCCCCGACGGCCGGCTGCTCGCCACGGGCCACGGCGACGGGAGTGCTCGCATCTGGGACGCACTGACTGGGGCGCCGCGGACCCCGCCCCTGACTCACCGCGGCTCAGTCGAGAAGACGCACTTCAGCCCGGACGGCCGCTTCCTGCTGACGGCGAGTGAGGACGGGACGACCCAGGTCTGGGACGCGGCCACCGGGGAGCGCGTCGGGCCGCCCCTGAAACATGTCAGTCAGGTGCGCGAGGCCTGGTTCCGTCCCGACGGCGGGCAGATCCTCACCGCCGGGGATGACGACATGGCGCGCCTGTGGGCCTTCGTCCCCGACGACCGGCCGGCGGAGGACCTGACGGCCCTGGCGCACCTGTACGCCGGGCGGCGGATCGACCCCACCGGGGCGTTGACGCCGCTGCCGCCCGCCGACACCCGGGCCCTGTGGCAGCGCCTGCGCCGCCAGTACCCGGCAGACTTCGCCTGTCCGCCGGACCGGGTGCAGAACTGGCGGCTGGGCGAGGCCCGGCGCCTGCAGGAGCGCGGGCACCGGCAGGACGCCCTGGCGGTGTGGGACGCCTGCGTCGCCGCCGCCCCGCGGGACCCCGAGGTGCGTGTGCATCGGGCCGCGCTCGCCCTGGCCGAAAAACGGCAGGGCGAGGCCCTGGACGATCTCCTCGCCGCCTCGGCCGGGGGGCATGACCAGCCGTGGCTGTGGGACAACCTGCTCGTCCTCCTCGGCAACCGCCGCCGCGCCGAGCGCTACCTCCCGCGACTGGACGCAGCGGTCCAGGCAGGCCCGAAGGACTGGCGGGCGCGGTGGCAGCGGGGCATCGCCCGCGCCGCCCTGGGGCGCCCGGCGGAGGCGCTGGCGGATTACACCAGCGCCCTCGAGCTCGGGGCCGGTGTTGAGGTGTACTACCCGCGGGGCCTGGTGCAGGCCGACCTGGGACGCTGGCCGGCGGCACGGGACGACCTGGCCCGCGCGGTCGAAGCACACCCGCTGGAACTGTACCGCAGCGAACGGCTGGCGTTGGCCCTCCGCGCTCTGGGCGACGTCCAGGGCGCGCGGAAGGCCGTCGAGGCCGTGTGGGCCCAGTTTCGGTGGACCGCGGGCGCCTTCGCCGCCAACGAGGTGGCCTGGGCGCGGGCCATCCACGGCCTGGGGACCAACCGCGCCTGGCTGGAGGGGAAGCTGGGTGCCGGGACGGCGGACCCGAACTACCTCAACACGCTCGGCGCCGTGTTCTACCGCAATGGCGACTTCAAGGAGAGCGTCGAACGCCTGCGGGCCGCCATCAAGTCCCGCGGCAGCGAGACGCTCGACGACTGGCTGTTCCTCGCGATGGCCCACCACCGCCTGAAGGACCGGGACGAGGCCCGCCGCTGGCTGGACAAAGCGCGGGTCGGCACGCTGCGCGAGGAGGCCGCCCCCGCGGGCGAGCGCGCGTACTGGGCCACGCGACTGCGGCACCGGCTGCTGCTGGAGGAGGCCGAGACGCTGCTCAAGGATCCGTAAAACCCCTCGCCGGGGCGCGGGGCCGCGCGCCGGTGGCCGGCGCCACCGGCGCGCCATTCTGTGCCGGCTCGTTGACATCCCCCCCCGCGACTAATAGAAGAGCAACACCTTGGCCGAGTCCGCCGGCGCCGCCGGTCCGGCCGCGACCCCTGGGAGACTCGCACCGTGCTGATCTTCGGACGCGACCACTGGCCGCCGCACCGCCCCTGGTTCCTTTTCACCCTCCTCGCCACCGCTCTCGCGAGCGTCTGGTACTTCGCCACCGCGGCCGCCGCGCCGCACTGGCCCGGCGGCAGCAGCCTGGTCGGCCTCGTCCTCGGCGTCCTCGGCGGCCTCATCTGCCTGTTCGAGTTCCTCCTCTGGGCGCGCAAGAAGGTGCGCGTCTGGCGCATCGGCCGCGCCCAGGCCTGGATGCGGGCGCACATCTGGCTCGGCCTCCTGTGCGTGCCGTTCCTCGTCTACCACAGCGGCTTTCGCTTCGGCGGGCCGCTCAGCACCGTCCTGATGGTCCTGCTGCTCGTCGTCG